>JAJSZT010000047.1 GCA_030272815.1 Deltaproteobacteria bacterium
TAATGGGTAGAAAAAAGCGTTCATGGCAGGATGTGGATTATGTCCTCAGCTATTTTAACGACACGGGTCATCGTGCAAAAAAAGATTATTATTCTTATGTAGAGTCTGGTCTCGAACAAGGTCGTCGAAGTGAGTTGACCGGGGGCGGGTTGATACGAAGCCTTGGAGGATGGACAGAAGTAAAAAAGCATGGCTTAAAAGTTCAGGATCACATCAAGAGTGATGAAAGGATATTGGGGGAATCGGATTTTGTAGCCGATGTACTTTCTCAGGCCAATGAGAAATTTGACCGGAAATACGAATTAAAGCGTCTGGGTTATGATCTGGGTGGGATTGCAGCGAGAGTGGCTGAAATTTACGATATAGAGGTAGATGATATTTTTTTGAAAGGCAAACAGCAAAAAAGGGTTAAAGCCAGGAGCCTTTTCTGTTTTTGGGCGGTTCGCGAATTGGGGATTTCACTTACTGAATTAGCCGGGCGTTTGGGGATCAGTGTTCCCGGTGTTGGATTCTCAGTGGAGAGGGGCGAGATAATTGCGCGCAACAACAATTATCAGTTAATTGAATAAATTTCTTAGATTTTTAAGGGCGTTCAGCTATCCCCCGCTTCAATATTAAATGGTCGCTTGTCATGGAATAATAAAGGAGTCTTCATCAATGCATGTTACATTTTATGGCGGAGTTCGTGAAGTTACAGGCTCAATGCATTTGATTACTACTGAAAATGACAGGATACTGCTGGATTGCGGAATGTTTCAGGGAAGGCGCAAGGAAAGTGAACAGAAAAACAGGATATTACCATTGGATCCCACGATTATCACGAATATAGTTCTTTCTCATGCCTATATAGACCATTCGGGTCGAATACCAATGCTTACCAAGGGAAATTTCAACGGACACATCATATGCACGCGGGCAACAGCAGATACCTGCGAATATTTGCTGCCGGATTCCGCTCATATTCAGGAATCAGACGCAAACTATCTAAACTATAAAACCGTTCGTTCAACTCTTTACCAATTAAAAACATCACAGCGCACTAAAAAATTATCAAAACGTCAAATTAATAATATAAAACAGTTGCTTAAAACAAACCGAAATAAACTGAATGCAGAGATAATTAATGAATTGATCGAAAAACATCACCTGGAAGGTGTCCATCCTATTTACACTATAGAAGATGCTGAGCAGTCGCTCAAATATTTTGACGGATATCCCTATAAGCTTCCCGTGCATATTGGGAATAATATGATCTGCACATTCTACGACGCAGGACATATTTTAGGATCAGCAATAAGCATAATTAAAGTCAGAGAAAACAGCCGCAACTATACTATCTGTTATACCGGCGATATCGGCAGGTTTAACAAGCCGATTCTCAATAATCCAACCTTAAGTTTTGCTGAAGAAGACAGAGATATAGACCTGCTTATAATGGAAAGCACATATGGGAACCGATTGCATGAACCTGTCAAGGATTTAAAACCGCAGTTGAAAAAGGTAATAACTGAAACATTTGATCGGGGAGGCTCTGTCTTAATACCGGCTTTCGCATTCGGTCGTACCCAGGAACTGCTATATGTTGTTCACGAACTTTATAACGAGGGTGAGGTCCCTCGAATCCCGGTATATGTAGATAGTCCCCTTGCAACAAAAATAACCAGAGTTTTCGGTGAACATCCTGAAGTTTATAACAAAAAAACACATAAGGCTTTCCTGGAAAACGGTATAAATCCGTTTTTATTTGACAAAGTTCATTTTATCGGTTCTGTTGAAGAATCAATGGCTCTGATGCGTGAAAAAAAATCTCATATAGTAATATCTGCTGCAGGAATATGCGAAGCCGGCAGAATTCTTCATCACCTGCGCTATAAAATTCATAATCCACAGCATACGATTTTAATCGTAGGTTATATGGCTCAGAACACACTTGGCCGTCGTATTAAGGTTGGGGAAACCATTCGCATAAAATAAGATAAAATTTTTGGGGCGGACAATCATGTATAAAAAAAATAACAATTTAGAGGAACAAATTATTCAGCAAACTGAAATATCAGGTACAGATACAATAAACTCTCTTGGCCTGTGTCTCGGAGCTTCCACTGTGTCCATTGTCCACATGGCAATGAAAAAGTCTGAGAGCAAGCCAAGAATAGTCAAATTTTCACTTCACACCCACGAAGGAGATCCAAAGCAAACTCTGCTTGCAGCACTAAAAAACTTCGATTTAAAATCATTTGACAGGATCGCTGCAACAGGAAGAAGGTTCCGCAAGTTTGTAAACCTTTCATCCATACCCGAACCCGAAGCTGTTGAATTAGCATATAAGTTTGTCAAACCCGATGACATCTCATGCCCGGCAATTGTCTCTGCAGGCGGAGAGACATTTATGGTATATGTTTTAAACGGACTGGGACAAATATCAAATGTGGTGACAGGTAATAAGTGTGCATCCGGAACCGGTGAATTCCTCCTTCAACAGCTTCGCAGAATGAATGTATCTATAGAAGAGGCAGCCCAGTGGGCTGCTACCGAAAATCCGCATCATGTTTCTGGGCGATGTTCTGTATTCTGCAAGTCAGACTGCACCCATGCAACAAATAAAGGTGTCCCGAAATCCAAGGTTACTGCCGGCCTCTGTAAAATGATGGCAAATAAAATCCTGGAACTTCTGAAGAAGATTGAAAGACGAAATATCATGATCACCGGCGGAACAGCGCGCAACAGGATGATGATTGAATATCTGAACAAGGAGCTTACGGGTCTTATAGTTCCGGAGGAAGCGCCATATTTTGAAGCCATGGGCGCCGCACTATGGGCGCTTAACAATGAAACCGCCTCTTTTGCCGGAATAGCAAACCTTTTTAAGGAAAAAATTACATCATTTGATACACTTTCTCCACTCCTCAATTTCAAGGACATGGTAGAATTCAAAACAATTGAGATGGGAAATATAAAACCAGGTGATGTTTGCATACTGGGCCTGGATGTGGGCTCCACCACCACCAAGGCTATTCTTCTGCGAAAAGAAAACAACTCAATGCTTGCATCTGTATATCTGCGCACAAACGGTGATCCAGTAGGCGCTTCCCGCAATTGTTATCAAAACATTCTCGACCAGATAAAAGAAAAGGTTGATCCTGATGACATATCAATCGTTGGGCTGGGTGTCTGCGGTTCCGGCCGTCAAATAGCGGGCCTTCATGCCTTAACTAAAGGTGTAATCAATGAAATAATCGCACATGCAACTGCTGCCGTATATTTTGATCGCAAGGTAGATACCATATTTGAAATCGGAGGACAGGATGCCAAATACACTTATATAACAAACGCTGTGCCCTCTGATTATGCAATGAACGAAGCATGTTCAGCCGGAACCGGGTCTTTCCTTGAAGAATCTGCATATGAAACTCTGGGCGTAAAAATGGAAGATATTGCAGATATTGCTTTCAAGGGAAAAAATCCGCCGAATTTTAATGATCAGTGTGCTGCATTTATTGCCTCTGACATAAAAAATGCCATTCACGAAGGAGTAAAGCACGAAGATATTGTCGCCGGGCTGGTTTATTCCATCTGCATGAATTATTCAAACAGAGTAAAAGGCAACAAACAGGTTGGGGAAAAGGTCTTTATGCAGGGAGGAGTCTGTTACAACAAAGCGATTCCGTTTGCCATGGCCGCACTTGTGGGCAAGCCAATAATCGTTCCACCGGAACCTGGCCTTATGGGAGCTTTTGGCGTTGCCCTTGAGATCAAAAAAAGAATTGAAACAGGATTAATGGCGGAGAAAGACTTTAACCTTAGAACACTTGCAGATAGAGAGGTAACGCACGGAAAATCTTTCATTTGCAAAGGCGGCAAGGAGAAATGCGACCGGCGTTGTGAAATAGCAATGATCGGGCTTGAAGGCAAGAAATATCCATTTGGAGGGGCATGCAACAAGTATTACAACTTACGGCAAAAAATAAAATACGATGTAGAAAAGCTGGATCTGGTGCGCGTCAGGCAAAAACTGATATTTGAAAAATACGGTGCAAAACTGCCTGAGGAAAACGAAAAAAAGCGCAGAGGAAGAATCGGGATAAACAGAAGTTTTATGGTCAACACCTTTTATCCTCTTTACTCCACTTTTTTTACCGAACTGGGCTTCGAACCTGTAATGCCGGATTCAACTTCAAAGCAAGGAATTGATCAGAAAAACACAGCTTTCTGCTTCCCCGCTGAACTGTCTCATGGCTTTTTTTACTCCCTGATTACTATGGAAAATCCTCCTGATTTCATATTCCTGCCTCATTTCAAAGCGGTTCATGTTCCAAATGGTCATTCAAGCTCGCAGGTCTGTCCCTTTGTTCAGGGTGAAACATATTATCTTCAGGTAACATTCCGTAAAAAACTCGAAGAGCTTAAAAGAAAAGGGACAAAACTACTTTCTCCCCTTATAAATTTAACAAAAGGTCTGGAAAACGCCGGACCCCCCCTAATTGAAACCGCTAAAAAGATGGGAATCAGCCGCAAGGAAGCTGATAAGGCTTTCAAAAAGGCCCTGCAACAACAGATTGAATGCATGAATGAAATGAAGGATATTGGCAAGAAGGCGCTTGTAAAACTTGAATCTGAACCGGAAAAGACGGGAGTTGTTATATTTGCCAGACCATACAATGGATTCGTTAAAGAAGCTCACATGGGTATTCCCAACAAACTGGCATCAAGGGGGGTTCTCGTAATACCGTTTGATTTTCTTCCTTTTGATAATGAAAAGACAAAGCGCCATATGTACTGGGGAATGGGGCAAGTAATTCTCAAAGCAAGCAAACTAGTAAAAAGGCACCCCCAACTTTTTGGCGTTTATATTACCAACTTTTCATGCGGTCCTGATTCGTTTATAATTGGATATTTCAGGAATTACATGGGTCGAAAACCCTCTCTAACTCTTGAACTTGACAGCCATACAGCAGATGCAGGTCTTGAAACCAGGATAGAAGCTTTTCTCGATATAGTATCAGCATACAGGCAGCTTATGGCAAATAAAATGATTACACTAAAGAAAAGCTCCTTTACCCCAGCCCGCCCCATAATTGAAGACGGTGTTGCAAAAGTAGTAACATCTTCCGGCAAAAAAATCCCGATGACTGACCCGCGTGTAACTCTTTTAATACCTTCTATGGGCAAAATAGCCTCTGAATCGCTTGCAGCTATATTTCGCGGAAGAGGTATTAAAACAATAGCCCATCCTCCTTCTGATGAATCAGTGCTTAAACTTGGCCGCGCAAATACGTCCTGTAAAGAATGCCTGCCGCTAATTCTCACTACAGGAACTTTGCTCAATTACATCCGCAACAAAAAGCAGAATGGTGAGGTTCTTGTATACTTTATGCCCACAGGTTCCGGACCGTGCCGGTTCGGCCAGTACCAAATATTTATGGAAGATCTGGTAAAAAGACTTGAGCTTGCGGATGTCGCTATGTTTTCGCTATCATCAGAGAATGCATACGCGGGTATGGGCGGCAATTTTCAGCTTCACGCCTGGAGTGCTGTAATCGTATCTGATGTAATGGAAGATATCAGATCCATGATGCTGGCTAATGCGGCAGACACGAAAGTAGCTATTAAAATATTCAATGAGGAGTGGCAACAGATATTGGCAAAATTGGAGACAGGAGACTTCTCTAAGCTTGAAAAACAACTTTCCATAACTGCTAAACGGTTCAGCCAGATCCCATTAAAGCGGCCCGTAGAAGAAGTACCAACTATCTCGCTTTCAGGTGAAATATTTGTCAGAAGAGATGATATTTCTCGTCAATATTTGACTGAACGCCTTGCAGAAGGAGGGTTTGCAGCGATATGTACGCCGGTGGCAGAGTGGATTTTATATGCTGACTATATTCTGAAAAATAATTATTCAGACCACAAAATGTCTAAATTGGAAAAGCTGGAGTTCATGATCAAAAAGAAATTCATGTCAAAATATGAAAAGCGTATCAAATCAATACTGTCGCTTTCAGGGCTTGTTCACGCAGAGCTGCTCGATATGAAATCAATAATTAACAACGCTTCGCCTTATATTTCTCCATATCTGGCCGGTGAAGCCATTCTGACGGTGGGCGGCGCTCTCACCGAAGTTGCATCCCATGTCTGTGGAGTAATAGCCATAGGTCCTTTTGGCTGTATGCCCAACCGCCTTTCAGAGTCTATTCTTAACGTCACTATGAACCGGGAAGGAAAGCTCGCAACTGATTCTAAAAATAAACAACTCCGGCATATACTCACGGATATAGAAGACCTGCCGTTTCTGGCCATTGAAAGTGACGGCTCCCCTTTCCCTCAGTTGATAAATGCAAAACTGGAAACCTTCTGCATTCGATCTGAACGCCTTCATAACAGAATGCTTGAAGCCAATCATAAAAACAAAAAGTAAAGAATGCTCACCACGGAACAACACGGAGTTTCACTGAAAATTATAAACAATGAGCAATTTACTATATGAAGATTTGAGCTATAAAATCAGGATGAAGCCCAATTGATCAATTATCTTAAAACAACTCGATTGAGACTGGGGTTATTGTTCAATTTTGGAGCAGAGAAGTTCGAAATGTTGAGAAGAGTATTTTGATAATTCAGTGTAATTCCGTGAAAATCCGTGGTGAACTATTACTAAATTATAAAGTTAGAGCGCTTACAACGTGAAAATATTACTCATATACCCCTATTTTCTTGAAGATAGAGTTCATGAAGAAGAAATAAGTTTTATACCCCTGGGGGTTTATTATGTGGGTGCTGTTTTAAAGGAAAACAATTACGATGTTGAAATACTGAACTGGCATAAGGTCAATAAAACATCCTATGATGTCATCAAAGAGACATTGATTGAAAAAAAACCGGATGTAATCGGTTTTTCGATAATGCATGCAAATCGATGGGGTGGAATTGAAATCGCCAGGATTGCAAAACAAATCGACCCAAAAGTAAAAATTGTCTTTGGCGGAATAGGCACCACCTTTTTATGGAAGCATTTATTAAAGCACTTCAAAGAAATTGATTACGCGGTATTAGGTGAAGGAGAATACACATTTTTAAATTTGATAAAATGTATAGAAAAACATAACTATAAAAAAATCAAGGACATCAAAGGCATTGCATACAGAAAAAAGAACAAAGTTGTAAAAACAAAGCCCGCTGAGATCATACATAACCTTGACAAACTGCCGATGCCGGCAAAGTATTTTAACTATCAGCATGTTTCTTTGACCAGAGGATGCCCTGGAAACTGTACTTTTTGCGGTTCTCCTCAGTTCTGGGGACATAAAGTAAGATTTCACTCCCCGGATTATTTTGTAAATCAGCTTGAACTTCTCTTTAAAAAAGGAATAACTTTTTTTTATTTTTCAGATGATACCTTTACCCTCAAAAAAGACATAGTAATTGAAATCTGCAAAAAAATTCTGGATAGAGGACTAAAAATAGTATGGGTGGCAATTTCCCGCGTAAACTATGTGAACGATGAAGTTCTTTACTGGATGAGAAAAGCCGGCTGCATTCAGATCAGTTATGGTGTGGAAAGCGGATCTGAAAAAATAAGAAAAATTCTGAACAAAAGTATTAAAACAGAGCAAATAAAAAAAGCTTTTGCGCTGACTCCTAAATACGGCATTATGGCCCGAGCCTACTTTATTTACGGGTGCCAAGGAGAAAGCTGGGATACAATTCAGGATACCATCGATTTAATTCATGCAATCAAACCCCTGAGCATTATATTCTACATCCTTGATATATTCCCCGGAACAGCTCTTTATTCAGATTTTAAAAAAAGATGTAAAATTACAGACGATATCTGGTTAAAACACATAGAAGACATCATATATTTTCAAAGCGACCCTGATTTGTCTCAGGATATGATACTGTCTTTCGGGCAAAAGCTCAGGATGAATTACTATGAAAATCTTGCAGGTTTTACAGATGAAATTGAAGTAATTGATGATAAAGAACTTTACGAAATGCATGCAGATTTCTTCTCAAGACTTGGAATGACATTCGATTATGGAGATTATGCAAATATAGAAGCTATAAAGGATAAAGACAGGGTTGCTGAAAGACTATACAAAAAATCGCTGGACTATTATCCTGATCACCGCTCTTTTCTTGGTTTAGGTATAATCAAACAGAAAATGGGAGAATACATACAATCGGCTAAAATACTATCAGAAGGAGTCGAACATTTCCCGGAAAGCGAGCAGCTTAATATATGCCTTGGGATCAGTTATATGAATTTAAGAGAATATAACAAGGCGCTCCCATATCTTCTGAAATTTAAAGACTCTAAAGAAGCAAATTACTACATTACAGCTTGTAATGAAGCGCTTGGCATTTCTAACGCCTGAAATTTTTCCTGTGCACGTCATTGTTATGACTTTAGTCGATAAATATTCTGGTATATTCATCAAAGATAAACAACCTGTTCCTTCGACGACCAGTTAATTCTCGTAATATTCCCAATTTTGAAAAATCGGCAACTAATTTACTTGCTGTATTTGCCTGCGTTCCCAATAATTCGGAAACCAGTTTAATTGTAATGATAGGCCGTTGATGCAGATATGCAATTAACTTCTGCGCATTCTCTTGTCTTCTTACATGTTGGAGTTTTGAACGTCCTGCACGAACGGTCATGGTTTCAACCAGCCAATGAACCGGCCAATATTTATCAAAAAAGCTAAAATTTTAATTGCTATAATAGAAAATTAATGTTAATTAATAGCACATTATGAAAAAAAGCAAACTGGCCAAAAAACCGGCCAAAAAAAGCAAGAGTCCCGCTTATTATCTAACGCCTCTTTTACCTGGGAATAGCAATATAGGCCACTTAAAGGATATGGCACAGGAAATCATAGCGGCCTCTGCCGGGCTGGCGGGCAAGGTGGCCACAGAGACCGCCATTGTGCTTGGTGACCAGCTCCGACTCATCAACAGCTATTACAGCAATCTTATTGAAGGCCATAAAACAACTATCCCGGACATCAGCATGGCCTTACAAAAGAAATTTTCTCAGGATCCTGAAAAAAAATACGCGCAGGAATTGTGTGCCGCCCATGTAGAAACCGAAAGGCGGTTTATGGAACTTGTGAATACACCGCAAAAGCTCAATATCTGCAGCCAACAGTTCCTGTCTGAAATTCATGCCGCGTTCTATGCCAACTTACCGGAAAAACATCTGTACACCCACACCCCCAAAGGGTTTTCCAGGGCGCCAGTCAATCCGGGCCAAATCCGGGATGTCAATGTCTCAGTGGATGGCCAGTCACTTCATGGGCCGCACTATCAGGATTTGCCGGCATTGCTCAAAACCTTTGCCCAAAGCTATACCCCGGATCAATTTCATGGTGACGAACGTTTAATCGCGATGGCGGCAAGTCATCACCGGCTGACCTGGCTGCATCCCTTCCGGGACGGAAACGGCAGGGTTGCCCGCCTTTTCTCAGGGCTGTATCTCGCCAGGACAGGCGTTAACAAAAGCAATCTGTGGTCTTTGTCCCGAGGTTTATCAAGAAATAAAAAGCAGTATATGTTTGAGCTGTGGGCCACTGATTCCCCGGATGAACAAAATGGCGCTCACTATTTTGATGATGACCTGCTGGCGGATTTTTGCAGGTTTTTCTTTGAAATTTGCCTGGATCAAATACGCTTCATGGAAGGCTTGCTGCGGCTTGACCAGATCGAAACCCGGATCGACTGGTATGTGGAAACGCGGGCCAAACATGATAAAAAGCCTTTGCGGATTGAGGCGGCAAAATTACTCAGAGCCGTATTTATGCGGGGCGCCATACCAAGAGGCATGGCCGTTGAGATCCTGAACATGAGCGAGCGCAATGCACGCCGAATCGTCAGCGCGCTGATCAAAGACGGTCTTTTGCAGTCACAAAGCCACCGTGCACCGTTAACGATCGGGCTGCCGATTGGTGTTCTTCCCTATTACTTTCCTGATCTTTACGACCCCTCAGTAATTGGTGAGGAGTATATCATCTGAATTGAGCGATTGTTGAGTTTGCCGGAGATGCAAGGCGCAGGGGATGCAGCTATAGTGTACTACCGCAAGACCGGCCATTGCCTTTAACTGCTCAATAAAGCATAAGGAAGTTATTTTTGCGCAAGCCCTTAGATGGATATGAACAGTTTTGTGACGAGTTTTTGAATTTTGTGAAATACCTGGAGGATTGATGGAACAAGCCTTAAGCACAGGCAATAGCGTTTACGATCCTGACATGGGCGCGGGAGATGGCAACCGGAATATGACGGATTTGGCTGGCTTTTTGTCATTACAAACGATTGTTGGTAAGCGCAACACATTTTCTACACAGAAAGAGGCTTATTCCGACACAACCAACATTGCCGGAAAAACTGTTCCATTAGATTTAAAAGGAATAATCGATTGGACAGATCTTGCGCTCGAAGAGCTTGAGAAGGTATATGAGGAATGTTTAGAAGCAAACTGGGATGGTTACGGAGCTATGCCGATATCCCGTGAAACATATTCCAAAGCACGTAAGTTGCTAAGAATGATTCCTCCTTCTTTGCCAAGGCCAGACATTTCAACTGAACCAGATGGTGAAATAATATTTGAATGGTATAAGGAAAAGTATTTCGTATTTGTGATTAGTGTTGGTGGTAACAATCTCATCACCTATGCTGGATTGTTTGGTAAAAGCAACAGAATACATGGGACTGAATATTTTACTGATGAATTGCCTGAGATTATTCATCATTGCATTCGGCGCTTGTCCCATAGAGTAGTATGAAATTGCAAGCTACGATATCTCCATTAGAATGCCTTGCGCGCTTTATTCTACAGAAAAACTGGCGGAGTTCTTCGCAGAGAAATTCATGGATTGTTTGCGAAGCAGTTTGTAGGGAGCCAAACAGGCCAATCCTTTATGTGCATATCTTTTACCTATCACCGATTTAAATGATCAGCCACGACCTTTTCCTCTACCTCCACCACACCTTCCCATACCTTTGTCTTTTCTTCTGCCTCTTCCGCCGCAACCGGCGCCTCTTTGCGATTGGTCCAACCTCCCTTGCTCCATCCCAGTCTTCACATCTGTCACCACACTTTGAAATAATGAAGAAAGATAGGACCACAGGCTTAAAGCAATGCCTGTGCCCGCTTCAACCACAGCTTCTGTTTTATCATATGGTGCGGCATCTGGTTGGGCCTTTTCCTGCTTTGGCTTCATCCGTTGTTCTGAGGACAGATAGGATTTCAATGTGTCATATGCTGCATTCACCTCTTTCAATTTCTCCTCAGCCTTTTGTTTCAGACGGGGATTGTTGGAAAACCGGTCAGGATGCCAAACAGTGACTATATCTTTATAGGACTGTTTGATCTCATCTGTCGATGCACCACGGTCCAATTCAAGTATCTCAAAAGATTGTTCAATATCCATTTTTATTTTCCATTCTTGATGATATCGTAAAAAGCTATGTTATGCCGCTTCGCGGCACTGTAACCGAAAAAAACTTGTCAATCATATCAAAAGGTTATGATTTAGTTATTTGAACATTCAAGTCCGCATAATCATATATAATTACCTCTGTTTTCATATCATGCAGACGATGAAGCCGTCCAGCGGCTACTTTCCCGTGTAGCCGAAAAGGCAAAATACAACGGCATAAACACGATATTCTTTTCTGCCGGTTCAGCATAAGGGCGTATTGAAAACACGATGCCTTTTGGAGAATTTTTATACGTTTCCAGGAAGAGATGCAGGCTATATTTCGAGAAGTCCAGCCGATAGGTATCGCAGATCTCCGCCTGCACCTCGAAAGATTCCCGCATTGACCCGGTTTCAACATAAGCGATTACGCTTTCGGGCATTCCTCCTATAAAAAAATACCGGCGGAGTTCCTCACAAAGAAATTCATGGATTGTTTGCGAAACAGTTTGCGGGGAGCCAAGAACGATATTTGCAGCTTCATTATTGCCGGTTGCCTGAAGATATTCGGCAAAACAGAGTGGGTAAAGGCGGAAAAATTGCACCCTGCCAACCGGAAAAGAAATATTCTTCTAAGATTTTTTTCAAAACACAAAATTAAATTAAAGCATATCTTTTAAAAAAGCAATGGTTTTTTTGAGCAAGTAAATCGTCATCCTGTGCCCGCTCAATTCGCGCTCATGTGCAAGACCGGCCGGCTCCCGCAGCTTTTTACGAATTGATTTTGCATACTGATGTGTCATATTTTAATCATTTCAATATATTTTAGAAATTTATAATTCACAATTCAAGCTATACCATATGCACCGGTCTTAGGACTGGTTCAAACCTGCACAGCAGTCGTCCTTCTTAAAATGACCAGCCTCCTTATACTTCTTGTCTCAGCTCTCCTGAATAAAGTGAGATAACCGAATAATCCCAAAATCATGAAAGGAAGGTTCAATCCGCTTATTAGAAGGCTTAAGGCACGGTAAAAAGCCCGCTTTGATGAATATTCTTTAGGTTTCTTATGATTTCTGCCATAGTTTTTCAGCCTCATGGGTATAATCACGCTCCCGGTGGCAGAAATCATAATCAAAGTTTAAAAGTTAAAGAAAGAGCAACTCATATAATCGAACGAGGTATGATAAGATAAAATGCAAGAAAGATTTTGGACGATAATAAAGGCGCTGGTAATTGTGTTGCTTCTTATGCCTATAACAGTTCACGCCTTTGAACGATATAAGAAGGTAGTAAAATATGACAAATACTTTTCAAAATATTCAAAGAGATATTTTGGCCCTGGTTTTGACTGGCATTATTTCAAGGCTCAGGCTGTAGCTGAATCAAGGTTGCAGGCAGATGCCAGATCAAGAGTGGGAGCAGTGGGTGTTATGCAGATAATGCCAAGAACCTTTGAAGAAATTACAAGGAAAAATCCAGGCATTAAGGGCACAAGAGAACAGCCCCGCTGGAATATCGCAGCGGGTATTTATTACAACAGAATGATATGGAATTTATGGAAGGCGGAACGCTCACATATGGATCGGATAAATTTCATGTTTGGGTCTTACAATGCCGGCAAGGGAAATATTATTAAAGCCCAAAAAATAGCAAAGAATAAGGGGCTTAATCCCAACACGTGGGAATCCATACAATCAACTTTGCCTGATGTTACAGGCAAAAACAGTAAAGAAACCATTGGTTACGTTAATAAAATCGGTAAAATAAAGGGGGTATTAAAGTAATGGAAATCTCAATTACATTACTGAACCTTGGTTATGCAATAGCCGGAGCTTTATTGACCATAGTGTTTATGATAATAGGTTATAAAATGTTTGACAGGATGACCCCATTTAATACGTCAAAACAGTTAGCAGAGAAAAATATTGCAGTGGGAATCGTAGTTGGTTCAATATTTGTCGGCCTTGGAATTGCTGTTGGTCTGGTCATCGGCATGGCTCTAAACTAATCATGTCTTGGTAATGAGCATTTAAGCAACCAGACCGCAAACAGCTTGGTGCCCATGCGGGAGGCTTACGATCAGCGCACCATTGGCACGAACCGCACGGGAAGATCATCAACTTTTTCTATACGTCCTGATTTTTTGCGAAGGATAACCAGACGTTGCATGTAGACACCGAGGGGCAAAATCATTCGCCCACCTTCTTTTAATTGATTTACCAAGGCTTGCGGAATATCTTCCGGCGCGCAGGTTACTATAATGGCATCAAAAGGACTATGTTCCGGCCAGCCTTTATAACCATCACCGGTCAGCACCTTGACCTGCTCATACCCCTCTGTGGTCAGAGCTTTACGGGCATGATTTGCCAGTTCGGGTATGATCTCAATGCTGTAAACCTCCGCGCCCAACTCGGCAAGGATGGCGGCTTGATACCCTGACCCGGTGCCAATTTCAAGCACCTTTTCTCCGGTCTGAATATTCAGTTTTTCTGTCATATAAGCGACAATATAGGGTTGCGAGATCGTCTGATCATAACCGATGGGACAGGGGTGGTTTCCATAAGGTGGAGCAACTCCGAGATATTTTTCAGGGATGAATTTGTGACGCCGGACAGTACTCATAGCTTTTAGCACCCGCTCATCCTTACTACCGTACGCGCGCAGTTGCTGTACCATTGCGGCGCGTTTTTCCGCCCATTCGTAGTTTCCCCTTTTATCAGTCATCTGATTTTCCGAACACGAAGCTAAAAGCAGCCCGCATAGCAACAACACGAAACCAAGGTACACCAGAACTCTTTTCATAACACCTCCCTTAGGGCTTGCTCGAAAAGAACTTCGTAGATTTGGTGCTCAGATTTGGGTCGGATTTGGTTGATCCGATTGAGCAAAACCACAGGAATAGCGAGCTATTTCGAAGATTTTGCGATTGAGGATCGGCCAAAGATGGCCTGAAGCTGAGATGCCAAAATGCTAAGTTATTTTTGAGCGAGCCCTTAGTTTGCAAAAAATGTGAAAGTTTAGTAAATGTAACTTATGAAATTCTGTTTCATTATAAACCCAAAATCAGGAAAGGAAAGGTTCAATCCGCTTATTAGAAGGCTTAAGGCGCTTCTTGAAAGGGACAGCCTTGCCTATGAATTCCAGATTACCACAAAACCCGGCCATGCTACAGCTCTCGCTGAAAAGGCCACAGCCTCCGGATTATTTGACCGGATCGTTGCCATCGGAGGTGATGGCACCATCAATGAAGTAGTAAATGGCATGATAAGGGTTTGCATGCAAGATAAAGATAGGCCCGGCAATTATCCGGCATTAGGGATTATACCTGCCGGCCTGGGAAATGATACTGCAAGGGGGCTCGGGATTCCACGTGGGCTAAAGGATGCCTACACTGTTCTGATACAAGGTTCGACTCGATACATAGATGCAGGGATGGAGAATCTTATTATAATAATCAATTTTCCATCAGACTTCTTCCCAAGGCCTTAAAAATAGTAGCTCCTTACCCTAAGTCATTAGTGTCAGGTTAAGTCCCAAAAAATAGGAACAATATGAATCCGGCCTACAGCAAATACTTGTTAGCAGCAGATCTAATCTTGTTGATACATTTCCTTTTTGTCGCCTTTGTTGTTCTTGGGTTTATATTTATCTGGATCGGATATTTTACAAAACAGAAATTCGCGAGAAATGCAAAATTTCGTATCTGTCACATCTTGGCGATGGGCATTGTTCTCTGCGAATCTTTGATTGGCATGATTTGCCCACTCACCGAATGGGAAAATAATTTGAGAGTAAGAGGAGGCCAGGATCAGCTATATGAAACCAGTTTCATGAAAGAGTGGATTCACAAAATCATGTTTTTTGATTTTAGTGAACTAACATTTGTGATCGTGTATGCACTTTTTTTTGCGCTCATTTTGTTAACCTTCTGGGTGATTCCTCTGGATTTAAGAAAATCCTCGGGACGCCCAGGAATAAATAAGTAAGTCATCCTAACACGTCTTCATTTTTGACCAAGTGGCATTGTGCACTGCTTACATTTAATCAAACCAGCAAAAGTCCACTTTGCTGAATATTCTTTACGTTTCTTCTGATTTCTGCCATAATTTTTTTACTTTTATGAGCAATTAAACACAAAATTTGGCCTGATATTGAACATCGCATCCTACTAGTGCAGGATATGAAGGCAACAAAAGCTCATGAATAGCATAACAACCGGAGCAATCAAATCACAAACCTTGGTAAGCGACTTGGTGTAAACGCGGGAGGTGAAGTAAATGAGTAGTTGGATCGAAGTCGGCAAAACCGGTGAACTTGTCAAAGGAGCCATGAAAGAAGTCCTAATCAAAGGACAAGAAATACTTCTGGTCAGGGTCGGCGACAATTATTACGCTTCCGACAACCGCTGCCCACACACGGGAGGAAAGCTATCACGTGGCCGGCTTGATGGCGCCGTGGTGACCTGCCCGAGACATGGCTCTCAATTTGATGTTACTGATGGAAACGTAGTCCAATGGCTAAAGGGAACAGGGTTCTTTACAACCCTGGGAAAAATGCTCAAATCACCAAGTCCAATTCGCACCTACCCTGTCAAGCTGAAAGACGACCGGATCATGGTGCAGATCTCGGATAGAGCATAGGGAGTTGCTGTGCCTTTTGGATAAAAATGCCTTTTACAAAGAAAACAAGATGCCGAAGGCCGGCTAATGAACCGGCCAGTATTTAATCACCTACCAGCCGTAGAACGGGTGGTTTGATGAAGACCCCTCGAAGGGGTCTAAAAGCATCGCGATTCCTGCAGATTACAATCCAATATCAAGGACGTAGCCGTCAAGCTAAAAGGCTATGAACGTCGAACATCGAACATCCAACATCGAATTTTGAATAAGGTATTCTGCCAATTTATAAACTGGCGGAGCGAAGCGATTTCATCATTCGATGTTCGACGTTCAAAAAACGCTTTACTCTGCCGTTCAATATTCTCGCCGGAACGGTAAAACCTTTTAGGATCGCTCGGGCATAGCCCGAGGTTTAATTAAAAGCAATTATTCTGACATCTCTTGGATCGAGTCTTAATTGGATTAACTTTTTAGGTGGGCGTGTGAATTTCATTGTTCCTTCCACCCCCTCAAAGTCCTCCGGCTCATTATTATACCAGAACTTCGCCAGTTTCTCATCATTCATCGGGGGAATATCACTGACTTTCTTGGAGTTTTTCATTATTTTATCCCTTTCTTTTTATTATACCTAGGTTGAGCAATTTTTTGCGAAGAAATGTGCCAGGATCTTGATGCAGCAAGGTTTGCGAAAAGCGTAGACATACCAATGGATATGTCGAGACTTTTCGCAAGTCCTTGATGCGCAAAAGATTGGTGCAGGTCGAGTAAAAAATCGCTCAAATTTAGGTACTACTATATTTGACTTTTGATCAGTTTTGCCTTATCTTTTTTACCCTACTACCTTAGCCTGAAAAACCATGCTGAAGTCAAATTATTTTTTATGAAACAACTTATTGAAAATCAGACACATATAATTTTAGATAGTATTGCCGACGGCGTCTTTACCGTTAATCTTGAATGGAAGATTACCTCCTTTAACAGGGCTGCTGAGGAAATAACCGGAATAAAAAAAAATGAGGCAATCGGAAGATACTGCTGGGAAGTTTTTAGGGCAAGCATATGCGAACAGGGCTGCTTGCTGAGGAAAACCATTGAAACAGGCTATCCCTTTGTAAATCAGTCTATATTTATCGTTAATTCCGAAGGAGAACGAATTCCAGTCAGCATATCTTCTGCTCTTTTAAAAGGCAATAAAGGTAACATAATAGGCGGGGTTGAGACTTTTAGGGATTTAAGTGAGGTTGAAGAATTACGCAAGCAACTGGCCGATAAGCATACCTTTCATGATATCATAAGTAAAAACAAGGAAATGAAACGTCTATTCGGCATGCTGGAACTTATTGCTGAAAGTGATACTACAGTCCTTATTGAGGGAGAGAGCGGCACGGGAAAGGAACTTTTTGCAAAGGCTATCCACTCCGTCAGCAACAGGAGGGAAGCCCCTTTGATCACCATCAACTGCAGCTCTATACCAGATACCCTTCTTGAATCTGAATTATTCGGATACAAAGCCGGTGCCTTTACAGATGCAAAAAAAGATAAATCAGGACGTTTGGCTCTGGCTGAAGGCGGTACCCTTTTTATAGATGAAATCGGAGATATTTCACAATTACTCCAGGCAAAGCTCCTGCGTGTCCTGCAGGACAAAGTCTATGAGCCTCTCGGAAGTACCTCATCCCTTAAAGCAAATGTGCGGATTGTTGCGGCAACAAATAAGAACTTAGAAAAACTTGTAAAAAATGGAGCTTTTAGAGATGACCTTTATTACCGTGTTAATGTGGTCAAACTTTTACTTCCTCCTTTAAGAAAACGAAAGGAAGATATACCCTTGTTAGCTGAGCATTTTATCCGGAAATTTAACCGGCTGAATGACAGAAAAATCCAGGGGATATCTCCTGAAGCTCTATCTATTCTTATGTCACATGACTTCCGTGGCAATATTCGTGAATTGGAAAATATAATTGAATACGCAACCCTGGTGTGTAAAAAAATAGTATTAGGAATCGAACATCTCCCTGAATATTTGCGTCAGCAATCAGATAATACGAGAACAGGTCTGTCCAGTGCTTTTTCACAAAAAGAATTGTCATTTCATGACATTGAGAAAAATTTTATCTTCGAGGCCCTGAGAAAAAATAGCTGGAACCGAAGCGTAACTGCAACGAAATTGGGGATTCACCCTACAACTTTATGGCGTAAAATAAAACGCCTGAAACTTGAAATTCCAAAAACAGATGGCAGGTCGAAAAAATAACTGAGCTTTATTGCATATTTGCATTTATGTTTCACTGCCATTGCAATTTTGCTATCATTACATCTTTATTTCGCATCCTTATTTTAATGTTACCATTCATGATTTTTCAGCCAATCCAATAAGTTATATTCATTATTTATTTATGCTCTGTCTTGGCATGGAAAATGCTTTAGCTTCTTTAGAAATTATCTTTCAAAAAACACATTTTTAAAAGGAAAACAAAATATGAAAATAGCTGTCAGTTCCTATGGAAAAGATTTAAATTCGCAAATAGACCCACGCTTTGGCAGGTGTGCCTATTTTTTAATCGTTAATACAGATGATATGAGTTTTGAGGCTTTTGAGAATAAAGGCGTTTCATTAACTGGTGGTGCAGGCATTCAAGCTGGGCAGTTTGTAATTTCAAAGGGCGCTGAGGCCGTGATAACTGGCAACTGCGGCCCAAAAGCTGTCCAAACGCTATCTGCAGCCGGTGTGGAATTATTTACCGGTCATACTGGCTCAGTAATAGAAGCCTTAGAAAAATATAAGAGTACTGATCTGACATCTCCAAGAAAAGTAAAATCAGACGAATATCAAGGTGAATCAGGGCCTTCGGGATACACTCAGGGGCCAAATTCTGGTAGAGGACTAGGTATGGGTGGCGGCAGGGGTTCCGGAGGCGGTGGAAGAGGAATGGGAGGCGGTGGAAGAGGAATGGGAGGCGGTGGAAGAGGAATGGGAGGCGGCGGCGATAGAGGTTTAGGAAGGTAATCTCCCCATGAAAATTGCCGTACCGATATGGAATGATAAAATTTCGCCGGTTTTTGACACTGCGTCAAGGCTTTTGATTATAAATACAAAAAACCTAAGCGAGATCGAACGGTTCGAAATATATCTTGGCGAACAGGATATATCTAAAAGATGTCTTCTTATCCACAGTCTTAAAGTAAATGTTCTGATTTGCGGTGCCATCTCACGTTCCTTTTCAATGATGCTTATGTCGACAGGAGTCAAAATAATCTCCGAGATATCAGGACTCGCCGAGGATGTATTGCAAGCCTATTTACATGGCTCCCTGTCAAATTCAAAGTATCTCATGCCGGGATGTAAAACTAATATTTCAGAACAACTTAATGATAACTTATAGTTAACAAACATAATAAAAAGGAAAGGAAGAATAAATTAAAATGAAAAAAGTTGCAGTTATAGGTTGTGGTACATACATGGATAGTGGTAACGGATGTCCTGGTGAATGGCGTTGCCTGAAAGCAGCATCTCTTGGCGATGGTAATTTTGAAGAACCCTCTCAGGTTGTAGGTTTTGTAAAGTGCGAATGCCCGGGCCGTGCGACTGCCACAAATATGGGCTTGGCAATAAAATTGTCTGAAATCAAGCCAGACGTAATATATTTAAGTTCCTGCTGTGTCAAAGCAAAACCTGGCTGTCCTTATTCCGACCCGGAAGAAAAGGCCAAAATTATTGAAGAAAAGACCGGAATCAAAGTGATGCTTGGCACTCACGATTACCATTAACTCGGAGATATTACATTCAAATATATATAATTTGTTTTTTTATTAACTGGCTGGACAAATGGCCAAGCGGTTATTAAATTGTTTGCTGACTATTTAGCCATTTAGGTATTAACCACCCAGAAATGGATCATTATAATGATTATAAGTATTGCAAGTGGAAAAGGCGGAACCGGCAAGACAACTGTTGCTACGAATCTGGCTATGGCAATTGGCTCTGATGTTCAACTGCTGGACTGTGATGTGGAAGAACCAAATAGCCACCTTTTTATTAATCCGGTATTTGAAAAAACCATCACGGTCACAACACCTGTTCCAGAGGTAGATGAAAAAAAATGTAATCTCTGTGGAAAATGCGACGAAATATGTCAATTCAAAGCCATAATCGTGATCGCCGATACTACAGTTATGACATTTCCTGAGCTATGCCACAGTTGCGGAGGTTGCGAAAAGGTTTGTCCGGAAAACGCTATAAAAGAGACGAGCCGTGAACTGGGTATCATACAAAAGGGCTACCGTAACGGCATAGAGTTTGTTCATGGAAAGTTAAGGGTGGGCGAAGCCATGTCTCCTCCGTTAATCGTAAAGGTTCGTTCCTTTACCAAGCCTGACAAATTCACCATTATAGATGCTCCGCCTGGTACATCATGTCCGGTTATAGCATCCATGAAGGACACTGATTTTATTCTTCTTGTCACCGAGCCCACGCCATTTGGTCTGCATGATTTAAAATTAGCCGTCGGCGCAGTTAAAATGTTAAATATACCATGTGGGCTGGTAATTAACCGTTCAGATGTAGGAGATAATAAAGTTAAGGATTTTGCAAAAAAGGAGGGCGTACCTGTTCTTTTGGAAATACCTTTTGACAGAAATATAGCGGAGGCCTACTCAAGAGGTGATATGATCGTTGAAAAACTCCCTGGATTTAAAGAAACATTTTTAACTTTATATAATAATATCAAAAAGATTGTGAGTTAAATGAAAGAATTGATAATTATAAGCGGCAAGGGTGGAACCGGTAAAACCAGTTTAATGGCTGCTTTTGCGTATCTTGCAGAAAACAAGGTGCTTTGCGATGCAGATGTTGATGCAGCAGATCTCCACCTTATTACAGCTCCGGACATCTTGGAAAAACACGATTTTCAGGGCGGCAATACGGCCATTATAAACAAAGATAAATGCACGGAATGCGGTCTCTGCATTGATTTATGCAAATGGGGGGCCATAAGCGAAACTTTTGAGGTTAATTCAATTGAATGTGAAGGTTGCGGCGTATGCGTTTATTTCTGTCCTGAAAAAGCAATAGACTTTCCTCTGAATACTTGCGGAGAGTGGTATATTTCTGATACGCGTTTCGGCCCACTGGTACATGCAAGGCTTGGTATAGCTGAAGAAAATTCAGGCAGGCTTGTATCGCTTGTAAGAAATGAAGCCAAAAAACTTGCAGAAGAAAAGGGGCTTGATCTAATTCTTACTGACGGCCCTCCGGGAATAGGCTGTCCGGTAATTGCTTCCATAGGCGGAGCCGACGCTGTACTTATTGTTACAGAACCTAGTGTATCCGGAAAACACGATATGCAGCGGGTTGTCCAACTGGCCAATCACTTCAAGGTGCCGGCTTTTCTATGCGTCAACAAATTTGATCTCAATAAAGACATTACTGATGAAATAGAAAAATTCGCCAAAGAAAAAGGTTTGACCTGTTTAGGATATATACCTTTTGATCAAAATTTTACAAAAGCCATGGTCCAGGGACAAACGATATTTGAATATGATTCAAATTCGTCATCAGCTCAAGCAATACGAAAGCTCTGGGGAAGTCTTTTAGAAAAACTGTAGCATTTTAGCTTTTTGAAAATATACTCGCTCATGCTCAGTCGGTTTGTTTCAAAAAGCTAAACTACGATCTCAACCTGTGTTTAAGATACGTATACCTTTTCTGTGTTTTATTGTTTTTTATTCCGATTGCCAGCG
Source organism: Deltaproteobacteria bacterium (assembly GCA_030272815.1). Taxonomy (GTDB): domain Bacteria; phylum Desulfobacterota; class Desulfobacteria; order Desulfobacterales; family ETH-SRB1; genus B13-G4. Next base: position 21,782 of record JAJSZT010000047.1, read on the forward strand.
CCTTCCTGGTACCAACTATCACGACAAGGCTTTTGCCCCTGGTAACAGCCGTATAGATAAGGTTGCGCTGCAATAGCATATAATGCTGAATAAGTATGGGTATTACTACTGCTGGATATTCGGAGCCCTGGGATTTATGTACTGAAACAGCATATGCCAGAACGATTTCATCTAAATCGGCAAATTCATAGACGACTTCCCGGCCGTCAAAAGAAATAACAAGCGCCTGTTCATCTGCAATTATCTTTGTAATCTTTCCTATATCTCCATTAAAGACCTCTTTGTCATAATTATTTTTGATCTGCATAACTTTATCATTAATTCTAAATCCTCTATCCCCTCTAATAATAATATTTTCACCCGGGTTTAGAGCTTCCTGCAATTTTTTGTTGAGATTTCCAGCACCTGCCACACCTCTATGCATGGGAGTCAAAACCTGGATATCTTCAACAGGATCAAAATTAAACCGCCGGGGTATGCGCTCCCTTGTCAGTTCTAATATAATTTCAAGTACCTTTTCGGGGTCCTCCTGCTGGATAAAATAAAAATCATTTGTACTGCCGGATGGAGCAGGTGTTTTAAAAGATGGGATAATTCCGTCGTTTATCTTATGAGCATTAACAATAATCCGGCTGCCTTTGGCCTGGCGGAAGATCTCGTTAAGCTTGACCACAGATACAGATCCGGATTCAATAATATCGTTTAGAATAGATCCAGCCCCGACAGAAGGTAGCTGATTAACATCTCCCACAAGAATAAAGGTGGCCCTGGGGGGAACGGCCTTTAACATGTGGTGCATCAGAATCGTGTCAATCATAGATGCTTCATCAACTATCAGAAGGTCGCAATCAAGCGGTTTTTTCTCGTTTTTCTGAAATCCGCCTTTTTGAAAACTGAATTCAAGGAGCCGGTGAATTGTCCTGGCTTCATAGCCCGTGGTCTCGCTCATGCGTTTTGCGGCCCTGCCTGTGGGAGCTGCAAGCATTATTTTAAGCTTCAGCCTTGAAAAAATCTTAATAATCGCATTTATAATTGTTGTCTTGCCTGTGCCCGGCCCGCCGGTAATTACAACTACCTTGTTTTCAACAGAACATCTTAATGCTTCAAGCTGTTTTTCTGCCAGGGTAATAGAAAGCTGTTTTTGAACCCATTCTACTGCTCGATCTAAATCAATATTGCGGAAAGATTTTGGCGCTCCAATCAGGGTTTTCAGCCGGAAAGCAATACTGGTTTCGCAAACATAATATTTTTCCAGATAAACTGCCTTATTGTTTTCTCTGAACTCCTCAATTTTATCATTCAGGTCCTCTATAATTATTTTCTTATCAATAGCAACTCTACCTATCGCTTTGCCAACAACTTCTCTCTCAACCTGAAGAATTTCCCGGCATTTTTCTAAAAGAAGCCCATAAGGATAATAAACATGTCCTTCATCAGCCATCTGATGGAGAACATATTGTATCCCTGCTTCAGCCCTTAACGTGGAATTTTTAGAAAATCCAAGTTTTTCAGCAATTCCGTCTGCGATCACGAAACCAATCCCGAATATGTCTGCTGCAAGCCGATATGGATTCTCCTGGACCACGGCTATTGACTGGTTTCCGTATTGCCTGAATATCTTTGTTGCATAACCTGAACTTACGCCGTGTGTTTGCAGAAACAGCATTACATCCCGGATTTCTTTCTGCTCATCCCAGGCCGTCCTGATCATTTCTATCCGCTTCTTTCCAATACCATCTACCTGGGCTAATTTCTCAATTTCATTTTCTATTATATCCAGCGAATTTTTTCCGAATTTCTTTACGATTCGGCCCGCCATTACTGGGCCTATGCCCTTTATAAGCCCGGAGCCAAGATATCTCTGGATTCCATAAACTGTTGCAGGTACGGCTGTTTTATAACTCAAAAGCTTGAACTGTTCACCATATTTGGGATGATTGGTCCACTCCCCCTGCATTTTTATGATCTCTCCTGGCATTGGAGACATAAGATTTCCAACCACTGTTACCAGATCCCTCCGGCCGGGCACTTTAACCCTTGCGATTGTAAATCCGTTTTCTTCATTAGAATAAGTTATTCGTTCAATCTGACCGGTAAGATTATTAAGCATAAATTTCTGTATACATTATTTTTATAATTGATGATATACAGAAATTTACAAACTCGTAATACTTCAGCTTTTTGAAAATATAGCCGCAGCCGGTTAATGTTACATAAAAATGAGTTTGTAAATTTCTGATCATAGAAAAAGGAGACAAATGGTAATTGTTGACGGATCTGTTGGCGAAGGTGGTGGTCAAATATTAAGGACATCTCTGGCCTTATCTTTATGTTTAGGTATCCCTTTTAAAATAACAAATATTCGTGCGCTCAGAAAAAAACCTGGGCTCAGGCGACAGCACCTTGTGTGCGTAAATGCTGCTGCCCAAATAGGCAAAGCCAAAGTTCGAGAAGCAAAACCGGGGCATCAGGAATTGACATTTATTCCTGCGGACATAGCCCCGGGCCATTATCACTTTGACATAGGCACAGCAGGAAGCACAACCCTTGTGCTGCAAACCATACTTCCTGCTTTAATAATAGCAAAGGGGCCATCGACATTGATACTCGAGGGAGGCACGCATAACCCTTTTGCACCCCCTTTTGACTTCATACAGCGGGTCTTCATTCCCGTAATTAACAGCATGGGGCCGAAAATCAATGCCCAACTGGAACGTCCAGGCTACTATCCCAAAGGAGGCGGCAGACTGAATATAACAATTCAGCCTGCTAAAAAACTTCGGACATTTCATATCAATAAGCGTGGGGAAATTAGTGAATGTAACGCTAAGGCCGTTGTTGCCGGCCTGCCACGTCATATTGCCGAACGGGAGCTCGGAGTAATTGAACAAAAGCTGGGATGGAATAAAAAATGTCTCCGGATTATTGAACAACCTGCCGACATGGGGCCCGGCAACATCGTCTGCATTGAAATTAAAAGCAAACATATTACAGAAATATTTACCGGTTTTGGCAAAAAGGGCGTGAGGGCGGAAGATGTGGCAAAAATTGCTGCCAATGCAGCCATTCGCTATCTGGAAGCCGGGGTCCCTGTTGGCAAATATCTGGCGGATCAGCTCTTGTTGCCTTTAGCACTGTCAGGTGGTGGATCTTACACAACGCTAAAGCCTACTCTGCATACAAAGACAAATTCCGATGTAATTAAGCTTTTTTTGGATATTAATATAAATATAAAATCAATTGGCGATAATGTATGGAGTATTTCTGCTTCAACCTAAACTTACTCAAGCTTCGCCCCTTAATTACTATCTTGGCACGATGATGCGGTTGTTATGTGCTTGTATTTATATTGCAAATTCTATGTTGGTTATTTTTGCAGAGACCGCACCTTCTTTCCAAACCTCGCAGTTAGGGGAGATACCGGTGTCATTATGTTGAATTGTGAATAAGATATTATATTATTCACAATTCAACATAATGACCATTTTTGGATTTAAAAGCGCTGAAGTGTTACCTATGGTCTAATTTTAGCCTCGGTTTTTTCCGGTCGCTTTTTAAGATGCTTATAACGGTTCACCGCGGTTTCCGCTAATCGGGAAAGCAAACGAGGCAAATCCGAGTCATTCCAAACAGATTTAAATTCATTGGAAGAAACAAGCTGTTTGCTCAAAAGATAATATGGCTCTTTGTCTGGCATTAATGCTACGTCTTCATATTCAAAGTCAATTTTTCCGGCAAAAATACTTTCTACTAACTCTTGGACAGTATAGACAAAAAACTTTTTTACATCCTCTGTAGATTCTGCCTGACTAATTTTTTGTCGGAAGTTGGGAAGAACTTTTTGTTCATACTTGGAGAAAGAAATTTGTTTTGACATGTTAGATCTCCTGATTAGATTTAAAGTTTTTTTATTTTATACTTTTTGCAAACCATGAATATATATTATCTTCTCACCCAGTCGGGAGTTATTATCTCTTCTTTGGAATAACCTGGGGAAATATATGCTTTTATGTCAATTACCGGTGTTTCATCAAACGCATCAATAGTATCAACTTTAATAAAATTTTCTTCAATCGATAAAATTTTGCATGTCGAAAAAGCAATAAGATTGGGTCTAACAGAAGAATGGGTGGCAAACACACCGGTTATAGGATTTGATTCTTTCCCTCTGGGATGTACACGAAGGATATTTCTTTTAGAAGGTGTGTCATTTTTATGAAACCAATAAGACACCTGTATATGTGAAAATTGATCCAGGCCTAAAAGCGCATCAATATATTTATCATAAATTTTTATAACTGAATTTTCATTCTGTTTTATAATAATGCCTACCGGAAAAATTTGAAAGGAATCTTTCATTCTTCGCCCTTACTCCTAAAAATTCATAACACAAATTAAAAATAGAAAGAAGTTGAAATAATTTTTCTGTGATTTTATATTAATAATAGCAAACATATTGTTTTAAAAGTAATTTTGAAAGGATTTTTTATTTATGCGTGTATTATTCTGGTTTTGCAATAATTTTAACTGGACTCCGGCTATAAAAACCCTTGAAAATGCTCCGGATGCCAAACCTGCTGAAAACGACAATACTGTAGTGGCTTTTATTCACATAGAGCCCAGGGATGTTGAAGACGGCAGCTCTGCTGAGACAAAGCTGGTAAAAAACTCAAAGTGGCTGGCCCGCAAATGGGAAACAGAAAATATCGTTCTTCATTCCTTCACGCATCTGGGAGAAGAAAAGGCTGAAGCAATAAAGGCTCAGGAATTATTAGACCGGACACGGGAACGACTGGAAAAAGCAGGCTATTCTATTGTTCAAACACCCTATGGTTATTTTTTGAATCTTGAGATAAAAGCTCCCGGTCATCCTTTGGCAAGAATTTACAAGGAATTTTAGCCCGCCAGGCTCCCCCATCCGCTTGAGCCAGTTGTTGGGGACTCAACCCGTCTCCCTGGAAGCTTCAGATGAACCGGTGGACGTTTTAAAGGACGCTTAACAAAATACTCTCCCATGACTTCACCTCAGTGATATTGTTCAAGATCGACCCTTAGCGTCTGGCCTGCCAATACTGGACCAGTGGGCCGCCTCAAAGCCGGCTTCCTTCAGTACGGACACCCACTTCGGGGAAAGATTCATGTCTATCAACAGTTTCATGCCGATGCCGAAACGAGTGGAACGTCGATTTCTTCGACACGCCATGCGGCGTAAGCAAGTGCCTCGTCAATGTCTTTTGTTTCCAGGTAGGAATACAATTTCAGAATTTCCTCTTTGGTCTGTCCCGAGGCAACAAGGCCGACGATCATTCCCACAGTTACACGCATGCCACGAATGCAGGGCTTCCCTTCTATGATATCAGAATTGAATGTGATTCTGGTTAATGGTATCATTTCAGACCTCCTCTGAAAATTTCTTTTTTTGCCTTGCAGTAACTATACTGTGTTGCGCCTGGTAAGAAGTAGCAGTACTCATATCCTTTTCTATATGAACCTGCTTTGAAGTCCTTAATATCCATAAACGCTCCTAAAGTAAAATATAAGTCCATTTATTTTACTTTTTTGTGTTTTCCAAGCCCTTCATTCATACCTGCTTGACCTTCCCTAAATTCTCAGCAATCAGAGCATTAGATAGTGTTTCATAAAATCTTTGTTTAAGATATCCAGCCATTTCCAAGCCAAGAAATATATACAACAATTTGTAGGAGATATACATGACTCCGAACTCCGAACTCTCTACAATTTTTAGCCATACAATGATCTGTTTAAAAAAACCATCGTAAAGGCCGTAATTTCAAGGCAT
>JAJSZT010000048.1 GCA_030272815.1 Deltaproteobacteria bacterium
CCTTTTTATGATAATATTTTTTAGTTAGTGCCCGAACGAAAACCCTCCAAATTACACTTTTCATGTCATTGCGAGGGAAGCATGACCGAAGCAATCTCTTGGAAATAAGGGGATTGCTTCGTCGTTCGTTCCTCACTTCTCGCAATGACCGCTCGGAACCAGGGGTTTTCGTTCAGGCACTAGTTATTATAACTGGTTGCGATAATATAAAAATTTAGCCTAATGAAAATAGCATTTATCCATTATCACCTGAAGACAGGCGGAGTTACAACTGTTTTAAAACAACAGGTAGAAGCCCTCAGAGAAAAATGTGAGGTTCTTGTACTATCAGGAGAACTTCCTGATATATCCTTTCCCGCTGATTCAGTGCATATCCCCGGCCTTGGTTATGACAGCCAGAGACAAAAAATATACAAGCCCGAAGAAGTTGCAGACGACATAATAAAAGCTGTTTTTTCAAGATGGAATAATGGATGCGATGTTCTCCATGTTCACAATCCCATGCTTGCAAAAAATATAAATTTTTTAAAAATTCTCAAAGCTCTTCAAAAAGGGGGAATAAAGCTTTTTTTACAAATCCATGATTTTGCCGAAGACGGGCGGCCTTTATTATATTTTTCTGAAGAATATGTTTCAGATTGTCACTACGGAGTAATTAACTCGCGAGATTACAATATATTGCTTAAAGCCGGCCTGAAAAAACAAGGCCTTCATAAAATATTCAACACAATCAAGCCCATTGATTTTAATAAAAAAAAAATTACCCCCAGAAACTACGTTCTATATCCCATACGCGCTATAAGAAGAAAAAATATTGGTGAAGCAATACTTCTATCACTTTTCTTTCAGAACAATGAAACCCTTACCATAACGCTTCCTCCTAACAGTATGTCTGATATTATCAGCTACGTTGGATGGAAAAATTTTGTTAAAGAAAATAATCTTAATGTAGAATTTGAAGCTGGCTTAAAAAAAGATTTTTCAGAGCTGGTGCTTTCAGCAAAATTTATTATTACAACAAGCATAACTGAGGGCTTTGGTTTTTCTTTTCTTGAGCCGTGGACAGCAAAAAAAAATCTCTGGGGAAGAAAACTCCCTGATATATGCCATGATTTTGAAAAAAACGGGATTGCACTTGATCATCTTTATGATAGACTTCTTGTTCCACTTGAATGGATAGGCAAAGATAAATTTTATGTGGTTTGGAAGACCTGTATTTTAAAAAACTGTTCTCTCTTTGACTTCAAAATTAATGAAGAAGAAATACAAAAATCTTTTACAAAAATAACCGGAAATAATAATATTGATTTTGGACTGCTTTATGAACCGTTTCAGAAACAGATAATTTCTCATGTATTATCAAGTAAAAATGAGGCAAAAAAACTAATTAAGCTTAATCCATATCTTTCCCGTCTCGCAAATAGTTTGTTAAACAATAAAGAGTTGATACAAAACAACATGAATGCTGTTCTGAATAATTACAACAGAACAACTTACAAAAAAAACCTGCTGAAAATTTATTCAAAAATAATTAATAATCCAGTCCATCAGAGGCTTGATAAAAACATATTGCTTTCAGAGTTTATAAATCTCGAACAATTCAGCCTGCTTAAATGGAACGATTATGTTGAGTAAAAACCTTATATCGAATTACATAACTCCACTCAACCCGATACCAACTTCTTTAAAAAAAACCGGAAAGATAGACGGAAAAATAAAATGCATACTTTTTGATATTTATGGCACATTGTTCATTAGCGGTTCAGGCGATATAAGCATTGCTGAAAAAAAATCACATAATATACATCTCCTTGAACAATTGCTGTTAAAATATGACATTAAAAGAAAACCACATATTATTCTGGATGATTTGTTCAGCGCCATTAAAAAAAAACATGATGAAATGCGTGGAAAAGGCATTGATTTTCCGGAAGTTGAAATCGACCGTATATGGACGAGTATTTTAGAAAATAATGATTTGGATTTTATCAGAAGGTTTGCTGTTGAATTTGAAATGCTTGTCAATCCTGTATATCCAATGCCTCATACCAGAGAGCTGCTTTTTGCATGCAAAGATTCAAAGCTTCTGACAGGAATTATATCAAACGCGCAGTTCTATACTCCTTATCTTTTTAAGTGGTTACTGGGATCAGACATGTCAGATCTTGGTTTTCATGATGATTTAATTATTTTTTCATATAAATTCGGATATGCAAAGCCGTCAATATTTTTGTTTCAGCTTGCAGCAGAAAGGCTTAAAAACATGAATATCCGGGAAAATTCAGTATTATATATTGGAAATGATATGTTAAAGGATGTTTATCCGGCAAAAAAAACAGGATTTAAAACAGCTCTTTTTGCAGGAGACTCAAGATCATTAAGGATGAGAAAAGATGATCCAAAATGTAAAAACCTTTCTGCCGACATTATATTAACAGACCTAACTCAGCTTTTTGATTTTATGGATTGTAAAAGCTAACCACGGAACAACACGGAGTTTCACTGAAAAATGTTGAGAAGAGTATTGTAACTTCTCAAAAAGTTCGGATATCAGTCATTGCCTGGTTCCCATGCTCCAGCGTGGGAACCCATATGGTATGCATTCCCACGCTTGAGCATGGGAACGAGAAGAAAAATCACAGCTTCCGGAGATTGCCCGAATTTATTGAGAAGTTACAGAGTATTTTGATAATTCAGTGTAATTCCGTGAAAATCCGTGGTGAAATATTTAGGAAAATATATGGAAAATAAAATAGAGTCCGATAACCAGGTTAAGATTACTTACCGGCCTGGTGAAAACCCTGAAAAAGATGCCTGGCATACAGCTTTCTTTATTGAAAACCATATGGATTATTTTGCTTACCCTGACCATGTGGCATCACCAGAGCAGCTTACCTTCATGATATATACAGAAAATGATGAAAGATATTATCCCTGTTCAGACAGAATGTTTGAAGTAATTATGAGCAAAAATGATTCCTCTTTTCTGCAGGAAAAATATAAAAAAGTTCTTCAAAGAATTATGGAGCTTATTGATAGTCAAATAGAAGATGAAAGGGATAAAAGCTTCCTTGAGGCCCTTATTAAAATAAAGTTTTTACACGAAACGCAAGATGAAATGATGATTCCCTCTCGTGTAGAAAAACGCCTGCTTAAGATCTATCTTGATCGAACCCTTATTGATGACCCATTTCTCTGTGAAAAAGCCATTCGCAATAATAGAGTTAGTAAGTCTCTTTGCTCAGAAGCTTTTAAAAAAGCTATAAATCAGGTGGATAATATAGCTGTTTTAGAACCTCCTGCAACTCTTGCTGGGATTAAAGAATTTGTTGAGCATGTTGAAATCAAAAGATTATTATCTCTATCTGTTGAAAAATCTCTTTGGGAATCAGATGAATCAAAAGCCTATAAAGAAGATGATTTTCACAAACTCTTTAGTCGTCAAATGATCGGAAATGGTGTTAAACCTCTGCTGAATTTCCTTGGCATTGAGGGTAAGGGTGACCAAACAAAAAAAATTTTGTGGCTCGCTGATGAATCAGGTGAAATTATAGTGGACCTTGCAATAATTAAATATCTTGCGAAGCTGGGGCATAAGGTCATTATCGCTTTTAAAGATGGGCCTCTTCATACCAAAGTTGACTTCCTCGATGCCCAGGAAGATGAGATATTAAGCAAACAGCTCGAAGGGGCATTTTTTATTGAAGAAAAGAATATAGGGAAAAACGAACTTGTCGGAATTTTAAGAAGCGATAAAAATATAATAATTATATCAGACGGAACACGTGAAAATTTTAATCTTCTTCTTACTTCAAAAGTTTTCTCAAGGATTTTCAGAGAGGTAGATGGAATAATTTCAAGAGGCCATAATCAGAAACGAAGAATTTTTGAAAATCATTTTCAATTTACCAGGGATATATTCAATATCTCAAGAGGTCCGGATGGTTCGATTCTAATTTCTTATAAACCAAAGCATCCATCTGTAATTAAGTTTTCACATAGCGATCTTGAGAAGAGAGCAAAGATAATTATCGACCAGATGGAAGAGGCAAAAAAAAATGGAGGGACAGTCATTTTTTACAGCGGCATTATAGGTTCCATCCCCGGAAAAATACAGATGGCAAAAAAAATCATGTCTGTCTTTATAGATTTCCTCAAAGATCAGTTTGCGATGACATTTATAATCAATCCTTCTGAATACTTTGAAATTGGAATGGATGCGGATGATTTGATGTATATGTGGGAAATTGTACAAAGGAGCGGCTATATAGACATATGGCGCTTTCAGAGCTATGATGATATAGTTAAAGCATTTCAGGCCATGGATAAAAAAGTTCCGCCTGAGTGGGTAGGCAAGGATGCAACTTATAGTACAGGATGTACAAAGGAGATGAGAATTGCTCTTGATGTTCAGAAAAAACATCCTGAAATGCAGATCATAGGTCCTTCTGTTGAAAAATTTATGAGACGAAATGAATACGGCATAGGAAAGATGTATGATCAAAGGTTAAGCGAAATATGCCGAATATAAAGGAAATTGCAACACATTGGAAGTCGATTTATTCTTTAAAGCAGCTTTAATATTTTTTCTACTTATCTTTTCCGGTCTTTTTTCAGGTTCGGAAACAGCTCTGTTTTCCTTAACTCTCTTGCAGCGTGAGCGTCTTAGAAAAAGCGGGAACAAAAGAGCAGCGCTCATAGATAAGCTTCTTCTCCGCCCAAGAAGACTCATAATAACAATACTGATGGGCAATGATCTGGTTAATATCGCGGCATCAGTTATTGCCACTTACTTTTTTGTATCTCTCTTTGGCGAACAGGGCAAATGGCTTACCATTGCAATAATGACACCCTTGACGCTGATATTGGCCGAGGTGATCCCAAAAACTATAGGTGTAACTCATAATGAAAGGATTGCCCCTCTCATATCCGGACCTCTCAATACATTTGCAAAATTAATTTCACCACTTCGCTGGATTTTTATCAAGCTCACGGATTGCTTCATGAAATTATCAGGTATAGAAAAGCGTAAGTCTTTACCCACTATAATGGAGGATGATTTCCGTGATATGGTGGATTTAAGTTACAAAGATGGTGAACTGAAAATTGTTGAAAGAGACCTTATCCACAATGTTTTCGAGTTTAGTGATACCCATGTATCTGAAGTCATGACCCCAAAAGAAAACATGTTCTGTCTTTCCCATAACATGGATGCAGAATCAATAATTAAGCTTGTGAAAAAAAAACATTACTCAAGAATTCCCGTTTTCAAAGAAAATATTAACAATATCATAGGAATGCTTTATGCAAAGGATCTGTTAAAAGTTGTAACTAAAAAATATAAAGGTGAAGTTGAACTTCTGCCGGGTATATGCAGGAGACCATACTTCATACAGGAAAATAAAAAGGTTGATGAGGTCTTTTACTTCATGAAGCAACAACACACACATATAGCCATATGTTTAAATGAAAAAGGAAGAGTTTCCGGGCTCGTCTCATTAGAAGATCTTCTGGAAGAGCTTTTTGGTGAAATATATGATGAACATGATCCAGTAGATGTGTCATGATTAGCTTGAATATTATTATAATATTTCTTTGTATATTTCTCCAGGGCTTCTTTTCGGGCTCTGAGATAATGCTGATATCTTCAAACAAGCTCAAGCTCAGGAGAAAGGCTGCCAAGGGCTCCAGGGGAGCCAGTCTGGCATTAAAAATGATCAATAATCCACGCTGGTTCCTGGCAACAACCAGCACAGGAACAAATATGTTCGTAATAACCGCCTCTGTTGTTGCGGCAGTGTTGTTTGAAAGCCTTTTCGGAAAACATGGAGAGATATTGACAATTGTTATCATCTCTCCTTTCTTATTGACGTTTGGAGAAATCATCCCGAGAACAATATTTCAGCAGAATGCAACCAGAATCGCGCCAAAAATTTCCCACTTACTTTTTTTTGCATCCCGCATTATTTCACCTATTACTTACCTTTTTTTCTGGGCAAGCGAACGCTTTTACAGACGTATTGGAAAAGAAAACATCAAAAAGCTTCCATATATAACTAAAGAAGAACTCGCAATGCTGCTAAGTATTCCAGGCGAAGAAAGTGATTTAAAAAGAAAAGAAAAAAAACTTATTCACAGGGTTTTTCATCTTTCAGAATCTAAAGTTTCAGATATCATGGTTCCTCTTGTAAATGTGATCGCAATAACAAATACAGCAGATGTAAGTGATGCAATAAAAATTCTCGGTAGAACCGGATATTCAAGGCTGCCTGTTTTTAAAAACCGGATAGACAACCTTACAGGTATTATACATTTTTTTGACCTTCTCCATGCACATGACAGCAAAGCAAAAATTGAACAATTTATAAGAAAAGTGCCTATTGTACCTGAGCTTAAAAGGGTTGATGACCTTCTTATTTCTTTTCAAAAATCGCACGATTCAATTGCCATTGTTGTTGACGAATATGGCGGCTCAGTAGGAATTATTACCATCGAAGATATACTCGAAGAAGTAGTTGGTGATATCCGCGATGAATATGATAAAGAAATAAGCAAAATTATAAAACTTAATGACAATAAATTCCTAATTAATGCCAGAATGGAAATAGAAGATGTAAACGAACAACTGAAAATAAACCTGCCAAAAGAAGACTATGAAACCATTGGAGGTTTTCTGCTTAAGCACATGGGCAAAATTCCTCAAAAAGGTGAAAAATTCATATATAAAAACATTAAATTTACTATAATGCTGTCTAGCAAAAGATCCATCCACGAAATAGTTGTAGAGCAGGAGTCGGAAAGCAGGTAACCACGATCCCTGCCCTTCTAATTCTTTACACGCTCCACATATGCACCGGTTCTGGTATCGATTTTAACAAGTTCCCCTTTCTCGACAAAAGGCGGCACTTGAACAACATAATCGGTCTCAAGTGTTGCAGGTTTTGTGCTGCCTGCGGCTGTGTCACCCTTAACCCAGGGATCAGTTTTGACAATCCTAAGATTAACAAAATTCGGCAATGAAATTCCTATTGCTCTGCCGTCAAAAAAAAGAATATTACATACCGTATTTTCCTTTAAAAATTTAAGGAACTCACCGACCTGGTCTTCAGAGAGAAACTCCTGGTCATAAGTTGATGTGTTCATAAAGCAGTAATTGCTGCCGTCTGAATATAAATATTCCATCTCTTGCTCTTCCAGGTTTGCCTCTTTGAATTTTTCACTGGATCTAAATGTCTGATCAACTATAACGCCTGAAAGCATATTCTTTAGCTTGCATTTGTAAAGAGCCTTGCCTTTTCCGGGCTTAACAAAGTTAAACTGCACAATAATATATGGTTCACCATTAATCTCAATCTTAAGACCTTTTCTCAGGTCACCGCTTTCATACATGTATTAAAATTCCTCCTCTAAGTAATACTCAGCCACAAAGACACCAAGATTATCAAGACCTTATTGATGGTCTCATACCTCCATAAGCGCTAAGTTGTTTTTGCCCAGGAGGGACTGAAAAAAATGAACATCGAACATCGAACGTCCAACATCGAATTTTGAATAAGGTATTCTGCCAATTTATAAACTGGCGGAGCAGAGCGATTTCATCATTCGACGTTCAACGTTCAATGTTCGATGTTGGACGTTCATCTTTCAAAACAACTCCGTATGGCATATAATAAAAAATTCATATCTCTTCTTTGAGCCTTCGTGCCTTAGTGGCTGACTATCTTTTCCGCTCTGCGTGTGTCTTCAACAAACCGCTTTACCTTTTCAAGATCTTTTTGAAACCTTATGGGCTTTCCTTTAAAATCTAAAGAATTGGTTCCTGTGCAACTGTCCACGCCGGCAGGACAAACACGCTTGATACCATCGAACACATTATCCGGCGCCAGGCCTCCCGCAAGAATAACGGGTATGCTACTTGATTCGACCAAATCAGCAGCCACATCCCAATCACATGTCCTGCCGGTTATACCAACAAAACCTTCTACAGGCTGGTTTTTCAAGCCGGAACCAGATGATTGCACAAGCAATGTATCGGTCAAAAAATAATCACTTACCGGCTCGAACATCCGTGCAAATTCAATTGATGCAACCTGATTTTTCATTCCGGACTGAGTTATCGGGATAGAACGCATAAGCTTGATTTCAGGAAACTTTTCTTTAATATTTTGCTGTAAAAGTATCAGATCTTCACAGTTCCCATATATACTGTAAAGGCTTGCTATGTCTTCGCAAAAATGAAGTATATCCGGCCTGTAATAATCCAGTGCTCGAAAAATATTATTCTGCTCACTGAAAAGCATGATCAGGCTGCTCTTCGAGCCTGTAGAATCTATAAAGTTTATTGTCTCTTTAATAATCGGAATCCGCCATTCTCTTTCGGAAACAATGACACTGCCGATATGATCCACCCCAAGTTCGATGAGTTTTTCAGCTTCAGACGCAGTTTGAACTTCATATATCTGGATAATAATATTATTTTTCATATTAAATTAAAGTTGACATTTTTCGAGGTGTTTAACATATTCAAAATGTTTGCGCAAATCGTATAACTTTGACGGCTTCGTAAAAAATCCATTTTCTGCGTTGCGCTGCATCCTTCGTCATTGCGGCGTAGCTATAAGTACGCCTCTCTCCTCAGGATTTGCGTGCCTTGAAACTGAAGCTTTTTACTTTGCCGTCCAAACTTCGACTTTTTAAGAGTTCATCAACTTTAATTACCATATAAAAAACAAGGATGTGTTATGATAATCATAATAGATTTCGGCTCACAATATAATCAGTTGATAGCTCGCCGTGTTCGCGAATGTCATGTATACTGTCAAATATTATCACCAGATACCGATATTGATTTTGTAAGATCTTTTAAACCAGAAGGCATAATACTATCTGGTGGGCCGGCAAGCATTTACGAAAAACAGAGTCCTAAAATCGACAGAGCGATTTTTGATCTTGGCATACCTGTTCTTGGAATATGTTATGGAATGCAGTTTATGATACATTCTTTGGGCGGAACTGTAAAAAAGGCAAAAAAACGCGAATATGGCTTTGCTGAACTTAAAATCAAAATTCAAAAAGACTTATTTAATAATGTTGATAAAATAACAAAATGCTGGATGAGTCACGGCGATTCAATACTTAAGCTGCCCGCGGGATTTAAGATAACGGCTTCTACAGAAAATACAGAAATAGCGGCAACTGTTAATAAAAATAAAAATTATTATGGAGTCCAGTTCCATCCTGAAGTTCAACACACACAAAAGGGCAAGACTATTCTTCGCAATTTTCTTTTTGATATATGCGGCTGTAAACGCTCATGGATCATGAAATCATTTGCCAGGGATTCGATATTACAAATTAAAGAAACGATAAAATCAGAAAAAGTTATTCTTGGTTTAAGCGGTGGGGTAGATTCCTGTGTAACTGCCTTGCTTATACACAAGGCAATAGGAAAAAATCTTACCTGTATATTTGTTGACAACGGTCTTCTTAGAAAAAATGAAGCAGATAAACTGAAAAAAAATTTTAAACAGCATCTTAAAATCAGCATCAGGTTTATTAATGCAAAAAGCAAGTTTTTAAAAGCATTGGCTGATATAACTGATCCTGAAAAAAAGCGAAAAATAATCGGCAGAATATTTATGGATGTATTTGAATCTGAAGCCCGTAAAATAAAGGATGTTGACTACTTGGCCCAGGGAACGCTTTACCCTGATGTTATTGAATCCACATCTGCTTTTGGCGGGCCCACATCTATTATAAAATCTCATCATAATGTGGGCGGCCTGCCAAAAAAAATGAAATTAAAACTTATTGAGCCATTAAAATACCTTTTTAAGGATGAGGTCCGCCTGCTAGGCAAAGAATTAGGACTTCACGAAGAATTTATCTGGAGACAACCATTTCCAGGCCCTGGTCTTGCTATCAGAATAATTGGAGAAGTAACAGGCCGGCGACTTTCAATATTAAGAGAAATAGATGCTATTTTACTTGAAGAGATAAAAAATAATGGATATTATAAAAAATTATGGCAGTCATTTGCCGTTCTTCTGCCTGTAAAAAGTGTGGGCATAATGGGCGACAAGCGAACATACGAAAACATTGCAGCTATCCGCGCAGTTACCAGCAAGGATGCAATGACAGCAGACTGGGCAAGACTACCCTACAAACTTCTGGGAAATATCTCAAACAGAATTATAAATGAAGTCAAAGGAGTAAACAGGGTTGTCTATGACATCAGTTCAAAGCCGCCAAGCACAATAGAATGGGAATAAATAGTGCCTGTCCGAAAAAGTATTTTTTTAATGCTGGCAATAGTTTCAGCTTATTTGCCGATGTGAAGATTTGTGAAAAAGCTATTAGCCATTAGCAGTTAGCTTTTAGCTGAATGTGTTATCTGTTTGATTCTTTAAGCTAAAGGCTAATTGCTAAAAGCTAACTGCTAAAAATCTTCGATTCGAGAATAGCATCCAACTGACTATAATTTCAGGGGTTTGGATTATGAAATTAAGGAGTATATAATGGAAGAAAAGGATACATCAAATTTTAAGATCGGTATTGATGATGAAAGCCAGGATCACCGGTTCCAGGAGGAAATGGAAAATACACGTATAGAAAAACTAAGCAACAGGATAACTTTTATTTCAGTTTTAATACCATGTCTTATAGGTGTTATAATTTTTTTAGCATATCTTGATATAAAAAAAAGAGTAGCAACAGTTCACGATACCGGAACCACGGATGTTAAGAATCTTTCAAAGGATCTGGAAGAGAAATTATCCGACTTAACCTCAAAATATAAACAACTCGATGATTCGTTTTCCAAAATCGAAAATCATACTTCTTCCTTACAGGCAAAATTAGACGAAGCAACAACCGCAATAAAATACATAAGGTCTGCTAGAAAAACCGACAATAAAGGGTTTAACAATTCGATATCTAAAATCGAAAAAAAATCTTCATCTATCAGCAATGACCTGAAAAATGTTTCATCTGAACTAAAGACCTTTGACACTAAATTTAATAAGAAACTGGCGAGGCTGTCTAAAACTGCGGATAAAATATCTATTGAACTAAATAAACTAAAATCTGATATTTCAAAGCTGTCGGCAGTAACAGTAGACAAAAAAACACTTAATTCCGCACTTAAAAATGAACAGAAACTTTATGACCAGAAACTGAATCAATTAAAAAGAAATATTGAAAAGAAAATTATCTCCATGCCGGCAACTCAGGTACAACCAAAAACCGCAACTGAAAGCACAATCATTGAACCTGGAGCTATTATAGAACAGGATATCAATCAGTGAGTAGGAAAAATCCGAAACTCGGAACAAATCCGAATGCCAA
This sequence comes from Deltaproteobacteria bacterium, assembly GCA_030272815.1. Taxonomy (GTDB): domain Bacteria; phylum Desulfobacterota; class Desulfobacteria; order Desulfobacterales; family ETH-SRB1; genus B13-G4. The sequence continues at coordinate 11,347 of JAJSZT010000048.1, forward strand.
ATCAGAAAATGACCAGTAACGTCTCAATAAATAGGGACATTGGCTCCTGGATTCCCGCCGCGGGAATGACGAGTGCCTGGTAGAATATTTCACGCGTGACACGACACTAAAAACTAACCGTTATCATATATACCTCGGAAGGTTACAAATTGCGTTTTTTTCGGTGAGCAATGAGCATCAAGAGCAAGGCGCGAAGGCGCGGAATAGCAGGCTATTGCAAGTCTGAGCAACGCTGCTATTGATGTTCATGGCCAGCGAAAAATCGTTATTTGTGGCCTTTCGAGGTATAATCTAAGTTGAGCGATTTTTTGCGAAGAAATGTGCTAAGATCTTAATGCAGCAAGATTTGCGAAAAGCGTAGGCATACCAATGTATATGTCGAGACTTTTCGCAAGTCCTTGATGCGCAAGAGATTGGTTCAGGTCGAGTAAAAAATCGCTTAATTTAAGGTATAAAAACAATGAATCTAAATTCTTTAGATAAAATCCTTACTTCTGTTGCATCAGGAAAGACAACTGTTGACGATGCAATAGAGTCTCTTAAATACCTGTCGTTTGAGGACATTGAATATGCACATATAGACCATCACCGCTCACTACGCAAGGGCTTTCCAGAAGTCATATTCGGACAGGGAAAAACATCAGACCAGATTATTGGCATATTGGAAAAGATGATGATGCAGGAAAATATCGTATTAATTACGCGTATCAATAAGCATAATGCAGAAAAAGTGACCTCGCATTTTCCAGATATTGAATATCATGAAGATGCTAATATGGCTGTATGGAAAAAACATGAGACAGCTATGCAAGGTAAAGGAACTATTGTCGTACTTTCAGCAGGCACATCAGACATACCTGTTGCAAAAGAAGCTTGTCTTACAGCAAAGTATATGGGAAATAATGTTGAATCAATTTTTGATGTTGGGGTTGCAGGCATCCACAGGTTATTTGATCACAAAGAATTAATAGACAAAGCAACTGTACTTGTAGTTGTCGCTGGTATGGAGGGGGCTCTTCCGAGCGTTGTTGCAGGCATGGTTAGCAAACCGGTTATAGCGGTTCCAACAAGCATAGGTTATGGTGTAAATCTTGGTGGCTTGACAGCTCTTTTTGCCATGTTGAATAGCTGTAGCTCAAATATTGCTGTTGTGAATATAGATAATGGATTTGGCGCAGGATATATGGCCTCTGTAATAAATAGGGTATAAATTTAACAGTTTTCTCGTTCCCACGCTGGAGCATGGGAACCAGGCAAGGTCAGAAGGTGAGAAAATTAGAAAATTAGAGGAGTAGAAGGCAGAAAGGAGCTGAACTAGTATGGATAACAACAGACCAATGTTTGACATGGATCATGCACGGGAAATAACCGATGGGGATATGGAATTTCTAAATGAGCTAATCGAAATATTCAAGACCGATTGTCCTGAAAAACTGGCAGGGATCTCCCGGGCCATAAAGGAGAAAAATTTTAATGCCCTTGATGAGACCGCCCACTCCCTGAAGGGATCTTCGGGCAACCTGGGGCTGACCCGCGTATACGAACTTTCCCACAAGCTTGAGAAGATGGGCAAGTCAAAAAATATCGAGGGAGCGGATAAAACCTTAAAGGAGCTTGAAGAGGAGCTTGAAAGTTTTAATAATTTTATCTCAATGCCAGGTTGGGAGGAAAAATGAAAGCGCTCATTGTGGAAGATAATCTGAGCACACGCCTGATCATGAAAAAAATAGCCGAAAGCGAAGGTTACGAAGTGCTGGAAGCGAGAGACGGCTACGAGGGGTGGAGTATATTTCAAAAAGAAAAGAACAATATCTATATCGCTATTCTTGACTGGATGCTGCCGGAAATGGACGGCATTGAACTCTGCCGGCGGATAAGAAAGGCCTCTGCCACGCATTACGTCTATATCCTGTTTCTGACATCAAGGCGGGATGTAGAAGACATTGTCGAGGGACTTGAAACAGGCGGCGACGATTACATGACAAAACCCTTTGCCAGGAAAGAACTTGTCTCCCGCATCAGGGTGGCCAAGAGAATTTCAGTTCTTGAGCACAAGCTGAACGAGGCAAACAGGAAGCTATATGTCCTGGCCATTACGGATCCACTTACCGGAATCCTAAACAGAAGGGAGTTCTTAAAGCGCCTTCGGGTCGAAATTTACCGCGTTTCCCGTGACAAAAAATTCTATAGTCTGATCATGCTCGACATCGACCATTTCAAAAGGGTCAACGACACCCTGGGACACACCGCGGGCGACATGGTCCTGATCGAAATAGCTGATAGGATAAAGGCCAAACTGAGGCCCTACGATCTTATCGGCAGATACGGAGGAGAGGAGTTTCTCATTGGCACGCCAGGGGTAAATAGTGAAACCGGAAGAAATATTGCCGAGAGGATCCGCGCCTCAATCTGCAAAAAGCCCTTTCATGCAGGGAATAAAGAGCTGGATATCACTGCAAGCCTTGGCGTAACAAGCGCCATTCCGGCAGGAAACAAAAAGGACATATCTCATATTCTCGATGCCATGATAGAAAAGGCGGACAGTGCCCTTTACATGGCCAAGAATGCGGGAAGAAACAGGGTGATAGTATATGGTGAATAACCTGACAAAACCTTTGATCCTGTGCGTTGACGACGATGAGGTGACACTGAAGCTCCTGGATCGGGTGATCAGAAACGCAGGCTGGGATGTAATAACCGCCAGAAGCGGCAGGGATGCCCTTGAGAAGGTCAAAAAGACAAGGCCCAATATCATCCTGCTCGACATTATGATGCCGGAGATGGACGGGTATCAGGTCTGTTCGAAACTGCAGAAAAATAATGAAACTTCTTATATCCCTGTAATATTTATCACAGCCCTTAGAAAAGAACAGGACAAAGCAAGGGCATTTTCCGTTGGCGCTACAGACTACCTCGTGAAACCAATCAAAAAAGATGACCTCCTGCAGAAAATCCGCAAACATATAAAAACAGATACACAATGGAAAGAACTGAGGAAAAATGCCAGGAGATGGCGCGAAAAGCTGCTGCCGTCTGAATTTCTTCACTTCAAGGAATTTCTCTTCGCTCAAATAGTCTTAGAACCTGAAAAATGCTATAATTATCTATCAATCTTGTAATATATATCTGCTTCGATTTCACCTTCTTTGGTAAAGGTACGTGAACCAATGGTTCTATACATCTTTAGACCGTCCAGGGCCGGGTTAATAACTCCACTTATAACTATAGCAGTCTTTTCCGCCCTGCCCTGATCTTTAAGCACCATTATATTTCTTCCAAAGATGATTAGTTCTTTAATTTTATCAATAAGCTGATCAAATTTGACAAACATTATATTATTGTTTTTATCGGTTAACCCTTTATTGACAGCCAGAAAATCCTTGTCAGTAGTAATGTTGTCACCATTCTTGTACGTACTGATTATATCCTTTATCAACTGATGGTTAATCGATACTATACAAAAGCCATTGAAAAAGGCATAAGCGGGCTGCACATCATTTCCAAAAGGCAACATAATATCCCTTATCTTTATATCGTTGAACTCTTCTATCTGCAGAACCATTCCCGATTTCTGCGTTACTGAGTCTATGAGCTTTGCCGCTGTATCCTGGTTTGCTGTTTCCACAAAAAAAGTTAATTTAGGGATTGGGAAAAGCCCTCCTGTATTAATATCTGTCAGAATTAGCCCAAACTGATTGCCAAAAGCCTGAAGTACTTCATCAAAGCTGACACCAGTTTCTTTTTCAAGACTGGTTTTCATAGATTCTTTTTCTCCATCATTCAGATATTGATTTTCAAAATATATATCCCAAAACGACTTAAGATACATATTGTTTGCCCAGTAATAGACGAGGGTATTGTCCGGTACAAACTGCAAGGTTTTGTTTTCCCCAGGTTCAGAACAATATGCTTTAGCATAAACCGGTTCCAAACTTTTTTTGTCGATCATAACCAGTGTTCTGTTCTGCAACAAATCGCTGCCGTCATCGTATGACGCATATCCGATTGCTTTCAAACCTTTAAAAACGGCTAAAGAACGTTCCATGTCAGAAAATTCTTCTTCTTTGATAATTAGCCGCGAAATATTAAGGATGCTCTCATACATCTTTTTAGTATTGTTATAGACAAATGTTTTAGTTTCAGAAGAGGCAAGTTTGCTGCGTAAATTCTGGTAGTATTCGTTTTGATCCAGAGAAGGTTGCTGGTTTTTCCTGAGATCAAGACAGTTTTTAATAGCCTGCCGGTCAAGAGTGGCAACCAGCAGACCGTCGGCCAGGGAATAATGAACGGTAATATCGTAATCCAGCTCAAAACTCTTAATCTCGTATCCAGCATAGACCTCGGTTTGAAATTTCAGGTTTTTCGTAAGAAGCTGGCTGACAAACTCAACAAGTTCAGCGCTGGATTTAGGGCGGGAAATCAACACCAGGCTACCGAGGGCTTTCTTTAAACCTTCTGGTGTCAGGTGATCTATCTTAAATGGTAAAATAGCCAATACTGTCTCCCGCCCAAAAAGTTCTTTAAACAACATACTGTCAAGGGTTGAAAGAACCGCTGATTTGGTTTTTTCATACTCTTCAATTGCCTTTATTGGTACTTCCAGATTCTGCATGACACCAGTCAAATCAATTTCGTTAAGCTTCTGTCCCAGTTTTCCCGATTTGAAACTATCAATGCTCTTTTCAAGATTGACAAGCTCGACCATCAGCAGAGTATCAGCCGGAAGCAGTTTAGCAGGTTTTACTTCTTTATGTGCCGGTTTTAATAAATAGAATGTTCCTATCGCGACTAAACCTAAAACCACAATAAAAATAATAACCTTTTTCATTTTACCTCTTCTCCCTCAATTGATATAGCCGCAAAAAGGCGCAAAATACACAAAAAGCAAAGGCATACCAATGGATATGTCGAGACTTTTCGTTCAGGCACTAATTAGAAATTCTCGAAAATTATTTGAATTGTATTTCCCCATAAAATTGTTCCATCAAATATCTTATTATCCGAATCCGCAATTATGAAGTTTTGTATATTAAGTGCTTGATTAAATGTCAATTATTTATTAAATTTAATATATAATTATTATTATTATTTTAAAAATAGTAAATGCTCACAGACTAATTGTTAGCCAAGAAAATTATGACACCAAATAGAGATACCCTAGGATTTTCGCATGAGGAGTTGTGCGACAGGATCGAAAAACTCACAACGCGGATGATGGATTTCTGGAAGTCCGCTCACGGCTGGGCACCAATTGAAGCAGCCGGACTTCTCAACAAGTCGATGCTGGAATGGCAAGCATCCCTCTCATCGAGCCTACGCATATGGCTTTGCTCATCGTCAGATGGAGATCTGATTCTGGCATGGGCCAACATATGATCGGAGTCAAAGCTTGAATTGTGAATTAATGCCTGGCAAATTAAGCCGTTATCATTTAACAAAATCAGTAGGGGTAAAGTATGGCGAATTGAGCATTTTTAAAGATCTCATAGCATAGAACATATATTATCAGGATTTTGGATTTATTATGAATTATAATCCCACCCAAAAAAACAGGTTCAAGGAATCCCTTCTAAACAAAAACGTGTTTGTTATAACGTATGAACTGGTCCCTGGCAGAGGGTCCAGAAGCAGGGTTCAGGATAAGCTCCTTGCTTTTGCTGAAAAGGCCGCCCTTGGGAAACAAATACAGGCCTTGAGTATCACAGAAAATGCGGGCGGGCATCCGGCCCTTAGCCCGGGGGTATTGGGAAAAGAAATCTTAAAGCTCGGCATTGACCCTCTGGTACACCTGACATGCAAGGATAGAAATCGAAATCAACTGGAAAGCTGTTTGTTTGCTCATGGCAGAGAGGAAATGTACAATCTGCTTGTCATGGGAGGGGACTATCCTCGATACGGGTTTAAGGGATTTGCCAAACCGGTATTTGATCTGGACACGGTGCAGCTTATAAAAATGGTAGAAGAGATGACCAAAGGATTTGAGGTGGAAAAGAATGCACCAGGAGGCGGGGCAAGGCTTCCCTCGATTCCTTTTTTCAAGGGATGTGTTATTTCTCCCTTTAAGAAGCTCGAAGCAGAGTTGATGACTCAATATTTTAAGCTGCACAAAAAAATTGCCGCCGGCGCTGATTTTGTCATTACCCAGGTAGGATTTGACGCACGAAAGTGTGATGAGGTGTTCAGGTATATGCGACAAAATGACCTGAACATTCCGATACTGGGAAATGTGTATATACCGAGCAAAACCGTGGCTTCAGTAATGCATCAGGGATTGGTCCCGGGTTGCGTAGTAACCGATAAACTTATGTCCATGTATAAAGAAGAAGCCAGGCTTCCGGACGGAGGAAAAAAGAATCAATTAAATCGTGCTGCCAAGCTGCTCGCCATCCATAGAGGTCTTGGGTTTGACGGTATACACATAGGAGGTTCCCGACTTACCTATGAAGACATAGAGTTTGTGCTGGAAAAGGGAGAACAATTCTATCCCGACTGGCAGCAATTGTTACGGGAGTTCTCTTTTCCCCTGGAAGGCGGTTTTTACTACTACGAATTAGATCATAAAACAGGACTGAACACGGATGTGCCGGTCAATCGACACCAAAGCATTCCGCGAAGATGTGCAGGCTATCATTTTAACAGACTGGTTCACAAAACAGTTTTTGACGAAAAGGGATGGTTATATCGTTCCACAAGGACCATTTGTCGTAAAATCTCCGGAACATCTTTTGAAAAACTATTTACGCAGCTTGAATATCTTATTAAATTTATCGGTTTTGAATGCCGGATGTGCGGAGATTGCACCCTTTCTGAAACAGCCTTTCTATGTCCTCAATCACAATGCGCAAAATATCTTCTGAACGGCCCCTGTGGAGGAAGTCGCGATGGATGGTGCGAGGTCTATCCCGGTGTCAAACGGTGTGTCTATGTTCAGGCTTATGAGCGTCTTAAATCGTTTGGCGAGGAAGAAAGCCTCAAGGAGAATATTGTCCCGCCAAGGGATTGGTCCTTAAACCGGAAGTCCTCCTGGATTAACTATTTTATGGGGAAAGGACATTAGATACCAATCATATCTTACGGGTTGCAAGGATATGAGGATATGATACAAAGCAATTGCTCAAAAGCATAAAAACATGTATATTTAACCTAAATTGAGCGATTTTTTACTCGACCTGCACCAATCTCTTGTGCATCAAGGACTTGCGAAAAGTCTCGACATATCCATTGGTATGCCTACGCTTTTCGCAAACCTTGCCGCATCAAGATCTCGGCACATTTCTTCGCAAAAAATCGCTCAACTTAGGTTCAAGCCAGAAAGCTCGAATCGGAGGATACAATATGATTATTGTGACAGGCGGCGCCGGTTTTATCGGAAGCGCAATTGTATGGCTACTCAACAAGCGCGGTATTGATGATATTGTTGTTGTCGATCATCTGGGCGAAACGGAAAAGTGGAAGAATCTTGTTTCCCTAGGCTTTTCCGATTATTTTGACAAATCCGACTTCATTGAAAAACTTGAAGCAGGTTATTTCGGAAACAGCATCAGCGCTGTTTTTCATATGGGCGCCTGTTCTTCCACAACCGAGAGAAACTCTGATTATCTCGTTGAAAACAATTACCGATATACAGCACGTCTCGCCGCATGGCAAGAAGAACACCGCTCTTGCAGGTTTATATATGCCTCCAGCGCTGCTACCTATGGAGACGGTGGGCTGGGCTATCGTGATGCAGAGGATGAATTACACCTTCTTCGCCCGCTCAATATGTACGGATATTCAAAACACATGTTTGATCTCCTTGCTCTTCGCAAAGGATGGCTGCCGCATATCGTTGGGCTGAAATATTTCAATGTCTTCGGCCCTAATGAATACCACAAAGAGGATATGAGAAGCGTCATAAATAAAGCCTATCCGCTCGTGAAAGATGAAGGGAAAATTCGTCTTTTTAAGTCATACCGTGAGGAATATAAGGATGGGGAGCAGCTTCGCGACTTCATCTACGTTAAGGATGCAGTTGATATGACCCTGTTTTTTCTCGACAACCCCCAAATAAATGGTATTTTCAATATCGGCACAGGTACCGCCCAGTCGTGGAATGAGGTGGCAGCTTCTTTGTTTCAAGCAGCCGACAGGCCTCTTAATATCGAGTACATCCCCATGCCTGATAAGCTGAAGGGGAAATACCAGTACTACACATGTGCTGATATGACAAAACTACGATCCGCCGGATGCTCACATACCTGTATGGATCTTGATGCGGCCGTAAAAGAATATGCACGGGATTATCTTCAATCAAATAAATACCTTTCTGTGTAACACTTTAGCGCTTTTAAATATTATTTTTTTGGACAGGATTTACAAGATATTCAGGATTTAAATTATTGTAGCCGTTCACGGCTTGAAACTTGAACTATGGTGACTATGGTGTCTGGTAACCGATCCCGTATGATTGTTCTCAGACATTTTCCTCTATCGGGCCAACGTCCCGGTTAACCGGCTGGCAATGGAGCGCAGCGAAATTGCCAGTCCGGGTTCAACCGGTGGTTATGTGGCGATATCCTAAAAGTCAAATGGTAGCAGCTACTCGTACAAGAGCTGTGCTCAAGCTGCTTCGGCTGTTGCTCTAGCCCTATCTTCCCGGGACATTACTGCCAAATTCTCAACGTCCTTGACCTCCAAACTCAGCCCTTCGGCCACACGACGTCCATAGTCCTGATCTGCCTTATAGAATAATGCCGTCTGGCGCATCTGGATTCGTTTCTGAGCACCACTCAGGTGACTTACAATGTTGCCTACAAGATGATCGCGAGCCTCATCGGTCATGACATCGCGGTACAGGTTGCCAGGCTGTACGAAATCGTCGTTGGGGTGTGTATAAGCATGACGGGCCGCTTGGCCGGATACCTCAAAGGGTGGCTCCAGAGAATTTGAATCTGGCTCGGGACCTCCAAAACTGTTGGGCCAGTAATTCGGAGCTCCACCACCGTTATCGTCAAAACGCATGAAAGCATCACGTTGGTAGTTGTTCTCAGGGGCGGCCTTAGGCATGTTTACCGGCAAAAGGTGATAGTTAGGTCCCAAACGGTGGAGGTGCGTATCATGGTATGAAAAAAGGCGTGCCTGCAGCATCTTATCGGGTGAAGCGGCGATGCCTGGTACCAAATTTCCGGGGCAAAAAGCAGCTTGCTCAACCTCAGCGAAGTAGTTTTTTGGGTTACGGTTGAGAACTAAGCGGCCTACTTCGATCGGCGGAAAGTCGCTGTGTGGCCAGACTTTTGTAATATCAAAGATGTCAAATCGATAGTCCTTGGCTTGCTCGGGAGTCATAATCTGCATTTGGAGCGTCCAACTTGGGTAATCACCCCTCTCGATGGCATCATACAGATCGCGGGTGGCATGATTAGGATCCTCTCCTGATATACGAGTCGCCTCTTCTCGTGTAAGGTTCTTTATGCCTTGGTCAGTTTTGAAATGGTACTGCACCCAGAAGTACTCGCCCTTGTCATTGTACCATTTAAATGTATGACTGCTGTAGCCGTTCATATGACGGAAATTGGCAGGCGTGCCCCGGTCGGAAAACAGAATAGTGACTTGGTGGATTGATTCTGGAGTGAGTGAAAGGAAGTCCCAGAACATGTCCGGGTCTGGGCAATTGGTGGCTGGATGCCTCTTCTGAGTATGGATGAAATCGGGGAACTTGAGGGGATCCCGGATAAAGAAAACCGGGGTGTTATTCCCGACCATGTCGTAATTCCCCTCCTCGGTGTAGAACTTAACTGCAAAGCCGCGGGGGTCGCGCGCAGCATCAGCCGAGCCTTTTTCAGCGCCCACAGTGGAAAATCGGACAAAGACATCTGTCTGCTTACCCACTTCAGAGAGGAATTTGGCCTTGGTATATTTAGTCACATCAGCGGTGACTTCAAAATAGCCACCTGCTCCCGCTCCTTTGGCGTGTACAACGCGCTCAGGGATGCGTTCACGGTCGAAATGAGAAAGCTTTTCGAGAAGATGAACGTCTTGCATAAGGACTGGCCCACGGTTACCAGCAGTCATGGTGTTCTGGTCGTCGCCAACCGGTATTCCAAATGCGGTAGTTAGCTTTTTTGAATCACTCATTTTTGAATCCTCCTTTTTTGGTTAGTGAATAATTAATATTTTAGCCACATAACCCAGAAGTCAGTGGCAGATAGGGAAACAAGCCCTTACGCAAAAGCCACGAAACACAAAACACCGATAAAACCAAAAGCCGCGAGGTCCTGGCTGTCAACTGCACTGACATGTTCTGCGTTTTCTATTCGCTTTCTGATTCACTTAAGGCATGGTTAATCTCAATTAAATTACCGTCAGGGTCCCTGAAATGAGCGGTGCGGATGCCCCACACTGAGCGGTCTGTCGGCTCAGTCTCAAAAACAACGCCTTTGGCCTTCAGTTCTTGCGTGGCTTCGTCTACATTAGGAACTTCGAAAATGAGCGAAACCGTGTCCTGCGCGGCAGCCTCAAATGGTAGGCTGGATTGACCGATTGCATCTGCCATGGCATTGCGACCAAACAGCGCGATGATCGCACTACCGGTTTCAAAATTGGCATATCCACCACTTTCATCACCCCATATAGCTTTAAATCCAAGCATCTCACGGTAGAACCGAAAACATAATTGGTAGTCTTTAACCAGCAATCTGACGTGGGTGAATTTAATCTCCATGTGTATTTTCCTCTTTGCCGAACGTCTTGGGTAAGTTGCACCGCTTTTTGGCGTCAACTTGACCCAATTGTTGTGTGCCGGGCACGGCACACGTCTTAAGGGTGAGCCTACATTTTCCAATTATGGAAGTCAAGGCAAGTCCCAAGCCCAGCCAGATGGAGGCGAAGGGCATAGTGTTATCACAACCTAGGTATCCGGTGACGGTGCCTCGGACTGTATTTCCGCTTCAGGAATATTCGAAGACGTTCACGGATAAATACGTTGAGCCTGTAACGGTGTTTCGGTTCAGAGCCACGAACTTTATGATAGTTGTTCCAACCCCTTAACACGGGGTTTAGTATCGCTATCATATCCTCCAAAGCCTTACTGTACCTTCGCCCTATCACTTCTCTCACTCGCTGTTTTATCCTGCTGACTGAACTGTCTGATGGCCATATCCGGCAGTAATCGGTGTCAAAACTTGTAATTGGTCAAAACTTGAATTGTGAATTAAACTTTTCTTTATTCACTATTCAGGTTTTGACCTTATAGATCCCCCTGAAATTCCCCTGTTTTTGGCTTGACAATGGGGAGTACCTTAAAGTATTAGCGAGTTGAAACTACGTCAAACGGAAATAAAGGCCGCAAGTATTCAGGATTATATTTATCCTTAATTATCAATTAGTTATTAGCAATTGATTATTGACAATTTACTTTGTTTTAACCTGCACACATACGCCCTACTAGTATAGCGTTTCATTAAAAAGTTGTCATTGCGAGCGTTAGCGAAGCAATCTCGTGATGTAGTTTGTAAGCCTTGCTGAGATTGCTTTGTCGCTTCGCTCCTCGCAATGACAGTGTAAAGGTTTTCATGAAACGCAATACTAGCCGTCAGAAATAATAGTCAATTGTCAACAAAGCTTATGACCGAAACCGCCATCCTTAACTTGGAGACGAAAAATGGAAAAACCTTTTCCCTTAGACGAACTCATCGACCTTGAGGAACTCCAGCCTATTCAGGATAGCTTTGCAAAAGCCGCTGGAATCTCGTCTGTGATCCTTTCGCCTGAAGGCGAGCCTCTGACAAGGTTTACCAATCCGACCGGCTTCTGCGCCCTGATCCAATCGACCGGGAAGGGAAAAGAGCGCTGCTTCCGGTCGTTTATGGAGATGAGCAAGAACGCGCTTGAGTCGGAAGGGCCGGAAATATGCTACTGCTTTGTAGATGGCGGGCATTTCGTTGCTCCGATCATGATCGATGGCAAGCAGAAGCGAACAAAGGACTGGAGCAGGAAGTTGCCGAGCAAAAGCTCGCGGAGGAGAAACTCCAAGAAAGAATGAACGAGCTTGAAACTTTTTGTCGTGCTACTCTGGGTCGAGAGGGGCGTGTTAGTGAGCTAAAACAAGAGGTGAACGAGTTGTTAGAACAACTTGGTAAAAACAAGAATTATAGAGATTATAGCAAATAATTGAAAGTTGAATAGGAGGAAAGATCATGTTTCAAAAGATAAAGTTCTATGATGGGCAAGAATTGGAAGGGTGGCAGCCATTCCTGAAGGAACTAAGTAAAGACAATGCTAAAGGCATTCTCTTGTTTGTTGGAGAAAAAGCGCCGTTTGATTACAAACAGCTACAACCTCTACTAAAAACAATGGATATTGAAGTATGGGGAGGTATTTTCCCCGAGGTGATCTATAACGGTTCGCTGTATAAACAGGGCGTCGTGGGTTGCGCCTTCCAGTCCCCGGTTTCAATTGAAGTAATTAAAGATCTGAGCAAATTCAAAGGTGATTTATCAGATGATTTTATTTTAAAAAATACTCGGACCCTTCTAATCTTCAATGATGGTTGGGCGGGTAATACTTCGCTGCTTATAGAAACTTTATACGAAAAAAGTTTTAAGGAAATGGCTTTTATCGGGGGTAGAGCCGGCAGTCTTATAAATATTGATCAGCCATCTTTGTTCACCGAAGATGATTTCTTTGCGGGAGGAGCGATCATCGCTGCTGTTGAGGACTTCATCTCGGTGGGAGTTAACCATGGTTGGCAGCCTATTTCTGAGCCTGCTATTGCCAGCAGTGTGGATAAAACTATTTTAAGATCAATTAACTGGGAACCGGCTTTTGAATATTATAAAAGGATCGTTGAGCAAGATGCCGGTATCAAGTTAACTGCAGATAGTTTCCTTGATGTGGCTAAATCGTATCCTCTTGGAATGCTGAAATATGATACTGAGATCATTATGCGTGTTCCTTTAAGTGTTGGTGAGGAAAACAGCATTGTATTGAGCGGTGAACTTCCTGAAAACTCTGCGTTGGTGGTTACGAAAGGGTACCCTGATAAATTAATAGCAGCCGCAGGAAAAGCTGCCGTACAAGCCAAAATTGCTTTTGAAAGCAAAATGAAGATACCCCCTGGCAAAGCTCTAATTGTAGACTGTCTTACCAGAGCTTTATTTTTAGAAGACAGATTTAATGATGAGTTAAAGATCATTGCAAACAAAGCAGGAAGTGATGTCTTTCTATTTGGAATTTTAAGTTTGGGCGAAATTGCTTCTACCGGGGACAAATATATTGAGCTGCATAATAAGACTGTAGTGGTCGCAATGGAAGAATAAATTATGGAAAATCAAAAGAGATCTTCTCTTCAAAACCTCAGTATTTCTTATGAGTGTGCGCTTGCCATTGGTAACAGTTTGAACCTGTCAGAAATGCTTCACGAAGTTATTCATACGATGGTGCATAAAACAAATGCTCATCGCGGTATTATCTGGGTTAAGAATGGAGAGCAAAAACTCCAACCAGTGGCAAGTGCTGGAATTAATATAGGAAATGCGCTGGCACGAGGCGGAATAATGGGTCTCCAAAATGTTTTCAATCAAATACAAAAAAGACAGCAATTTGTGCTTAGATGCAAAGATGACAACGATTTTTTGCAGTATTGTCCTGTCCTAACAGAAAAAGAAGAATCCGTATTGATTGTGCCTGTAACCAATGTGGCGATTCTTCATCTGGTCTATGCCAGCAGGAAAATAGCAGATGAACCTTTAGCAAATCTGCTTGCCGGTCTTTCTAAAAAGTTAAGCGTTGCTATAGAAGCTTGTATGGCTCATGAGAATATCATTAAGGAAATACAGGTGAGAGAGAAGGCAGAAAAGGAACTAACGAAGAAGACAGAGCAACTGATCTCCAGCGAGAAGGAACTATCCGAGGCCAATAAAAAGCTTCAAGACGCGGTTAATCGCGCTAACCAACTGGCGGTGGAGGCCCAGGCAGCCAACACGGCGAAGAGCGAATTTCTGGCCAACATGAGCCATGAGATTCGGACGCCTATGAACGGTGTTATAGGCATGACGGATCTGCTGCTCGAAACGGAATTGACTTCGGAGCAGCTCGAATATGCAAAGACCATTAAAAAGAGTGGGAATTCGCTGCTGGCGATTATCAACGATATCCTCGATTTTTCCAAGATAGAGGCCGGGAAGTTTGAATTGGAAACGCTTGATTTTGATCTTCGCATGACCCTTGAAGACATGACCGATGTGCTGGCGGTACGCGCATATGAAAAAGGTCTGGAGATGACCTGCCTGATAAAGCCGGAGGTCCCTGCGTTATTGCGGGGAGATCCCGGGCGACTCCGACAGATAATTACCAACCTCATCGGAAATGCGATTAAATTCACGGAACAAGGCGAGGTGGCCCTGCACGTGACCCTTGATAATGAGGATAACGGCATGGTCATGATCCGTTTTGCAGTGAAAGATACAGGCCGCGGAATGCCCGCGGACAAACTCGATATTTTGTTTAATCCCTTTACCCAGGCAGATTCCTCTACTACACGCAAATTCGGCGGAACCGGCCTGGGTCTGACTATTTCAAAACAGCTTTGTGAAATGATGGGTGGGCAGATCGGTGTGGAAAGCAAAGAGGGCAAAGGCTCCACGTTCTGGTTTACGGCCCGTCTGAATAAGCAGCCCTCTGGCCGGAAAATGGAGATTACAACGCCGGATGATGTTTCGCTTAAGGGGATGCGTATCCTTGCCGCGGACGACAATGCGACAAACCGCCGGGTGCTCGCTGGCATGATCTCGTCCTGGAAATGCCGGCACGAAGAGGTCAAGGATGCCGCGACTGCGCTGGACAGGCTCAGGGCGGCCGCAGCATCAGAAGACCCATTCCGCATTGCCATTTTAGATATGGTTATGCCGGAAATGAACGGAGAGACTCTGGGCAGAATAATCAAAAATGATCCGGCCTTGCGTGATACTGTGCTGGTGATGATGACCTCGATCGGTACGCGAGGCGACGCCGGCCGGTTCGAGAAGGCGGGATTTGCCGTGTACCTGACCAAGCCGGTAAAGCGGTCGCAACTCTTTAACTGCCTCATGGCGGCGATCGGCCGTAAACCCTCCGATCAGACTTCACCGGACAAAATTATCACCCGACACACAGTGGCAGAAAAAAGCAAGCAAAAGACCCGCATCCTCCTGGCCGAAGACAACATCATCAATCAGAAAGTCGCGTTGAAAGTTCTCGAAAAGCTTGGCTATCGCGCCGACGTGGTTGCCAACGGCTTAGAGGCGCTCAAGGCGCTTGAGATGATCCCTTATGACATGGTGCTCATGGACGTGCAGATGCCGGAGATGGACGGATTGGAAGCGACCAAAGAGATCAGGAAACGGGAGGAACTCATAGCTCAAAAAAAAGATGCGGGTTTTTCCGACGAACTTTCAGCTTTGAGCTTTCAGCATTCAGCTCGATCGAAACATGTTCCGATCATCGCTATGACCGCCCACGCCATGGAGGGTGACAAAGAGATGTGTCTGAAGGCGGGCATGGATGATTATTTGACCAAGCCGATCCGGCCTGGCAAATTTGGAGAGACGATAGCCCGATGGATTCCCGACGATGCTGCTGCCGAGCAGGATCGAACCGAAGGTAAGCCGTCGGAGGAAGCGATGACAAAGGAAACCACGTAATGAGAATCTTGATTGCTGAAAAAGAGGACACAGGTCGCTATGAAACACTGGGGGTGGCTCTGAAAGCCGTTTCCGGGATGACGGCAATTCAACCAGCCATTATAGATGCCGCCGTGGCCTATCCAGCAGATAAACTCGACATGGCACCCGATGTGGTGATCCTGG
>JAJSZT010000049.1 GCA_030272815.1 Deltaproteobacteria bacterium
TGCACGTCAGATAATTCGCATTATATAATCAGAGGCATTTTGCCCGCCAGTAGGCTTGAGTTGGTTCGTTTAGCTATGTTGTAAAACAAAAGCAGAGCAGGAACTGCGCCAGCCTTGAGCGTGCTCGATAGGCAGGACGTAATGACAGAGTTTTTTACCAACGTCCACCAGGCCAGGGATAGAAAATACAATCACAACCGGCCTTTAAATTGAGGGCCGGTTTTTTATGTCAACATGCCTCGATTTTTATCAAAATATGAGCTGAAGGTTGGAAATAGGGTTGGAATTTGGTTCTCAGGTATTGAAGAAGGGTTGCGATTTTGTTTGCAACCCCTTGATTTTATTATGGCGGGGACGGCGAGACTTGAACTCGTGACCTCCGGCTTGACAGGCCGGCGCTCTAACCAAAGCTGAGCTACGCCCCCAAAATAGAAGATTTTTAATATAAGTCTATCGTTATGCCTGCCAAAATCCTTATAAATTCTATGGTAGGCGGAACAGGGCTTGAACCTGTGACCCTCGGCTTGTAAGGCCGATGCTCTCCCAACTGAGCTACCCGCCCAAACGATTTTAATACAACCCCGACCTTATATCTTTTTCAAAAAGATTTAAGTACTAATTATTTAGCGTTATGTCAAGATTAAATAATAGCTGCGCCATGCTCGATATTTTTAGGCTCCCGCATCATTTCAAAAGAAATATCATCTTTCTTAAAAAGTGTATCTCCCTCATTAAGGATCAGAGAATAAGACAAAACATCATCCATATGATCCGCCAGAACAATGTCTATCTGCTTTAATATTATAGAGGGTATTTCCTTTATGTCTTTTTCGTTTTCTTTGGGAATAATTACTTTTTTAATTCCCCCTCTATGGGCAGCCAGAATTTTTTCTTTTAATCCCCCAATTGTGAGTATTCTTCCACGTAAAGTGATCTCTCCGGTCATGGCAATATCCCGGTAAACAGGCCTTTTCGTCAGAGCTGAGACTATGGACGTGCATATAGAAATGCCTGCAGAAGGGCCGTCCTTTGGTATGGCTCCTTCAGGAACATGTATATGAATATCATACTTCTTGTAAAACTCGTTATCAATCATAAGTCTATCGGCGCGTGAGCGGACATAGCTTACGGCGGCCTGGGCGGATTCTTTCATTACATCTCCCAGTTTGCCGGTCATGATAAGCTCGCCTTTACCAGGCATAATCAAAGTTTCAATACAAAGCAGATCGCCGCCCACCTGTGTCCAGGCAAGTCCTGTAACGATACCTATCTGATCCTTTTCCTCTACCTGACCATGCCTGAAACGAGGTGGCCCCAAGTATTTTTGCAAAGATTTTTCTGTTATATTAAATGTGTTTTTATCTTTATTTTTTACAACCTTACGTGAAAGCTTGCGGCATATGGAAGCAATCTCACGCTCTAAATTCCTTACACCGGCTTCACGAGTGTAAAGCCGTATAATTGAATAAATTGAGTTTTTCGAAAACCCTATATTCTTACCTTCAAGCCCGTTCATTCTTATTTGTTTAGTTATAAGAAAATCCTTGGCTATATGATATTTTTCAAATTCAGTATAGCCCGGCAGGCGTATGATTTCCATCCTGTCCTGAAGAGGAAGAGGTATATCCGGCAAGGTATTTGCGGTTGTGATAAAAAGAATATCTGTAAGATCATAGTCCACATCTAAATAATGATCATTAAAGCTAAAATTCTGTTCTGGATCAAGTACCTCAAGAAGAGCGGCTGAAGGGTCGCCACGGAAATCCATACTCATCTTATCTACTTCATCGAGACAAAATACCGGATTATTTACGCCAATCTTTTTTAGAGACTGAATGATTTTGCCAGGCATTGCTCCTATATAAGTACGCCTGTGTCCGCGAATTTCCGCCTCATCCCTGACGCCTCCAAGTGAAAGCCGAACAAATTTTCTTCCTGTAGCTCTTGCAACAGATTTGGCAAGCGAAGTCTTCCCAACACCAGGAGGGCCGACAAAACAAAGTATAGGACCGCGTACCTTTTTGACAAGTACCTGGACTGCAAGATATTCAAGTATGCGTTCCTTTGGTTTCTCAAGACCGTAATGATCTTCATTTAGAATTTTCTCTGCTTCATCAAGATTATTACGCACCCTGCTGCGGTCAAACCAGGGAAGACTTATCATCCATTCAATATAATTTCGAACTACAGTTGCTTCAGCCGACATCGGGGTCATCATCTTGAGTTTTCTGAGTTCCTGCCTTGCTTTAGCTGCCGCCTCCTTAGACATTCTCTTCCGTTTGATCTGTTTTTCAAGTTCTTTGAGTTCGTTGCCTGGGCCTTCTTCAGCTCCCATCTCCTTTCTTATGGCCCGCATCTGCTCATTCAAATAATAACTCTTCTGAGTTTTCTCCATCTGCTCTTTTACACGAAATTTTATCCTTTTATCCATGTTAAAAATATCGATTTCCATTTTTATCAAGCCAAGAAGGATAGAAAGCCGTTCGCCAGGAGAAAAGGTTTCCAGAAGATGCTGTTTATCCTCAATTTTGAATGAAAAATGAGCAGCTACGGTATCTGCCAACTGAGATGGATTGGATATGGCAGAGATATTGCCCACAAGTTCTTTAGAAATATTCTTTGACAGATTGACATATTCTTCAAAGCTTTCAATAACAGCTCTGTTAAGCGCAACACCTTCTGCAACTGAAATTTTCGGCTCAACTACCAGCTCAACATCCACGCTGAAAAAGTCATTATCTTGAATAAAGCGCTTTATACGTCCCCTTGACTTTCCCTCAACAAGAGCCTTTACCGTGCCGTCAGGAAGCTTAAGCAGTTGAAGCACTTTCCCAAAAACACCAATAGAATTAATATCCTTCTCCCGGGGATTATCAATGCCTACCTTTTTCTGTGAGGCAAGAAAAATATTCTTGTCTTTATTCATTGCATCGGCAAGCGCATTTATAGATTTTGTCCGTCCAACAAAAAGAGGAGCCACCATATGAGGGAAAACCACAATATCCCTTAAAGGTAAAAGCGGGAGCTTTTGTTTTGGCTGTTCCGGCATGTGTTCCTTGAAAATTTTTGGTAAATTTATCATTAGTAATAAAATTTCTTTTGCTTAAATTTTATGAATTCGTAAAAAGGCAACCACTAATCTACGCCTGTTTTTTTGTCTGCTCATACAACAGGATCGGATCTTCCTTATTCAGCACAACATCTTCACCTATCACGCATTCCTTTACATTTTCGATAGAAGGAATTTCAAACATAATATCTAACATACAGTTCTCCAGTATTGAGCGAAGCCCTCTTGCACCTGATTTTCGTTTCAAGGACTCCTTGGCAATAGCCGCAACAGCGCTGTCTGTAAATCTCAGGTTTACTCCTTCAATCTCAAAAAGTTTTTTGAACTGCTTGATCAAAGCATTCTTAGGTTCTTTAAGTATTCTAATCAGCGCAGCATCATTTAATTCATCAAGCGTAGCAACTACCGGCAAACGACCGATAAATTCCGGAATAAGACCAAATTTTACAAGGTCCTCAGGTTGAACCATTCTAAGGATATCTCCAATACTTTTTTCTTTCTGCTTGACAATGTTTGCGCCAAAACCCATAACTTTTGAGCCGAGCCGACGCTTGATTATCTGTTCAAGGCCGGTAAAGGTTCCACCGCAAATAAAAAGTATGTTGGAAGTATCAACCTTTACAAAATCCTGCTGGGGATGCTTTCTTCCACCTTTAGGTGGAACGCTTGCGGTAGTTCCTTCTACAATCTTTAATAATGCCTGCTGAACTCCTTCCCCTGAAACATCACGTGTAATAGAAGGATTGTCGGACTTTTGTGCAATCTTGTCAATTTCATCAATATAAACAATTCCTCGTTTGGCCTTCTCAACATCGTAATCGGCATTTTGGAGTAATGAAAGGATAATGTTTTCAACATCTTCACCGACATATCCTGCTTCTGTAAGGCTTGTGGCATCTGCTATTGTAAAAGGAACATTAAGAAATCTGGCAAGTGTCTGTGCAAGCAAAGTCTTTCCGCAGCCGGTAGGCCCTATCAGAAGAATATTGCTTTTCTGGATTTCAATATCTCCTGTTCCAACCGAAGAATCCAGCCTTTTATAATGATTGTAAACAGCAACGGAAAGAACCTTTTTTGCAGTATCCTGTTCAATCACATAATCATCAAGCATTGTTGTAATTTCTTTTGGAGTCAGGATCTGCTCTATTTCTCCTGTAGCTTTTTCGCTTTCCTCATCAATAATTTCGCTGCAAAGCTGAATGCACTCATCGCATATATATACCGCCGGTCCGGCAATCAGCTTGGTAACTTCCTTCTGATTTTTACCGCAAAATGAACAGAAAAGATTATCGTTCATGTCCCCTTTTTTTGCCATTTTACGCCTCCGCATTTTCTAAATGGTCAAAGTCATCCCTGTTAATAATTACGTGATCTATGATCCCGTATTCCTTTGCCTCATCACCTGCCATGAAGAAATCCCGATCGGTATCAAGCTGTATTTGTTCAAGATTCTTACCTGTATGAAATGCTAATATTTTATTCAGGGTTTCCTTCATGCGAAGGATTTCTTTGGCCTGGATTGCAATATCCGAGGCCTGCCCCTGAAACCCCCCCATAGGCTGGTGGATTAAAATTCTCGAGTTAGGCAGGGAATAACGCTTTCCTTTTGTACCGGCAGTAAGTAAAAGCGCACCCATACTGGCAGCCTGCCCCACACATACTGTTGCAATATCAGGTTTAATGTACTGCATGGTATCATATACAGCCAAACCGGCTGTAACCAATCCACCGGGAGAGTTTATATAAAAATTTATATCCTTATCAGGATCTTCTGATTCAAGAAAAAGGAGCTGCGCAATTAAAAGATTTGCGATCTCATCATTCATAGGTGATCCAAGAAAAATTATTCTGTCCTTGAGCAGCCTGGAGTATATATCATAGGCGCGCTCTCCTCTGCTGCTTTGTTCAATTACCATGGGTATTAATGGCAAAACTATTCTCCTTTAGTATGTTTTGATTCCAATTCAGGTTCCACAATTTCCTGGCTGCTGTTTTCAATAATAAGCTTTAAAGCTTTTTTTTCAAGCAGAGAGGTTTTAAAAAATTCAATATTACTACCTTTCTGCTCGTAAAAATTCTTTATTTCTTCAAAAGGTCTGTTAAAGGCTTCAGCCATATCTTTATAGCCGTTTTCCAGATCTTCGTCAGAAAGGGTTAGATTGTCCTGCTCAACTATTTTTTTTAGGATCAGACGACGTCTTACCTGTTTTTCAGCGGTATCCAGATATTTTTCAGTAAGATCTTCTTTTGTTAGACTGCGCTCTTCCAAAGACGAGCCATGGTATGTAAGAGTCTTCTCAATTTCTTCAATTATGCCCTCAATCTCAAAATCAATCAAAGAATCAGGCACCTCAAAGTTTACTTTCTCCGACAATGCAGTGAAAATCTGCTCTTGCACTTCCTGATCAGATCTTTTTTCATAACCTTTTAATAAGTTGCTACTTATTTCCTCCTTCAACTGCCCCAAAGTTTCATATTTGCCAAGATCCTTTGCGAACTCATCATCGATTTCAGGAAGCACAATTTCCCTTATTCCATTTAGTTTTACATTAAATGTTATTTCAAGGCCGGCAACTTTATTATTAAAATAATCTTCAGGAAAATGCACCTTAACTTTCCTGGTTTCACCTGTGCTCATGCCAATCAATTGTTCATCAAACTCTTTCAAAATAGGGCCATCACCTATTTTTAATGTAAAATTCTCTGTTTTCTGGGTTTCTGTAAATGGTTTGCCGTCTTTAAATCCTTCATAATCTATAAGGACAAAATCTCCCTCCCGTGCCGGACGATCTTCTTCGAGGGTTTTTTGTTGAGCCAGATTTTTCTGAAGCATTTTAAGCTGTGCATCCATTTCTTCAGCACTAACCTTGTATAGATTTTTCTTAAGAGTTAATCCCTTGAAATCAACAGTTTCAATTTCAGGCTCTATCTCAACAGCAGCATCATATTTATATGGTCCCTTTCCATCCACGATAGGAGGCTTAACCTCAGGTCTTCCAACGATTTTCAGCTCTGTCTCCTTGATAGCATTTATAAGGGATTCCTGAATTAATTTTGAAGAAACATCGGCATTAACGTCCTTTTTATATAACCCCTCCAAAACCGTCCTAGGAGTCTTTCCTGGACGGAAACCCTTTACCTTGGCATTTTTCTTCAAGTCATTATAAGCCTTGTCCAGCTCACCGACAACAACCTTTTCAGGGATTTCAATATGCAGTACCTTTTTAACGGTACTCAGATCTTCAACTGTAACTTGAACTTGCATAAGCTTCCTTTCCAATAAATAATTTTAATTTTGACTGGTGCGAGAGGGGAGAGTTGAACTCCCACTCTGTTACCAGAGCTGGATCCTAAGTCCAGTGCGTCTACCAATTCCGCCACTCTCGCATATTTTTTATATTTGACATTACGCTCAATAATATTAAACTAACATACTCAAGTTTACCGCCCCTCTATTTATCAAAATTTAAGTTTCGCATCCCCTCTATGCAACAAAAGCTTTATAGGGGTAAAGGACTGAATAAAATTTTATTCAGTCCTTTACCCCTATAGCATTGATAGGAATTAAGGAAGCGAAACTTGAGTAACATAATTTATGAAAAATAATATTAAACACTATTTGTGTCAAGTAAAATTGGAAAAATAGCTTTTATGTCGGTATATTGCAACATATTTTCAACTTATCGCTATATTGCCATATTAATGTCATTTGCACTGCTCGTTATGGCCATCACCGCAGAAGTAATGGCAAAAAAAACAAGTTATCATAACAAAAAAATTATCATATTAGATCCCGGCCATGGAGGGCATGATAAAGGCGTTCAGGGTATGAATGGAACTTATGAAAAAGCACTAAGTTTAAAACTCGCCAATATTATTGCAAAAGAACTTAAAGATAAATACAGGGTCTTTCTCACGAGAACAGATGACTACTGGCTTGACATTCCCAGCAGAATTGATGCAGCCAACCATCTAAAAGCAGATCTTTTTATCAGCATACACTTCGGTGGAAGCTTTTTACATAAAGCAAGCGGCATCTGCATTTATTACTATAAAGAAATATCAGGGTCTGCAAATATTTTAGAAAAAGCGACATTAAAAACAATCAAAAGCAATAACATCCAGACCCAGTGGCATAATATCCAAAACAGGCACAAAACAACAAGTCATGTTTTAGCTGAATCAGTGAAAAATCGCATTAATGAACATATAGAATTTGCAAAATGCAAGGTCCAAGGCGCACCTGCTCTAGTGCTATCCGGCGCAGATATGCCGGCAGTAGTTATGGAAGCCGGTTACATAAGCAACCCAGCCGACGAAAAAGAGCTAAAGGACGCAAAAGTTTTATCTAATTTCGCTAAAAGTATAAGCAAAGGAATAGAAGATTTTTTCAAAACACATAACTAGTGCCTGTCCGAAAAGTATTTCTTTTAATGCTGGCAATAGTTTCAGCTTATTTACCGATGTGAAGATTTGTGAAAAAGCTATTAGCCATTAGCTGTTAGCTCTTAGCTAAAGGCTAACTGATAACTGCTAAAAAACAAAGCTAAAGGCTAATTGCTAAAAGCTAACTGCTAAAAATCTTCGATTTGAGAATAGCATCCAACTGACTATAATTTCAGGTGTTTTGAGTTTTCGTTCAGGCACTAACTAATTTATTGTGCTTGCACGAACAACAAAAGCGTGATAATTAGAGCGCACCGCACAAATCGGGGCGTGGCGCAGCCTGGTAGCGCGCCTGCTTTGGGAGCAGGAAGTCGGAGGTTCAAATCCTCTCGCCCCGACCAATTTAGATTAAGCGCTTTAAAGCCGGGATCATCCCCGGCTTTTTTTGTAACAGGAAATATTTAATGTCAGATAAACCTGATTTAAAAGATATAAACAATAATTTATCCCCTGCAGATGAAATTATTGAGGAGATCATCTCTGAGTTACCCCTGAAAGAAAGAGTTGCTATTGCCAACATGAATAAAGAAGATATTGAGATACTTAAAAATATTTTCAATAAGCATGTTAGAGGAAAAACTGATACAGAAGCGAATGACAGTGAATACACGAATATGATGAATAATCTATGGTCAAAACTGCAGAAAACACACAGACTCAGAGTTGTTCAATAAACTGAATACTTTTAGCTTTTCAGGCACCCGTCCCGGGCGAAGCAAACAAAATTAGGTTTTTACGAGTTCGTCAATTAATAACCACTTAAATCTCCCAATGGTCTTGCAAATGTAAATTTAGCGGGCTTTGCCATCATTTCCAAGAATGCCTCGTTAACATTTCCGCCCGAGGCTGAAAAGGGAAGAGAGGCAATGAACATGACGGTACCCACGGCTGTTACAGCAATACCAAGGGGCCTTAAAAATAAAAAATCAACAAACATTTGCTCGGCACTGTTTTCTTCAAACAAACTCTGATCCTGCGCAATGGCCGATGAACCAAAAGGGATAAGCATCAGACCTGAAATTAAAAAAATGATTACGGGTATTTTTAACATTTTATGCATCTGATTATACATCTGAGCCTCCTTTTAAAAATTATTCGATCCCTGTCGTATTAAATTATGTGCCGACAGATGTTAAGGCTATCAGCAGGTTTGAATTAATTATATTTTAACAGGTATTTTACATATTGCAACTTGTTTTTGCCTTGTAATAACTTATTGATAATTAATGACAACTTATTCAAAATATATAGATATAGCCATAGCTCTTCCAGTATATAATACCTTTACCTATCTGGTTCCGGAAAATTTTTCCAACTTTATATCCATTGGTAAAAGAGCCCTTGTTCCTTTTGGTAAGCGCAGGGTGACAGGATATATACTGGGCTCATGTGAAAAAACAACTCGGAGCGAGATTGAAATAAAGTCAATTCTGGATATTCTTGATGAAAAGCCTCTTTTTCCTTCATCAATAGTACCATTTTTCAGGTGGATCTCAGAATACTATATATATCCAATCGGGGAAGTTATAAAAAGCGCCCTCCCGAGCGGATTAAATCTTTATGAATATGCCGTAATATCAATTACAGAAGATGGTAAAAATGTTCTTAAAGATAATTCTGTCCCGCCCATACAAAGGGAAATTTTAAGTTCCCTTGAATCTGAAGCCTGCCAACTAAAAAATCTTTGCAAAATTATAAACATTCCGAACTCCTTAATTCAAACCATGGAAAACCTGGGATTGATTGTAAGCAAGCGTGAGCTAAAAGGAGGAAGAACAAGACCGAAGTTGGAACGTTATGTATCGTTAACCAGCTCGGAAATCTCAATTAAGGAGCTTTCAGCTCCAAAAAAGAAAATAATAGATGCATTAAAAGAAGATGGCGAACTTTCTGTAAAAAAATTAAAAGAGCTGGTACCATCCGCTCCAGGATTAATTAAACCTTTGGAAAACAAAGGTTATGTTTCTACCATTAAAAAAAGAGTTTATCGTGATCCATTTGGCGAATCTATTGAGACTGATAGCGCCCATATACTAACAAAAGAACAGGAACAAGTCATTTCAAAAGTTGTAACCTCCCTTAATAAAGGATTTTCAACCTTTCTTTTGGCAGGAGTTACTGGAAGCGGAAAAACAGAAGTTTATATGCGGATTGCAGCAGAAGCTATAAAGAAAAAATGCAAAGTTCTGGTGCTTGTTCCTGAAATTGCCCTTATATCACAGATGGAAAGGCGGTTCAGGGCCCGCTTTGGAGAGTGTATTGCTGTGCTTCACAGCGGACTCTCAGCAGGCGAACGCTATGACCAGTGGATGCGCATAGCTTCAGGAGAAGCAACTATAGCTATAGGTGCAAGGTCGGCTATTTTTGCACCTTTCGATAATGTTGGAGTCATTATCGTAGATGAGGAACACGATATTTCTTACAAGCAGGAAAGCGGCCTTTGTTATAATGCAAGGGATCTTGCTGTTGTCAGGGCAAAGCTAAATAATGGTGTTGCATTGCTGGGATCAGCTACACCTTCGATTCAGTCATACTATAATGTTACAATAAATAAATTTACTGAACTGACTCTGAAAAAACGTATTGAAAAAAGACCTCTGCCCGAGATCACCATAATCGATCTGCGCAAGAGCAGAGATTATAGAGGAGTTAAAAAGTTTATTTCATCGGAGCTTCACGAGGCCATGAAAAAAACCCTGGAACGTGGAGAACAGATTCTGCTATTCTTAAACAGGCGGGGCTTTGCAAGTTTTCCTGTTTGTTCATCATGCGGCAAGGCTATCAGGTGCAAGAATTGCGATATTTCTCTTACTTTTCACAAGAGAGCTAATGCATACAAATGCCATTACTGTGGTTTTACATTAGCATCCACTTCAAATTGTCCAACCTGCGGATCCGCCGGTATAAAGCTATTAGGACTTGGTACAGAAAAAATTGAGGCCGCAGTCAAGTCGCTTTTTCCTAATGCAAAAACAGCCAGAATGGATCGTGATACCACCACCCGCAAGGGTTCTGTTTTAAAACTACTTAAAGGCCTGAAGAATAATACAATAGATATACTTGTCGGAACCCAGATGATAGCAAAGGGTCATGACTTTCCGAACATTACCCTGGTCGGCATAATCTGTGCTGATCTTTCTTTAAGCCTGCCTGACTTCCGTGCAGGAGAACGAACGTTTCAGCTTCTCGCTCAGGTGTCTGGAAGAGCCGGCAGGGGGAATGTATCCGGCAGGGTGATATTGCAAACTTTCAATCCCGAACATTTCAGCATACTATCTGCAAAAACTCAGGACTTTAAAGTATTTTACAATAAAGAAATACACTTTAGAAAAAGCCTGAAATATCCACCGTTTTCAAGGATGGTGCAGATTAAAATTTCCGGGAATGACAAGGGAAAAACAAGGCAGCATGCTCTTGCAGTAGGGGATCTCTGCAATAGCTTGAAAAAAAATAATAAATTTTTTATAAAAACAATAGAAGTATTAGGGCCCATTGAAGCGCCTCTGCCCAGAATAGCAAAACAGTATAGATGGCAAATTCTTTTAAAAAGTCTGAGTGTAAAAGAACTTCACAGCTTAATTCATCTAATGATGTTCAGGAACTCATCAAAATTTTACAAGCAAAAAGTTAAAGTTGTTGTTGATATGGATCCTTTTTTTATGATGTAAAAGCAGAGGAAATTATGATTATAGCGGTAATGAGTGACAGCCATGACAACATATGGAATTTGCGTAAAGCTCTGGCAATTATCAAAGAAAAAAATGCCGGTATGATTATTCACTGTGGAGATTTTGTTGCCCCATTTATGCTAAAAGAGCTCAATGAAGCAGATATCCCTGTCCACGGAGTTTTGGGGAACAATGATGGAGACCAGTACCTTCTGACAAAGTTTTCTCTAACTATTTTTACAAACATCAAGCTTTACGGCCTCATCGGCGATATTAATATTAATGGATTTAATGTTGGATTTACACATCAGGATATAGTAGGACAAGGACTTGCATCAACCAATAAATACCAATTGGTCTGTTATGGTCATTCTCATAAGCACCATATAAAGAAAATCGGCCAAACCATACTCTTAAATCCAGGTGAGATTATGGGAAAAGACGGCTATCCGGGATTCTGTTTTGTTAATACCGATACCTCGGAGATACAAAGGGTGGAACTGGGCTGAACTATTACTAAGGAGTTTTAAAAATGAAGATTAAAAACCTGTTTTTCTTTTTTCTCTTATTTTCTCTTATTTTAAATTTAAATGTATCTATAAAAGCCGAAGATAATGTTAATACATATCCTTCCGCTTATCTGCCTGTAGATAATTATGAGTTTGGCCCTGTTGTTGAAGGTGCTGAAATAGACCATCAATTTATTATTCAAAACAAAGGAACAGCTCCTCTTAATATTGAAAAAGTCAAAACCGGCTGAGGGTGTACAGCGGTCTCTTTCCCGAGACTCATCCCTCCGGGCGGAGAGGGAAAATTCAATATTAAAGTCAATTCAAATGGATATGGTGGAAGAAAACTCAAGAAAAACATAGTTATCCATACTAGTGACAAAAAGCATCCAAAATTAAATTTTGTTATCCAGGGCAAAGTTGATAAATTTGTAACTATTACACCTAACAGTATAATTCTCAGGGGTTATATTGGAGAAGATATAAAGCAATCAATTAAGATAATTCCTGAAAAAAAATATCCTTTTAAAATACTTGGAGTAAAAGCCCAAAAAGGTAAAAACATAAACTATAAAATAGAGAAAATTATAACACCATCAAACGTATTAGAATATTTATTGACTGTAACAAATCTGAAAAATGAACAAAGCCGTTTTTTCGATATCATCTATTTGGAAACCGACAGCAAAATACGTCCGGAAATTAAAATAAGTGTATATGGCAATATAAAGAACAAGTAACCGTTCATGGTTCACAGTTAACGGTTACAAGGCAGCAATTTTAATTTTGAAGAATAACACCCCCTGCTTTCCCCTCAAAAGGGGATTAAGGGGGATGTGGCGCACAATTGTAAAATAAAAAATACCATAATTAGTGTCTGAACGCAAAGTTCGGTTTTTGGTAGGTTGGGTTGAGCGTAATCAGTTAGGTTGGGTTTCGTACCTCAACCCAACCTACGAATATCAAACAATTACCAAAATATGGTTTCAATGAGCGAAACCCAACAAATCATGCGGCAAGGGTTTTCGTTCAGGCATTATTAGAATTGCTGGAAGGGCCTGGAATGATCTGAAAAGGAAGAAATTGGGGCAATTTGCAATCCAACGAGGTGTTTTCAATGGAACTATCAAGCAAAGCAAAAGATTTAGAAGGAATTCGTCGTGTTTGTCGGCCGGCGCCATTAGTTGGCAAAGAACTTGAGACTTTTTTTGTGGAAACTGATATGGCGCGCGATCCGCATCAAGAGACCAGGAAACGTCTGATTGAGGCGCTTAATAGCAGGGAAGATGCCAGGATTTTATTCTATGGGCACAGGGGCTGTGGAAAATCGACCGAATTGAACAAACTTCTTGCGGAACATAAAGAACGATTTTTACCAGTAACATTTTCTGTGCATGACCAGATGAGTCCCACAGCGATTTGTGCTGAAGATTTGATTTTAATCATTGCCGAGCGTGTCCTGAATGCAGCAAAAAACAATAACCTTAAAGTTGATGATGATCTTTTAAAACCGGTCCTCGATTATTTTAATGAGACTACCCGGACCACTACAGAAAGCAGGGGTTCCCGTCTAGAAGTTGATGCCGGCGTTTCATCGAACCGTGAACCGAGCCCCAAGGATAGGGATTGAAATTATTTATGAATAATATTAAAGTTGTCGCTTTTGACTGTGATGGAGTCATGTTTGATACTGTCAAGGCAAACACAGCCTATTATAATAATATTCTAAATCATTTTGGCAAACCCGATATGACTCCTGAACAGTTTACTTACTCATACATGCATACAGCAGACGAGGCCATCGCCAAACTATTTGAAGATAAGAAAGGCTTTGAAGAAGCACAAGTGTTTCGCAAACATATGAGCTATATACCATTTTTAAAATATATGGAAATGGAACCGCACCTGAAGCCTTTGCTTAAAAGTCTCAGGCCTAAATATAAGACAGCAGTTGCTACAAACAGGGCAGATACAATGAAAAGAGTGCTTATTGAACACGATCTCGAAGAATACTTTGATCTGGTAGTAAGTGCACTTGATGTGGAAAATCCCAAACCCAGCCCGGATCAGCTAATTAAAATACTGGAGCATTTTAATATAGAACCCGGTCAATTAATTTATATAGGAGACTCAAAGCTGGACGAAATAGCAGCAAAAGCAGCAGGCATCCCTCTGATCGCATATAAAAACAGCTCTCTTTCCGCCGACTTGTATATCAATAGCCTGAAAGAACTCGAAAACATCCTTTTGGGCCAACCATGACAATAAACAAAGACATAAGAAAACCAATGGAATCCATCAAAACTACAATACTATCCCGCAAAAAGATAAGCATACGTCTCCTTTACACTGTCTTTTTTCTCATCGTCTTTGAGATCCTATTCAAGTGCCCCCGATTTAGTCAACATTGAGTATGATTGAAAATGAATTAAACAACACCCACGCTGTGTCTCCTTCCTTTAAGCCAAGCCGCCGTCTACTTTCCTCTGTGACCACTGAACATATTTCGGTACCATCCGGAAGCGATACTATGTATTCGGTGGTGATTTTACCACGAATGACAATGGATACCGTTCCTTTAAGCCGATTTTCAGCACTGCTCTCAGGTTCTGTATCGCCTTTGCTCAAAATGATCCAGGGTGCCTTTATTTCTGCTGCAATAAAAAAATTTGGCTTTAGTTGCAAACGTCTAAGACTTTCATTGGTGATCACAGCAAATAGTGAGTATCCGCCAATGGTCATCATCTCAACTTCAGTCTGAATATCGCCCTTTCGGATATGCATGATCTTGCATAAAAATGTATTTCTTGCACTTGTTTTTCTTCGGCTCTCTTTATCCACATAATATTGGGTTATCTGACGCATATCTTCATTGGAAAATTTTAGAAGCGATCTCGTCAAGCCTGGGGTCGAAAGTCCGAGGATCTTCTGGACCACCATTGTTGGTATATTGCTCCGCAAGAGTTCAATAGACCTTGACCGCCTGATGGCATTTGGGTTGCCATACTCTTTGGGAAACCCGCATTCTTGAGCTCGCTCGTAAAACTTCCGCCTTACATGTCCCGGGTCAATTTTAAAAAGAGAGGATAGAAATCCGGAAAATTTCGGGTTATTCAGGACTTCGTTAATTTCGTTTGTAAGCTCTAACGGGATATGCACATCACGCAATTCTGGTTTGTCCTTACCTTCTGTTTGTCCGATTCGAACAAGATTATTCTTCACATCAATATCTTTTCGAACATTCAGGCTTAAAATCTCATTAAACCGTGCACCTGTATATCGTATCAACATAAAGATAAGAAAGATCCGCTTTCTTGAGATCCGTACATCGGAACGAATTGTCCTGTTGATCCATTGCCGAAAGGATTTTTCAAGCTTATCGAGTTGTGCCGTGTCCAAGCACTTGGCGTTTTCTGGAATGGTTAAGATGCCCACTGGGTTTAAACGGGTGAGTTTTCCCATAAACAGGAGGTCGCTTATCAGGTTATCCTTCTTTTCCTCTCTGCTTTTTTTCATCACGTTTGCCCTCAGAATTTCATATTATTATAATAACTCAGGCATCTTTCAGCAAGCCCAAAAAGTAGTTTACAGTTTTAACGTTTCTCGTTTCTCATTCCCATGCTCCAGCGTGGGAATGCATACCATATGGGTTCCCACGCTGGAGCATGGGAACCAGGTAAGAACCAACCTCTAAAAAGTGTAAACTGGAAAATGAAGGATGCCATAACTTAACTATATTTATTCAATCAATATAATGCAATCATCTATTAAGCCTTGCGTAAAGAAAATAGTTGACAAGCCTTCGGAAAATTTATTATTTAAGTAACACGATTTAATATATAGTCGTGTCACTGAAAGGAGGATTCTTATGTATTTTCCGACTGCCGGCATAGAGGTTGCTCCCTGGGTGCCGCCGATAGTGGCTTTTGGCATCTCATTCTTTACATCGATGGGTGGGGTATCGGGCGCATTTCTCATTTTGCCGTTTCAGATGTCCTTTTTGGGCTTTACGAACCCCTCTGTAAGTTCCACTAATCATCTTTTTAACATTGTGGCTATTCCGAGCGGCGTATACCGTTATATTCGGGAAGGTCGAATGGTCTGGCCGCTTGCATGGGTCGTTATCATCGGTACTCTTCCAGGGGTGTTTATCGGTGCTTTTGTCCGCGTTACCTATCTCCCAAATCCAAAACATTTTAAACTGTTTGCTGCCATGGTACTTCTCTACATTGGAACCCGCATGATCAGAGATCTTCTACGAAAACCACTTCCGGGTGCGGACAAGGCTTCAAGTGAAAAGCGGTTTCAGGAACTCGTGCGTCAATATCGAAAAAAAGAGGAGCGGGCTAAAAGCCTTAAGGGCGAGGCATTACCAGCAGTACGTATTACCCATTTCAATTTCAAACGGTTAGGGTATGAGTTCTATGGAGAAAGCTTTGATATCTCCATCTGGACAATTTTTACTTTGAGCTTTATTGTGGGTATCGTCGGAGGGGTATATGGCATTGGGGGGGGGTCTATTATCGCTCCTTTCTTTGTCTCATTTTGCGGCCTTCCCGTCTATACCGTGGCAGGAGCAGCGTTAATGGGGACATTTGTGACCTCCATTGCCGGGGTAATTTTTTACCAGGCGATCGCCCCGTTCTATCCTGATATGTCAATTGCGCCGGACTGGCTGCTTGGAATACTTTTCGGTCTTGGAGGTATCTGTGGTATGTATTTTGGGGCAAGGTGCCAAAAATATGTTCCTGCAAAAGTCATTAAATGGATGCTCGGCGGCATCATTGTCTTTACGGCCTTGAAATATATCTATGGCTTTTTTTGTTGAGTATGAGTGATACGTTTTCACGAAACGTGGTGGAGTTTACCGAACGTTTTGCCAGTGAAGAAGCGTGCATGGTTTATTTGATGAGTATTCGGTGGCCTCAAGGTTTTGTATGTCCCAATTGTGGAGGACTTCAAGATGGCCAATGACCCGAGGATGAGCTGCAAGTTCTTTCTTTACGATATGTTATGCTTGAGTTTTTACTGATTTGAATGTATTTTATCTAAAGCGGATATAACTTTAAAAAGCTAAATCGAATTATTCATGAGATACTCCGTTTAAGTCATTTTACGATACTGTGACAAAACGACCAGCAGAATTATACCGGGTATAATTATCGTGGTAGACGTCCACAAACCCATTGCCTGCATTACAATCTGATTAACAGCAACAAATGTCAGATAAAGCATTATCGACCATTTCTTCATTTCCCAAAAGCCGTATATACAGATCAAGCTGATTACCGCTGAAAAAGCTAAATATGGCGGATACCAGAAGCCTATAGACCATGCTGCTTCGCTGAAAGGTGCGATAATTGTAAATAATAACCCGAAGATATACAGAGCACACATAATTGTAATAATATTTGGTCGTTGTGTGTCTTCCGATTCATTATTGGATTTTAACAGACTATCTTGATCCTTATTTGTAGTTTCTTCCATACAAATATTCCTTGTTTTTCTTTAACATAAGAGTTTACCGTTGTAGTAAGCGGTTTAAAAGTTATCACATTCAATCTATGAATGCAAATATCACAATTGTTTGTTGTCTTAAGGGCTCGGTCAAAAATAAGTTGGTAGAATTTGCGCCCAAATTTGCCGTAGATTTCATCGATCTGATTGAGCAAAATCGCAGGAATAGCGAGCTATTTCGAGGACTTTTGCGAATGAAGATTGATTAAAGATATGGTGAAGTTGGGATGCAAAAATGCCAAGTTGTTTTTGACCGAGCCCTAAGTATGACGGCTTCGTAAAAAGGTTCTCTTATAGAAACCATTGATAAAATATCTTTTTCAAGGTATTATAAATTTATAATTGAACGTATTAGAAATCGTCAAGAAAGAACCTTGCGGATTTTGTCATTATTTATTCATGGCTCGTTGAACTGTTACTATTGTTTTCATTTGTAGCAAGTTCTTTGTTTACGATATCTTGTGCGTAAGTTTTTCATGGTTTGAATGTACTATACCTGAAGCGAATACATTTTTAAAAAGCTAAAAGTGTTACTTAAAAACTATAAGTTGAGCGATTTTTGGCGAAGAAATGTGCCAAGATCTTGATGCAGCAAGGTTTGCGAAAAGCGTAGGCATATCAATGGATATGTCGAGACTTTTCGCAAGTCCTTGATGCGCAAGAGATTGGTACAAGTCGAGTAAAAAATTGCTCAATTTAGGGATAACTATCAATTCATTGTATTTGTTGAAAGTAATGGAAGATATTGAAGCTTTAGTCGAAATTCTGAAAAAGTATAATGAGGCTTACAGAAAGGGAAAGCCGCTTGTAAGCGATCTCGAATACGACAGGCTTTTAGAAAAGCTGCGGGAACTATCCCCATATCACCCTTTTCTTCTTTCAGTAGAACCTGAAAAATTCGATGCCAAAAAA
Source organism: Deltaproteobacteria bacterium (assembly GCA_030272815.1). Taxonomy (GTDB): domain Bacteria; phylum Desulfobacterota; class Desulfobacteria; order Desulfobacterales; family ETH-SRB1; genus B13-G4. Next base: position 18,123 of record JAJSZT010000049.1, read on the forward strand.
GAAGTAAGACATCCTGTGCCAATGCTTTCAACTGAAAAAACATACACAAAAGATGGTCTTGAAAAATTTATTGCCAGGGTTAATAAAGCAGCTAATGAGATAGGCATTGCCGATATTTCATTCAGCGTAACGCCTAAACTGGACGGCCTTGCCGGAAGAGATGACGGAACAATGCTTGCCACCAGAGGAAATGGTGAAACAGGATACGATATCAGCAATTCTTTTAACAAGGGCATAATTCCTGCTGGAGGCAGAGGACTTGGCCTTGGTGAATTGGTAATTGTCACGTCCTATTTTGAAGAACACCTGTCTGATGAGTTTGAGCATCCTAGAAATATGGTTGTCGGGATAATTACTTCTGATACTTTAAACGAATTTGCAAAAAAAGCCCTTCAAGACAATATGGTGCATTTTGTCCCATATTCCGTTCTTCCAAAATGGACAGGCAGCGCTGGGGAACTTTTGGAAAACATAGAGCAAATCACAAAAGATCTTACAGCAAAAACAGATTACCCTATAGATGGAATGGTTGCTGAGGTTGCTAATGAAGATGTAAAAAACCACATGGGAGCTACAGCTCACCACTACAGATGGCAAATAGCCATAAAGACAAAGGGTGAAACAGCTATAACTACCGTTGAGGGCATTAAATGGCAGGTGGGAAGAACGGGAAATATTACTCCTGTATTGAAGATCAGGCCTGTTTATCTTTCAGGAGCTACAATCCGGAACGTCACAGCTCATCACGCAGGTCTTATACAAAAAAAACATATAGGCGTCGGGGCAGAAATTGAAGTTATTAGAAGCGGCGAAGTAATCCCAAAGCTTGAAAAAGTTATTATGGAATCAGATGAAATTATAATACCCGAAAAATGTCCTTCATGCGGGACAGAACTCGAATGGAATAATGATTTTCTAAAATGTAATAATAGTTCATGCAAAGCTCAAATAGAACAAAGCATCAGCCACTGGTTTAAAACTCTTGGCAATGCGGACTGGTTTGGAATAAAAACAATCCAGAAGCTTGTTAAAAATGGTTATGACCGCCTTGAAAAAATATACGCTATGAGTGAAAATGATTTTAAAAGTATAGGTTTTGGCCCCGGTCAATCAAAAAATCTTGCCGAAGCCATTAATATAAGCAAAAATAAACCGGTTGAAGATTGGCGGTTTTTAGCGGCATTTGGAATATCTGATCTCGGAAAGGGCGACAGCAGAAAACTGCTTTCTCATATGAAAATTGAAGAGCTTATAGATGCAAAAGCAGAAGATATTAAAAAAATACCTAATTTTGGCCCAATTACAAGCAGTTCGGTCGAAGAAGGCATAAAAAAAATTAAAGATAGAATATATCACATGCTGTCAATTGGTTTTAATCTTGAAAGGACACCTCTTGCAAAAGAACAAATTGATATAGATAGCGCAATTGCCGGAAAACATGTTGTATTTACCGGCAAAATGGATTACGGAAGCAGAGAAGAAATGCAGGAAGAAGCGAGAAGGCTTGGCGCAGTGGTTCAAACCTCGATAAGCAGCAAAACTGATTATCTAATCTGTGGGGAAAAGGTTGGCTCAAGCAAAATTGAAAAAGCAAAAAAAATGGGTGTAATAATTATATCAGAAGAAAAATATAATAAATTGATTAATAAAATGTAACCCTGAACCTAAGGGCTCGGTAGTTACCATGTAGAAAGGAAATAAATTATGGCCATTACCAAAGCTAATATTGTTGAGACAATCTGTGTTACAAATGGATTTTCAAAAAAACAATCTATTGAAACGCTTGAAACTCTGCTGGAAATCATTAAGCAAGCACTTGAATCCGGCGAGGATGTTTTGGTCAGCGGGTTCGGCAAATTCTGCATAAGGAATAAAAAGGAACGAAAGGGCAGAAATCCTGCAACCGGAGAAGATATGATGCTTAGACCGAGAAAGGTTGTAACTTTCAGATGTTCCAACAAATTAAAGGATAAGATTAACGCAAAATAATATCGCTAAATCTTGTAAAACTTCTGACATGCAAACTGGATTAGAAGAAATTAAAGCAGGAGATAAGTATCCTGGCTGGGAGAAGCCTTTTGAAAGCTCATTAATGGGCATAATAGACGGTGAGATTCAACTTCTGGTTTCATTACCTTATCCCAGAGAAATAGATATTGAAGATTTTAAGAATTTGACAGCATATGGAATCTACAATGAAAAATACCCGCTTGTAATCTGGCAGTTTGGTAAAAACTTTTTGCTCCCGACTCCTTACAATCCTGAGTTTGAAAAGCAGTTCAGGCCAAATGATGTGGAAAAATTCATTTGTCAAAAGAACAAAATTATGACCAGAATTCTGATTGATCAAAATGGAATTGTCAGGGTAATAAGATTGGCTGAACTTAAAAGCAGTTTTATTGAAGACCTGCAAAAGGCCTGGAGTGATTCAAAAACAGACTGGGGCGGATATAACTCATGGTTAACTCAAATTTTCCGCAAGAATACCTATAAGATATGGGAAAAAGTCAAAAAATACTAATTATGATTGAGAAAGTAAAACTTCTGTGTATCTGGCCAAAAAAATAATCAAAAAAAAACTTCATTACATCATCAGGGAATCTTACTGGGACGAAAAATATTTTAGAAGTCGAGACTTATTTGATCTTGGAGCCAATCCTGCAAAATATATTATTTACCCTGGAGGAAATGCTTACTATATTGACGAAAAAGTAGAAAACAGGCTGAACTCTCTTGGCGTGAAGCCCGGCTTTGATGAACTCGATAATATATTCTGGCGCTTTCTGAAGCCGGAAATAAAGTATGTTCTTGAAATGTTCAGTCATAGAGCCGGACGCACGAAAAGAAAAAAAAGCGTAAAAGAAAAAGAGGAAAATGCCCTGTTTCATCTGTTCGATAAAAGAAGAATTCATTTTTTAAGGTTCGGCAATATGGACCAGGGAAGAATTGGACGTATATCGCCTAAACTTTTCCAGGTGCTTCTCAATAAATCAAGAGACGAGATCGAACAGTATTTTCTGGAGTCGGAAGGTATTCTCGATCCCTCTGAATTGAAGTCATACGTTTATGTAATATTTGATCTACAGAGATTTTCTTCAAAGTTGACCGCAAAGACAATGCCTCAAGCTCTGGATCAAAAAAAAGTTGATGAGTATTTTATTGAAGAGATATGCCGCCTGAACAAAGACATGTCTTTCTGGGCCGGAATGACAACCGGGCCGGAGTTGAATGAATATTTGATCCGATATATTATCATGTTTTTTGATAACGAATACGGTCAAAGCTATTTCTTACACAATTACATAAAGAACTTTATTGACGGCAAAAGGTTTTATGCTCCACCACCTAACAAGAGTTCAGTAACCTTAGATGAAGCAATAACGATATTCGGTATAAAAAAAGATAAACTTAAGAAAATGAGTCGCCGCGGCTTAACAGCATTATACAGGCATATGGCTAAAAAACACCACCCCGATAAAGGGGGAGAGCATGATAAATTCATTAAATTAACTGAAGCATATCAGGAATTATTAAAAAGAAAAAATGTGTAAATTACCCGACACAAGGAGATTAATGGGGAAATTCAATGGACCGTGAAAGCCAGATGAGTGCATTGCAGGCAGACTTGTTGTCAATGGTGGCCAGATTCACCTGACAAACTGTAATTTGTTTAGATCAGCGTACAAAAATGCCATGTAGAAAGGGAAAACATTAGGAGAGAGAGGGCAAGTTTTGATTGTTTATAATTGATTGCCTTGACTCTTTATTTTTATAAACGCAAAACTTGCGCTCTCTATTGCATGGGGCTTAGATATTTTGAAGGCATGCGTCTTAAAATAAGTTAAAGCCCAATGGGTCAATAAAAAACATGCTAATTAATTCCGGCCATTGCCGTCCTCTTCTGCTTCTTCCGGCTGCTGTCCCTGTTTCAGTTCATCGCCTTCGTCATTTGGTTCATCGCTGGTGATAAGATCCGTCGGTTCAGCCGGAATAACATCTCCAGAGCTATGCGCCGATTCCGGACTTATTTCTTGGCCTTCTTGTTCTTGAAGTGCACCTGGTTCTCCATCTACAGCAAAAGCAATGCCGCCAATAAATACAAAAGAAAATGCAAGACAAATAATCATAACTTTCTTCAACATAATAATAATAATAATACCTCCTTTTAAATAAGTTTGTGTTTTTCTCAACATGGAATTTGTATACAAGCAACATATGTGCCAAAAAGCTAACTTGTTGAAATGTTGATCATTCAATAAATTCACAATGGATTCATGGCTTTTTCGGTTACGAATCTTGCACACTTGATTACGTTTTCGCACATCGCTCCTCACATTTTTTGACTTTAGTTTACTTTAATTGAGCTTAAACAAAATGAAGGAACATTGAACTTTAGGGAGGAATTATAATGAAATGTCCGGGACAGGACATAAGGTACTGGAAACCAGGGGCTGTTTTTGATGTTAAATGCCCTAAGTGCGGCAAAGATGTTGAATTTTTCAAGGATGACACAACACGAAAATGCCGCAATTGCGGGCATAAATTTATAAATCCTAAAATGGACTTTGGCTGTGCTGCATACTGCCAGTATGCAGCGCAATGCGTAGGCGACCTTCCCGAAGAATACAAGGCCCAGAGGGAAGATACCCTTAAGGAGCGGATCGCAGTTGAAATGAAAAAATATTTCAAGAAGGATTTTAAGCGAATCGGTCAAGCCATGCGAGTGGCGCGCTATGCCGAAAAAATCGGAAAGAACGAAGGCGGTGACTTGGCTGTAATTCTGGCTGCCGCATATCTGCATGATATTGGAATTCATGAAGCAGCACGGGCAAAGGAGAGCGCTGCGGCTGAAAACCATGAAAAAACAGGGCTGTCTGTTGCAAGATCTATAATGACAGAGCTTGGGGCAAAAAAAGAGCTGATTGACGAGGTATGCGATATCACAGGCCGTCACCATCACCCCGGACCCGATTCAAGCCTGAATTTCAAGATAGTTCATGACGCAGACCTTATCGTCAATCTTGAGGAAAAACAGAAAGAGAACCCTATGAATAATGAAGACCTTGCTGAATTTATTGGAAAAACTTTTTTAACCGAAAGCGGGCGAAAAGAAGCAGAGAATGTCTTTGGACAATAGGAAATAAAATGAAAGTTTTGACTGAAGAATCGTCTCTGTCATGCGTGTTAAAATTTTTCTGGCGTCCCCAAAGAAACTCCTCATTTACCCGTCTTGTTATATTCGCATTAAAAACCATTGTAAATATTACGAATTCTATCCAACCAAAAGACACAGAAAGCCTTCTGTTTTGTTCAAATCAGCAGGTTTATAGCCACAATCTCACACAATAATATTAAAGCCAAAAACATGTCAGATGATTTTTTACATCATTGTCATATATGGTATTTGGGGCCCAATTCTGCGTGCGTAAAAAGGCGGTAGGTATGTCTTTGGGAAGGGTGTGTGTGTGGTATCCGAGGAAAGTGTTTTACACTTGCCCATTCAGCACCGCTTCAATCTTTAACATAGTATAATAGTATAATATAAATTACAGTTTTCTGCAAGGTGTTGACAACCAGCGGTGCAGAAATATAATTTAAAACGCCGTTATAATCAGAACAAAAGCACGTGTAATTGTTCAGGAAATACCTATACACTTACTATACTCTACACAAGAAACGTTCCTTATATCGCATTACAGAGCGTCCGAATAGTAGAATATAGATTTGTATTGACATAATATAGTAAAAGTACATTATTTAACATCATCATTAAAATAACAAAAATAGCATAAATGAAAAAGAAACCATACCCCACTGTAATAAAGCGTACATCTAAACTACCAACAAAAGCACAACTAAAAAGGATGAAGGATAAGGTTGAAGCATTATCGCTACAAAATAAGGCTGATAAGCATTCATTAGATGAGGATAAACCTATGGCAAAGAAAAAAGGTAAAACAGCAGAGAAAAAGGCAAGAGCGACAAAAAAGTCTCTAACACCAGAAGATATAGCCAGAATGATTAATGAGTGGGATGATAAAACTACTGGTGAGTGGGCAGATGAATTTGGTGTTTCATATCAAACAATATTAAAGATGGCAGAGGTTATTCGTAAAGAGGATGCTGGATTATGTCCGCCAAAGCCAAAAAAAGCAAGAACAAGGGTAGATATAGCCAAGGCAGGTATAGCCTTGTATAAGAAGAAGCAGGGTAAGAAGTAGTATTAAATCTTACTTGTTTTTTCCTTGGCAGGACGGTGCTTTTATGATTTGTATTTAAATGAACCATGTCCACCTAAAATTTAAGATGTCATGAAGATATCTTAACTTTAAAACGTCTGGCAAGATAGCCTTCAATGGGGTTATTCGATTTTCTGTTTAATATCCAAATTGTCAATTTTTGGACAACAATCATGAAATCTGTGTGAATAGTCAGAAACTATATAATAACTGGATAGGGCGTAGGAGAATTAAAAGATTATGTATCTCCCCAGTCATTTTGTTATAATGTCAAGACTTTTTATTCGGCAAAATCGCACGATAATACCCTTAACAGGGGGTTTTATCGTGCAAAATTACCCTATTTTTCTTTTTCGCAGGCAATAATGCACGAAAACAAATCGGGCTTTTAGGCCCGCTACATTAAAGTTATGTTTTAATGCATTAATAACTTAACGTTTGAGCAAAATTGATGATCTTTATAAATTTAATATTACCAGGAATTTTTTTCACATTATCAGGAATATTGCTCATGACGATACAACCACTATTATTGTCTGCTTGGATTTTCTCCTTATCAACTATAATTGCTTTAGGATTTGCAAATATATATTTTTATAAATTTCAAAATTTAAAATATTTTAGTTTATTGAGATATGTTAAAATTTGGAGAAAAGAATTTAAAGACGTTCCCATTAAAAGCATCATATTATATAAATTTTATTCCAAACATAGAAAAGAATTCGAGCAACATGAAAACTTTGGAGAACTTAAAACAAATTATACTGTGATTTTTGAATTAGATTGCTTGGAAGAAGATTTTGAAATTGAAACAATACATAATAGTAATACCCCATGTAGAAAGTTTATATCAGACACAGAGCATTATTGGACTTTACGAAATCATCCAAAACATGTTGCATTTATGGATTCATCTTTTCATGAAGTTTATAAAGAACCACCTCCAATTGATAATTTTAGAGATGAATGGGATTTTGTTCCAATTAAATGCGGGGAAAAACCATCTAATGTTTTAATTAAAAGAAAATGGATATTATATCCATTGATCCGATTTTTTCGGAAGTAAAAGTACTCAGATCTTGGCGAAAGCATGGGGGGTCACTTCATAAATGAAATAATATATAAATTTGAGGGGATAGGGTAGCTCCCGAAAACCGTATCCCGCAACGGCTTCCCCTCTTTTTATATTGCGGGTTTATCAAGCGGGGGATAGTTATAATGAGACGAAATATGGAACTTATAAAAGAAATTTTGCAAAAATTAGAAGATAAAGAAACTATGGATGGTAATATAGGCGCAAAAGCGTTTCCAAATTATCCGCCCGATGATATTAATTATCATATTGCCATACTATATAATGCAGGCTTGATAGAAGGAAGAGAAATAAAGCATGGCCTTACAACCAAGTGGGTAACTAATAGACTCACATGGCAAGGACACGACTTCTTGGACGCTGCAAAAAACGAAACCATTTGGAATAAAGCCAAGGATGTCGTAAAAGAAAAAGGTGGAATTTTTTCTTTAGAAATATTGAAAAAAATACTTGCGAAATTCGCAATGGAACATGTTTTCCCTTCACAATAAAGGAGATATTATGACAAAAACAGTTTCGGTTACAAATCTTACAGAAATAAAAGGCGTAAAAATCTCATGTAAGTGTGGGGCTCAATGGGTTGTTCCGGTTGGAGATATCATTCCACCTAAAACATGTTTTAGTTGTGGAAAAGAAATGCAATGGCAAGCAATAAATCGAGCTACAAAAGGCATAGCAGCAATCAATGAAGCAAGTAAACACTCTGAGTTTATAGCAGAAATTGAAACAGATATAAAAAATAATTAAGACCACATAACAACTCACTGGAGCTAACGGAAGACGCTTGTACGCTCACGGGAAAGCCTGAGTAAGGCAAAGGCAATAGCGCCGTAACTCAGTTCAGACGTTAGCCCAAACAGGAGCACCGATGGCAACTACAGTCACGACTGAATACTCACCACTTCAAAACCCTCCACATGACTTCTCTCGTCGTCAAGTTTTATTTCTCGATGGACTTCGCTATTCGGTCGAAATGGCACAGATCGCATATAAGCGGCTAAACGTGTCACTACAGAGCGTATCTCGCATTTCTGACAAGAATCAATTAATTTCCAGTGCGGAGGCCATGCTATATGCATGGGCAATTGTCGACTCGGCCCATCGCTATAGAGATCTCCTTTTGGCAT
>JAJSZT010000050.1 GCA_030272815.1 Deltaproteobacteria bacterium
ACCGGTGGATGAAGAGGACCTTAGAAAAGCAATCGAGATTGCAAAAGAGGTTCTGAAGTGGGTGAAAAAGGAAATGGACAAAGGTCAACGTCCTCCTGATCCTCAGAAAAGTCTTTTTGAGTGAAGGTAAGTTGTTGATATAGGAATGTTGTTTTGAAAGTTGTTTCTACGAGCAGGAAAGATCCTGAATTTTTGCTCTTTGGCAGATATTCCGCAGCCTCATTTCGAAGAATATCAGAGTGGCTTCCTTGTGGAATTCAGGAAGAATATTTACGTAAACTGTCAGGACTTTCCGATGAAGGTGCCAGGAAAGACCTGAATGAACTCGTTGAAAAAAATATACTGGATTTAAGAGGAAAAGGAAGAAATACGCATTATATTCTGAAGCGAGTTGGCGATTAGTTGGCGATTAGTTGGCGATTCTGGCAATTACTTGGCGTTTTTTGGACAAATTAGGTGATTGAATCAGTTGGTAAGACGAAGGAAACAAAGCATATCTTATCCCATCGTTATTATGCATATGAGGTCAAAGAGGTTTGAACACCGGCGGTTGGCTTAAATTACATTTAAAAAACGTGCTGATACATGACAGAACTGCCGAAACGTGAACTGCTGGAGCAGAAGCTTCACAAGGCGGTTGAATTGGCGCGGAAACGGCTGGAGGCAAAACCTGCATAGTGCACGGCGATATTATAAACTTTCGCTTTGATGTTTTATGTGCGATACAGGATACGAATTATATCAACTGGATAAAACCGGATATCGAGGGCATCAATTTGGAGTTATGAAGGTTCTGCACGAAATTGAACGTATCAAACTGCATCGCAGGAATTTTGTCACCAAACATGCTATATCTGTAGCTGGTTATATGTTAGGCCATCGCTCTCAAAACAAGAAGCGGGCGAAGCCGTTCCACACTGACGGCTAAAAGCTGCGGCCTTTTGAAATATGGTGGGCTTTAACAACCACGTGAGAATATTTGAACAGCTCGTAATTTACCCGCTACGGTGAAAAAATCGCAAAAGAAAACCAATATTCACTTCTTAACAATATAAACTTATAAACTAAGGAGCGTTATTTATTCGAGTTTGCCAATCGGAAAGGCGTTTATACGCGAAAAAGAGGATTGGACCGAGAAACTAATAAGCAACTGTTATTAAAACATATTCGTGATAACCAAAAAATCGGCAGCCGTTTAAAAGAACTAATGGATGTGCTGCCTTCATTAAGTCGAAATCAGGTTCAAACATTATTACGAGAAATAAAACGCGATAATTTAGTTTACTGTCTCGGCCGCACAAATGCAGGCAGGTGGTATCCGAGAAAAAGGTAACTGCCAGACGCAATTTAGACGCAATTTAGACGCAATATATGCCTCGCAATGCATTCAAAACTATCGGATATATATGTATAAACCAGAAAATATAGATTGCGTCTAAGTTATGCTTTTAACACGTAACAATTAACGCAAAATTTAAAAAAGGGTAATTAAAACCATGAGCCTCAATGCCGGCATCAAGGTAGCCGAATACATGACCGAGCTGCCGAAACGTGAACTGCTGGAGCAGAAGCTTCACAAAGCGGTTGAATCGGCGCAGAAACGTCTGGAGGCAAAACCTGCGTAGTGCAAAACTGCGATATAATAAACTTCCGCTTTGATGTTTTATGTGCAATACAGAATATTTGCCATAAACCGCTATCTACGCTTTAATATTGTAATTATAATCCAGGCGATCCTGTTCATAATGTTAATTCTTCATTTTTTGTAAAAGGTTTTCAATGGGCTACTCCGCATTTCTGAAACCACGGCAAGAGACTATTTCCGAAGAGGGAATCGAAGGAATTATCGATCTGGCGAACCTGAAAGATGAATCCAGAACCAAAATCGAGGCCCGGCCTGATGATTTTTTTCAACTTACCTATCCTACTTCGGATATCAAAAAAGTCCTGGATGAAATCAATGTCCGGTTTTCATCTTCAAATAAATCTTCAGGGCTTTTTCTTTTCGAAGGACTGAAGGGCAGGTTTAACGATACTTATCCTTTTTTCAAACAATGGGGCGGTTGGGGAGCAGACGGAAGATTACTTTTTGGAAAAACCTGGGATAATATGCCGGCACCTGCGCAGAATATTTTTCATGGGATAAATAAGACTGATCACATCGATCTGAAATATACGATACCGGAAGAAAGAATTTAGGGCCGATATTCAATCAGAAATCCAAAATCCGATGGAGTGTCTTTCTTCTTACTGGGTGGCTGATTGACTCAAGTGACCACAATACACCGCGGCAAGCTCTTCTACCGGCTCATGCAGCAAGCCGTGACCACGCGCTCCCCTGCGGTGAAAGCCATGTACGTGTCAAAACCACAACATGTGGGGACTACTTGAGTCAATCAGCCACCCAGTTTCTTCTTTGCCTATTGGGAGGATTAACAAAAAGAAGGCGGGAGGGTTATATGTCCTATTTTGTTCAATTTTCCCGAAAAGGTTGAAAAAACTTAATTTGATTGTTACAGATACCGATACACTATGTTGAATAAGATGGAATTTTTTATTTATTTTTCCGAGCCCCTTATAAAATTGCATTTGTTTACTTATACATCTTCTTAGCATTATGATATTTTTCATATTATGAAAAAGTCCAATACACATAAAATTGATTTGCTGCTTCAATATACACTTTTAACGGCAGGGCAAGAAGATTGGGGTAATCGCGAACTCGGGATAATCCATCTTATTAAATATCTATACCTTGCAGATTTGGCCTATTCGGAGCATCATAATGGAGAAACATATACAGGGCTTAATTGGAAATTTTACCATTTCGGTCCTTGGGAAAAGGAATTAGATCAGAGGATTGAACCTGCTCTACTTGCAATCGGAGCGGAAAAGAAGGTATATCCCAGCACAAAGTATGAAAAAGATTGTGTTCGATGGTTGATTCAAAATGATGAACTGCACGACGAACTGGACAGCAAATTAAGCATCATACTTTCCGGCGCCATCCAGAGTTCGGTACATAAATTTGGATCAGATACCGAAGGGCTTCTACACTTTGTATATAAAACAGCGCCGATGCTTCAAGCTTCACCAGGAGAGACATTAGACTTTACACTTCATAAATCCAACCTTCAAGAATCTGAACAAGCGCAAGAAGAGGACACAATTTCTATTCCTTTAAGCACTCGCCAACTAAAAAAGAGAAAAGAAAAGCTTTCCGCTATAAAAATACGTTTAAAAGAAAGATTGAATAAGAAAAAGAAACAAGTAAGATTTATCCCAACACCTCCAAGGTACGATGATGTTTTTTTTGAAGGTGTGAACTATCTTGATTCACTTGCCGGAGAGCCAATAGAACCTCTGGAAGGAACTCTTATTATCGCAGATAGTGTTTGGAAATCAAAAGCAAGGTTTGATCCAGATGTACCCGGATGATTCAATTCAAGGTGTGCTATATCCGACTCCCTGGTGGGAAAAGGATAGTACCCGAGATTATAAACGAGGCCGGTTAGTTAAATTTTTTGCCCCTCACGTTGCCCAAACTCCTTTCACACTTATTCCTGTCGGCAGGGATGAACCCACAGAGCATAATACTGCCATTGTAAAAATTGCCCCCCTTGATATACGAAGTGTGCTACGATACCCAAAACTCCCTGTTGCAGCATTGCCTCAATACAAAAAAGAAGTAAGAGCGGTATATAGAGCCAAAAAACGCCCCGGTCTTATTGTTTGCAGTGGTGGAACTAAAATCGACAGGATTCTGACAGCAGGAAAAGCTAAATGGCAGACATCGCGTACCATAATAGTTGCTCCGTATTACGGCGCTGATGAAGGTGGAAAAAGGTCTGGTTTTAAACCGGAATTTGTAAAAAGAATCCGACGGTGTGAATATCCGCAGTATATGTGGGATTTCTTACCAATCAATGGAAGTACTGAAGAATCGGTCATGAGATTGGATCACCTGCAGCCAGTTGGCCGCAGTCAAGATTCAATGGAGCTTTTAGACTATTGTCTTAGTGCCGATGCACTTTTACTTTTTGATGAATGGCTGGAATGGCTTCTGAAGGGTTTTCTTGAAACCGATACTACGTTCGGTGAACTTAGAGAAGAGCTGATAAATTTACCTTGATGCAATTATATTCCAGGACGTCTCAGATATTGCCAACAATAGAATTTTGTATATCGAGTATACGAGAATTCAGCATACTAAATGTTGGGGATCAGAAGGATAAAAGTCCATTATGACCTTCAGGTTTAACAGAATCACCTTTGAGGATCAGTTCCAAAAATTGGAAAAAGCGGGACAGTGGCTGAGTAATATAAGAGTTGAAACTGAGAATACACGATTTGATGAGATTTTACGGCTGAACAAAGAGATTGTTGAGCATCACAATAACAACCTTGTTGAGGAGTTAATTGGAAAATACGGTAATCTAAAACTCTGGCGTGCATTAACCGAAGCGTCCTCTTTTATTGAGATCCATGAGGCTTTCAAGATACAAAAAAGTCATGTACATCCCAGAGCAAAACTAAAAAAAATGCTTGAAGGCCCCTACCATTCGTGGGACGAGGATGTTCATGCGGGTAATATTGAACCCAGAAATACGCTTTTTGAATTAGAGGCCGCGTCTAAATTCAAGAAGGGTGGTGCTAAAATTACTGGATTTGATGATGTTGACTTCGTCTTTAAGAAAACGAAATTCAACGTTCAGTGCAAAAGGCTCCATAGTGAAAAGAAGGTGAGAGACAATGTTTCTGAAGCCGCTACTCAGTTTTACAAGAGAATGAGATCAAGACCAAATCTTAAGGGGATCGTTTGCCTCTCGATAGATAAATTGACTGGTAAAGAAGAAATGATTTTGAAAATCAAATCTCCAGATGAAATCCGTCCAAAGCTGACCGTTATTTCGAATTCCTTTTTGGCCAAGTATAGAGACTTATGGCACAACCTCCTTAACACGAATATATTGGCAGTTTTGTTATTTGTTCACATGGTAGCAAATATTGAAGAAGAACCTTACGATCTTCTCACTACATGCCGTGATATTGCTTTTGACGTAATACCGCAACAGAACTTCATCCAAATATTGGATTATAACCTGATAATTGAACTATGCCAAAGAATACAAGGTTCTGTTTGATTTTAATTTTGATTGAACAGAAATTTAAAACCCTTTAACTGCCGAACAAGGCGATGAACAAGGACTGTCAAATCCGCTGCGCTCTTTTGCCAGCCCTTAGCGCCAAGTTGTCGATGAAGAAATATCAATGACCAATTATCTAATAGGAGTCTGAAATATGGCAAGCAGGGGGACTTATTACCTTGGACGAATCACAACATTAGGAGTCCTTGATAAAGGTAAAGTCATAAATGCAATTAAAAACCCTATTCCAATAGTCATCCGTGGTAATGCTTGGTCGTTCATTGACACCATAGAATATAATAAAGGAGGTGATCATTTTGTTTTTGGTCGCCTCAGTAAATATTCACCAGATGCAGAAGTAACCGTTGTTGACACTGAAAAGAAAGCCGCAAAAAAATTACTTGAGCCAAATCTTATTTTAGCATCAAGCCCATTTGTATATATCCCAAGCCATTCAGGAATTGCCTTCCTTCATGTGTACAATCAAATAGAAGTTAAAACTTTTATAAGCAGGTTTTGTTCTATAATTCGAAAAACTTACCATGACTTTTTTGTCAATTGCCATATTGAACCTATTTCAGATCTAAGAACTTTTGCGATTAAATTGATGAAACTTGAAGGTATCTATGGGATATCAGCGAGGGTCTATCCCCCCAATCCTATGTTCGGGCATCTATGGAAATCTCTAAAAGAATACATAGATTTCAGAAGATCTGAAAAAATGAGAATTCAAGAGGAAAGCTCTAATGAAACACCACTCAATACTGACTTGCCTAAACATATCCAAGAAATAGCTGATTATGAAGGCAAAGAATTGCCAATAAAAAAGGAAATACCAATTGGAGATGCCGCAATTTTAATGGCTGCGGATGGTTATGGGCGGGGAATTGTAAAAGGGAAACGAGATGGAGAAATGGTAATAATAAAAACATCAGAAACTATACGAAACTTCATATTTGATCGAGAACCCGAGCCATATGACCTATACAAAATAGCCATTAAAATTTTTGAAAAAGTCAAAGAAGAAAGACACATGGAGCATTAATTAACAATTGGTGGAAATGTGAGAAGGATTCTTGAAATATTACGTATCATTTTAGTTTCATATGAAATGATAGCGCTTTTGATCATTATTTTGCTATCTTATTATTGGCCTTCATGGTTTGAAAGCTTGGGGCACCAGATTAGAAATAATTCAGATATATTGAAATACATCCCCACCATCCCCTTAGTTTTCTTTGCTGCCGCAGTGCAAATGTCAAATAAGATTCTTAAGCCAAAATCAGACGGATCTAACAAAATATTGTATGAATGGAGCGATTACTGGAAGCTCAAATTTCGGGCTCTACTATCTATATTTACCTGTTTAATCTGTGGTGTAATATCAATAAGCATATGGGTATTTAGTAAGAAAATATCAGCTTTTTTGCTTGGTCTTTTATTACTTACGTGCATTGTGATTGCGGCTATAGTTTGTCTTTGTCAACTATTAGCAGTTTATAAAGTTCGTGAAATTTTGGAAGAATAATTCGCTAACTATGTGCTGGACGATGACTGGGGGGGCTGGCGCTGGCGCTCAACCCCATCAAATCAGCATCCCAAACTTTTTTATCCGCATGCCTTGGACTTATGTGCTATGTAGTGCAAAATCAAATGAAAAGCGGCTTTATGAAAATGAAAAAACGTTTTATAGAAACTCTTGGAAATGTTGGTGGGTACTTTTGATTATTAAAGGTAAACTGGGAGCAGTATATGGCTGACAACATACGCTGGGGACTGGACAACCCGCATCCATTTTCGCAGATGAAGACCGAACTGATCTGGGAAGGGAAGTATGATGAGTATGGCAAACGGCGGGCTGTGGATATTGCAGGATGTGCCATGCCGCTTCAGAAGATAGAGACTGTGGATGAACCTGCCTCACGCGCGTATGTACAGGACAAATTGTTTGATCCTGTCAAGGCGCACCAGGACGATTTTCGCAACCTGCTTATCTGGGGCGACAATAAGCTGGTGATGGCAAGTCTGTTAAAGGAGTTCAAGGGAAAGATAGATCTGATTTATATTGATCCGCCTTATGATGTTGGCTCTGATTTCACTTGTGACGTTATAATTGGTGATCGTGATGAAAAATTGCATAAGGATCAATCAGTTTTAGAACAAGTCGCATATCAAGATACTTGGGGTAAAGGTGTCGATTCATATCTACAAATGATGTATGAACGATTCATTCTAATAAGAGATTTACTTTCCGAAGAAGGCTCACTTTTTGTTCATTGTGATTGGCATGTAGGTCAGTATATTCGAGCATTGCTTGATGATGTTTTTGGAAAGAAGAACTTTTTAAATGAAATAATTTGGTATTATTACAACAAACTTCACGATAGCAGGAAGCATATTTTACCGCGGGCACACGATGTCATTTTCAGATATGCAAAAACACAAGGGCGTCAAATCCACCATCCACTTAAGGAAAAAAGAGAAAAGCCGGTTACTAAACTTAAATATAAAAAGGTAAATGGACAGATACAAAATATAATTGGCCTTGATGGAAAAGTCGTTACTTATACTAGTGAGCATCGAACTATAGATGATATATGGCGCTTACGTTGTTTGCAACCAGCTAATAAAAGCGAATACACACGATTTAGAACTCAAAAACCCATTGATTTACTACAACGTATTATTGATCTCGCTTCTAATGAAGATTCAATAGTTATGGATGTCTTTTGCGGTACTGGAACTACGCTGTTGGCGGCTGAAAGTCGTGGAAGAAAATGGATAGGATGTGATCTTGGACGGTTTCCGGTTCATCTTTCCCGCAAACGTCTCATCGAACTCCAGAGAACACTCTACAAGGAAGGCAAACAATACCGATCATTTGATGTTTACAACCTCGGCCGCTATGAACGGCAGTGGTGGCAAAAAGAGCGTCTTGAAGGCGCAGATGAAGAACATCGCAGGGTTGTCATGGATTTTTACAGGGCGGAACATTTGCCGAATGCCGCGGGACTTTTGCACGGTCGCAAAGGAAGGGCTTTTGTGCATGTGGACGGGATTGACAGCATCTTTACACGCGATGAATTACGTTCTGTGGTAAAGGCTGCAAAAGAGGCAGGAGCAAGGGAGGTCCACTGTCTTGCATGGGAATTTGAGATGGATTTGCGTCTTATCTGCCATGAACTGGAGGCAGCTCATAGCATAAAAATAAAGCTCATTCCGATTCCCCGTGAGATCATGGAAAAAAACAGAACCAGCCCTCCGCCGTTTCTTGAAATGGCTGTTCTTGAGGCAGAGCCTGTTTACAGAAGTAAAGGCGGTAAGCGAAAGGTTGATATCAAGCTTACAAAATTCCTTCCAAGTCTCGCGGAAGTTCCATCCAAAGAGCTTGACGTACTGAAAGACAGAGCCATGAAAAGCGGATTTGACTTCATTGATTTCTGGGCAGTTGATTTTGACTGGCACAAGGGAAAGCCTTTTGAGCATAACTGGCAGGATTTTCGTACCCGCAAGAACAGATCCCTTAAGACAGTAAGCGATTTTGGTTATGACAAATATTCCAAGAAAGGAAAACATACCGCCTGTATCAAGGTAATTGATGTTTTCGGGTGTGATACAAGCATTACTGTTGAGGTGAAAATATGAGCGGCCCTGTCATCAACCTTGCCGCTCTTGAGCCTCTTTACGCACCTTACGAAGAACCGAATTTTCACAGGGTTCGCTCTGAAAAAGGTCAACCCGCAAAGGTTGTCAAAGGACGCAGGCCTTCCGTCATTTCCATTGCACAGAACCTTAGGACTTTTTTAAAAGTTTGGCGGGAAAGCGATTATGCAGGCGCTTCCGATACAACGCGAGAGCTGCTTTACCACTGGTTTGAACAGGATCATATTGTTGAAACTCCAAACGGTGAGCGTCTTCCGTTTCGCTATTATTTTTGCCAGCGGGAATCGATTGAAACGCTGATTTATCTTTTTGAGGTCAGGGGAACAAGAAATCTGTCTGCTACCATTGCTGAATTTGGAGGGGAAGACAGGGAAACCGCCGCGCTCGGCGTAAACCCGGATGATGACCAGTGGGCCAAATATGCATTCAAAGTTGCGACAGGCGCCGGCAAAACAAAGATCATGAGTCTTGCCGTTGTATGGAGTTATTTTCATGCCTTGCGGGAGAGCGATTCTCCAATGACAAAACATTTTGTTGTAATTGCGCCGAATCTGACGGTTTTTGAACGTCTGAAGGAAGACTTTGGCAATGGAATTATTTTTGTCAAGGATCCGTTAATTCCGGTTGCATGGCGCGGAGACTGGAATCTTTCCGTAGTGTTGCAGGATCAGGCAAGCGGAGCGTCAACCGGCGGTACGCTTTACCTTACAAACATTCACAGGCTATATGACACAAACAAACGCAGAAAAAAAGGGGATGCTGAAACATACGACTGGATGGGGCCGGCTGTTTCCAGACAAAAAGCCCTTGATACGGGCAGGGAACTTCGAAAGCGGATTACAGGTCATGACC
Source organism: Deltaproteobacteria bacterium (assembly GCA_030272815.1). GTDB lineage: Bacteria > Desulfobacterota > Desulfobacteria > Desulfobacterales > ETH-SRB1 > B13-G4. Next base: position 9,663 of record JAJSZT010000050.1, read on the forward strand.
GCATAATGATATTAAACGACGAGGCTCATCATCTTTGGGATCCTGGATCGGCATGGAATGAAGCCATCGGCTTTTTGCACAATGAAATCAATGGTAAAATAAGAGGAGGGCTTGTTGCGCAACTCGATTTTTCAGCAACACCAAAAGATAATCATGGCCGCATTTTTCAGCATGTGGTTTGCGACACACCTCTTGGGGAAGCTGTGGACGCAGGAATTGTAAAAATCCCGATTATCGGGCGCGGCGAAGGGTTGTCAGAACGTCATAGTAAGGATGCTTCGGAACGTTTTCAACAGCACTTGATGATGGGATACCAGAGATGGCTTAAATCAAAAGAGGAGTGGGAGAAGAGCGGTAAAAAGCCGCTGCTTTTTGTTATGGCGGATGACACTGAGGCTGCGAATCAGATTGCAAACCGTTTAAATATAGATCCTTTATTTGATCAATTAAATGGAAAGACTATCAATCTGCATACAAACCTGAAAGGTAAAATAAAGTGGATCGGCGGCAAAAAAAGAGGTTATCCGGCCTTTGTCGAAAGTGAAAAGGAAATCAAAGAAGATGATCTTGCAGCTCTGCGTGAACTGTCCCGCGATCTTGATTCAGGCAAAAGCCCATACCAGTGTATTGTTTCCGTCCTTATGCTCAGGGAAGGCTGGGATGTCCGCAATGTTACAACCATTGTTCCACTTCGTCCCTATACTGCAAAGGCTAATATTTTGCCGGAACAGACCCTGGGACGCGGTTTAAGGCGCATGACTTCTCTAGGCGGGGCTGCTGAACTTGTTACTGTTGTTGAGCATAACGCATTTGTAAGCCTTTATCAGCATGAACTCAGCCAGGAAGGCGTTCCGATTGAGGTGGTTGATGTTGACAAGGTTCCAAAGAGCACGGTTACAATATTCCCCGACAGGGAGAATAAGGATTTAAACAGACTTGATATTGTTCTACCCGACGTCTCTCCTGGTTTCACGAGAACTTCGGTTCTAGAAAATCTGACTGTCGAAGATGTTCGAAAGGCTTTTTCCGGACATGATCCCTTGCCCCTCGGCAGCAAGGGAAAAGACGAGATAAAGTATGAAGGACGTCATCTTTTGACCAATGAAGTGGTGGAAAAGATGAAAATCAGCCTTCCTCTTCTTGAAAGCGGAATAGGCGCTGTTTCATATTATCGAGAAGAACTTGAACGGATTGCCGGACTTCGCGGTTCTCACAAAATTCTGGCTCCTCTTTTAGAAACTTTTATCACAGAAATTTTATTTGAAGAAAAGGCAGCGCTTTTTGACCAGCGGCTGGTAAGCCGCCTTGCTGATAGCGATGTAAGGGAACATATCCGGGCTGTATTTGTACCGCTTATTCTTTCCCGCACAACTATTAAAGAAAATAGAAAACCGCGGGGCAAGGGATTCCCTGTTTTTAATTGGAAACCTTTTCAGGTAACGCATTCAGAACATAACCCGGCAATTCCTGCTACGCATACCATTTTTAATCTTGTTCCGTGTAATCGTGCGCTGGAAGTGCTTATGTGCAGGTTCCTTGACCATGCACCGGATGTTAAAGCGTTTTGTAAAAATGCCGGGCCCCAGGCGCTTCGCATTGATTATCTTTCGGAAAAAGGGAGGCTCTCGTTTTATACGCCGGATTTTATTGTTCGGATAAGCGCAAAAGAGTATATCCTGATCGAGACTAAAGGGCGTGAAGATCGTGACGTTCCGCTTAAGGCAAGGGCTGCTCTCGCATGGTGTGAAGCATCATCTCAGGATAATGTTAAATGGCTCTATCTTTATGTTTCGCAAGATGTTTTTAAAGAGCTTAGTGATAATAAACTTAAAAGCCTGCTAAGGATGTGCAAGCCATCACTTAAGCAATTATTAAATGAAGTCAGCGAACCACAGTTAAGTCTGCCTTTTGGAGATCCGAAACCAGAGAAAGAATCAGGTATTTTTGCATTTTTTGCAGAAGAAAAGTTCACCGCTCTGCCAACCAGATATCAGAAAGCAATAGAACAGGCGAATAATCTTTATCAGTTTCTTGAGAAAAAAGAGGACGTGTCTTTTGCTCCGGTGTTTACACCTTTTCTCGGGCCTATGGATGAGGCCGCAAAAGGACTGCTTCTGAGAATGCTTCAAGATGATGTGCCTGCGGACAGAGGGATCCAGTATGATTATTTTCACCCTGACTTATCGGATTTACCGACAAGCGAGGTAAATTTTTACCAGAGGCAGGCTAAAAATCTGGAGAGAACCCTTGTCGATCAGAACGGATTAATGCCAATAGGTCTTTTACGCTGGTGCCTTGATGATACGCGAACAACTCGAAGAAATATAGAAGGTGTTTTTAAAAGTGTGCGTAACAGGTTTGCCGATATTGCGCAGACCGATCTGTTTTCGGCAATAGATTCTATATATACTTTTCGGAATGAATATATTGCCCACCAGGACAGGGAATTAAGTGATACTGAACTTGCCGGGCGGTCTCTTAAAGAATGGGCAAACGGATTATATAAGATATGGAGTTTGCGCTGAATGAATTGATTTTTTTTAAAAAATTATAGGGGATTTCCGGTTTTGTTTATTCAGAAAAGGAGATTTTATGAGCACTCTTTTTCAGGTAGAAAAAATATCCCAAAAATATGCTGTATCTGCTGAAGAATTTATTCGTTCGAGCGTAATTACAAATCTTAAAGAAAAACAACGATTGTTTCAGATAGAACGTTTTGAAATTCTGGCCAGATACCAGGCTTCAAATGCAGAAGAATTAAATCAGAAGATCACAGAAGGCAGTGCGCCGGAACATCCTGCATGGGAAGATTTAATTGAAGTTAAAAATATTGAACAGGAAATTAACGAGATAGAAAATGATATCGGAATATTATAAGCGAATAAAAGGAAATGATTGAATGGAAATCAAAAAAGATACAAAAGTAAAAGTCCAATACCGTCCTGAGCTTGGCACCGGCGTACAGATTGGATCTTAATAATTGTGTTGGATAGATATCTAATTTCATGATATATATGAATATAGAAAATTCCTTAATATGAGGTGTCAATTATGCCTTTGACTTCTGCAAAAACAAAATATGAACATGTGGTCTTAGACGAAAAAGGCGTCCCCATTATTGCAGGGACAAACATGAAGGTAATTGAGATAGTCCTGGAAAAAACAGCCTATGGCTGGAGTCCGGAAGAACTGCATTTCCAGCATCTCTATCTTACCCTGGGGCAAATATACTCGGCATTAGCCTACTACTGGGATCATCGGGATGTGCTTGATCGGGATATCGAACAAAGGCTTGCTTTTGTAAATCAGATCCGGAAAATTACAGAACAAACGCCTCTTGCTGCCCGGCTGAAATCCAAAGGATTGATCTGATTATGCTTGCGCTCTATATGGATCATAATGTGCCGCGAGCTATAACCGAGGGACTTCGCTTTTACGTGATATAGATGTTATTACAGCCTATGAAGACAGCGCTGATGATATGAACGATCCAGCATTATTGGATCGAGCTACTGAATTGGGTCGAGCACTTTTCACACAAGACGATGATCTAATCGCCGAGGCAACCAGACGACAAAAAGAAGGAGTTACTTTTGGCGGGGTGATCTATTCCCACCAACTGCAAATTTCTATCGGCGCTTGCATCAACGATCTGGAGATCATTTCAAAAGCTGGCGAACCCGAAGACTTGATAAATCGTGTGCAATTTTTACCGCTTTGAATATTAAGCATATCTTCGCCCGCACACAAATATTTAAAATTTTACTGAAATAATATCTGCCGGCCTATTGTTAAACCTGACTCTCCCAATGCAAATCAAAAAGGATACAAAAGTAAAAGTTCAATATCGTCCTGAGAAGCAGGGGGTCAGGTCTGCTCTTGACTCATGTTAGTGTGAAATCCGAATTAATGTTGAGATCAAAGCCTTGTCCGAATTTCAGAGGGGAGTCACGTTTGTAACCGGGACTATAGCTCGAAGTTTGGTGCTGCTGGAAAGGCGGAAAAGACAAGGTAAGAAGGAGTTTTAATCCCGATTTTTTCATAAAGATTGATCTGGACGGGTACATTTCAAGGCTTGGGATTGAAGGAAAGCAAGACCGTGTTGAAAAGCTAAGAAAGCTGTTGAGATTGAAGTTAAGAGAACCAAACAAGGTTTGAAAATCACACGGTTCAAGACAAAAATCCTGGATAATCAGGGTGAGCGTTTAAAAGGGCTTCAGCCTAAACACCTGAGCAGTTACTGCGTTTTTTTGAAAGGAGGGTCGCATGCAAGAAAGCATTCTAACACCTGATCAGTATAAAGATCTTAGTAAAAAAATTATTTATGCAGTTGACACGAGATACAGAATTATTCCGCTTAATTCCTTAAAGCATCCTAAATATCACTTAAAAACTCCCATCTACGTTACTCTGGAATTTGAAGAAGATAAAGTGATTGCGAGTTTTGATGATATAGAGGCTTTTTCTTATGCCGATACCGCTTCTGAAGCCATAAACTTGCTTTCCGACGAAATTATTCAGATTTTTGAGGATTTGATGGAAGATAAAGAGAATCTTGGCGCTCTGCCTCGAAAGTGGTTGCAGTATCTGGAGGAAATCATCGAATGCAGATAAAAAAGAATGAGATTGGGAAAATTTTTGAAAGGATTACGAAACAATCCTGAAAAAAAAGGGGCTAATTTAGGGCAAATGCATTTACCCACGTTTTTCAAACTTTGGAGCGCGTCATTTTGAAACAATTGGGGTTGATTGTGATGTGGCAACATCAATTTCTGATGCGAATTTAGCAAAGCTTTAAGGCTTATCGAAGAAGAACTTAAGCGTTTGATGCAAAGGATCTCTATCTGAAGATATAATACTGGAAAGAGAAGACAGGAAGCGTAATACCGAAACTCTCTTTTGGAGTGTCTTACATACCCATAACATTGGGAGCAACGAAAAACAATTCTTGTTTTTTTCATTGACGTATTCATGGAAAAGTGTAATTTTAAAAATTGATTTCAGGTGCTTTTAACCTAAATTGAGCGATTTTTTACTCGACTTGCACCAATCTCTTGCGCATCAAGGACTTGCGAAAAGTCTCGACATATCCATTGGTATGCCTACGCTTTTCGCAAACCTTGCTGCATCAATATCTCGGTACATTTCTTCGCAAAAAATTGCTCAATTTAGGTTTAAGGCATAAAAGGAAATCCCGTGAAAATCGGGAGCGAGCCCGTCGCTGTAATCGGGGACGAAAACCGCAAAATGTCACTGTCCAATTGGATGGGAAGGCGCGGTAAGTAGTGTGATCCGAAAGCCAGAAGACCTGCCTGAAAGATTGTTTGGCAACCTCGCGGACAGGGGGACTAATCAGCAAGCGTTTGAGGATAAAAAAGGCAATCCCCAGATCGATTCATCGGTCCGGGGATTTTTTTTGCAATCTGTCAGATCAAGGAAGCCGGTCAAATGCCGGCGCTGCCCCGCAACTGTGGGCGGAATAAGATCCACTTAAATGCCACTGATTTCCAAAATGGGGATTAGGAAGGCGTGGAGAGTAGGTTTAGCCGCAAGCCAGGAGACTTATCTGACGGATTAAATAACATTTCCAACCGAGGGGAAAGGAGAAATTAAAAATGAAGAAGTTGTTAAATTGTGTGACAGTATTATTAGTATTTATGTTTTTTGTCTTGCCTGTACCGATTTTTGCGCAGGAAGGGAGCAATTCGGTAACAATGGAAGAGGTGGTGGTAACCGCAACAAAGATTCCAACCCCTACCGAGAAAGTAGGAAGCTCAACTACCGTAATCACGGCAAAGGATATAGAGGCCAAAGGCTATACTACGGTTAAAGAAGTTCTCAAGGGAACACCTGGGCTGGATGTAGTCTCCAGTGGTGGGCCAGGTCAGATGACTTCAGTTTTCTTACGAGGGGCCAACTCTTACCATACGTTGGTGCTCATTGATGGGATAAAGGTGAATGATCCCACAGGTATGAATCGAGGTTTTAATTATGCCAATCTTACCGTAGACAATATTGAGCGGATCGAGATTCTCCGAGGCCCTCAAAGCACCCTCTACGGCGCTGATGCCATGGGAGGAGTAATTAATATTATTACCAAAAAAGGGGAAGACAAGCCCAAATTCTATATGGGAAGCGAAGGGGGTTCTTACAAAACCTGGAAAGAGTTTGCCGGAGCAAGTATGGGCAGTGAACGATTCAATGCTTCACTGTCACTTTCCCATAACAGCAGTGATGGATTTTCTGCTTTCGATGATGGCAAGGAAGATGACAAATGGGAAAACACTGCCGGGTCGATTCGTATTGGTTTCAATCTTTCCGAAGATACTGATCTGAATTTCACTACCCGTTTTTACAAAGGTCGTACTCATCTGGATTATTCTTCTGAAGATGTGGAAGATTATCATGTTGAAGAGCAAAACGCCTTCTATCGATTTCAGGCACATACGACTCTTCTTGATGATCTTTGGGAACATACACTTACATATGGTTATAACAACTATAGCCGTGACTACCATAATGATCCTGCACTATGGACCGGTATTCATGATTATGGCTATGATGGTAAAAAACACGAAATATCCTGGCAGAACAACTTTTATCTGCATGAAACCAATACACTGACATTGGGGCTGGAATACGAGAAGGAGGAGATGGATGACCACGAAGACTTGGATGAGTCGGCTTATACAAACAGCTTTTTTGTGCATGACCAGGTAAAATTGGGTGGTTTTTCCTTTACCACCATTGGTATGCGCTATGACGACCACGAGGAAGCTGGTAGTAAGACCACATTCCGAATTACTCAAGCTTTTTTATTGAAGGATTTGGGCACTAAATTTAAAGGATCTTATGGAACCGGTTTCCGGGCTCCCAGTCTCAATGAACTATACTACGTTAATCCCTGGGGCGGTTCTGGTGGAAATCCTGACCTTGATCCAGAAAAAAGCAAGGGTTGGGATATAGGAGTAGAACAATCCCTTTTCAATAATTGGATAAACATCGGAATTACCTATTTTTACAATGCGTTTGACGATCTTATCGTTTGGGATAATGGCTATAATAATGTCGACGAGGCCAAGACCAAAGGTGTAGAATCCTTTATTAAGATAACACCTTTTGATGATCTCTCTCTGAAGCTGAATTATACATATACGGATACTGAAGATAATGATGGTAAACGTTTGCTCCGGCGTCCCCTGAACAAGGTTGGCTTTAATACATGTTATCGTTTCTTGAAACGTGGTACGGCCAATTTTGATGTCCTCTATGTGGGTGAGCGGGATGATAGTTATTGGGATTCAATGACCTTTACCACAAAGGATGTCGTTTTGGATGATTATATTTTAGTAAATTTATCGGGATCTTTCGATATTTCTAAGTACCTCCAGATATTTGCTCGCATCGAAAATCTTTTTGGTGAGAAGTATAATGAGGCGTATGGTTATGGAACACCGGCTTCCTCGGTTTATGGTGGTTTAAAAGTGACTTTTTGAACCGCAGAAGGTTAAAATAGAGTATGTATGGGGAGGAAGGGGCTTTTTTCCTCCCTATACACAAATTGAACGCAGAACACCCTAATGTAAACAGAAGTTCAGGTACTTATTAGTATTTTTTCTGCCAAAGAAAAAATGACTCGGGGTGAAACAATGAAAGGATATATCCAGGTTTACACAGGCAATGGTAAAGGCAAAACGACGGCCGCTTTCGGACTTGTCCTGCGTGCTGCCGGCGCAGGCTTGAAAGTATATATCGCCCAGTTTGTCAAGGGGATAGTGAAACAATACGGCATGAGCTGTTTCATCTACAGGGAACCCAAGAAGGAAGATATCCGAACCGCGCAGGAGGGTCTTAGAGAAGTTAAAGAGATCATGTGTTTCGGGAAGTTTCAAATGATTATCCTTGATGAGGCCAACATTGCCACACCCATTATAATCTCTTCTCCGTAGAGGAGAGGAATTGTTGGACTTTATCCGGGCAAAGCCGGAAGATGTCGAACTGGTGATTACAGGCAGGATGGCAGATCAGCGGATTATCGAAGAGGCTGATCTGGTAACGGAGATGAAGGCGATCAAGTATTACTATCAGAAGGGTGTGGAATCAAGGGATGGAATAGAAAGATAAGACATGAAGAAGGAAGATAAATGAAAATAGAAACAAGATTTCTTAATAACGTATTATTAATCATTATTTTTTTTATAGTCCTACTGAGTGCCATCCCCGTATTTTCCCATCCAATAGCGTTTACTGATGTTCAGGGCAACCATATCTCAATTACAAAAAGGCCATTGAGGGTTGTCTCCCTGGTACCCGGCATAACCGAAATTATTCTCAGAATAGGGGCAGGAGATGCGGTCAAGGCCGTTACTTATTACGACACTTATCCGCCTGAGACGGTTCATAAAGCAGTCGTTGGGGGCTTCTTCTCACCATCCCTTAAGGCTATTGAAGCGATACAGCCCGATGTGATTTTCTTATCCGGTCTTCATAAAGAAATCAGAAAGAAATTTGAAAACGAAAAATGTCAATTAATCAACCTTGATGCGAAGTCTGTTTTTGATATCTATCGAAATATCGATTTGTTGGGCAAAATTTTTAACAGGCAAAGGGAAGCAGAAGCGCTTATCGAAGATATAAGGAATGAGCTTCAAATTGTTGCCGGGAAGGTGGAAAGGATTCCGGAATCAAAGAGAAAAAGGGTTATTCGCCTCATGGGGCGAGACCCGGTGATGACCCCCGGTGATGATTCCTTTCAAAATGAATATATCAGAATAGCCGGCGGTATTCCTCCTGAGCTAAACAAAAAGGGTAATATTGTTCTTGTGACCAAAGAGGAATGGATTAGGTTTAACCCACAGATTATTTATGGCTGTGGCGGTGACAGGGAAACGGCCGAAAAGTTTTTCAACCAGCCGGGTTGGAAGGATGTGGATGCAGTAAAAAACTGTAAGATATTCTACTTTCCCTGTGATCTGACCTGCAGGGCATCCACCCGTGCCGGTTATTTTGTTTCATGGCTTTCCGCCAGGATTTATGAAAATGAGTTTTCCAGGGAAGAAGTACAGGTCTTTAAAGATCATATATTTAAATCACGTCATTTTGATCTTGACCTTGATTACATAAAAGATGCACGTATCGTATACAGCAGAATCCACGATTTCGTAAACAAAACCCTGATTGTCGAATTCAAGGCACCATTATCCGTCGTTTCCTCCCTCGAAGGACAACGCAAGCATATCATATCTGTAGGAAACCATTATTCTCCTCCTCCATGCTGGGGGCTTGGACATAAACTCGGATTGAAGAAAATAAGGGAGCGGGTATATCAGGTCATCGGTAAATCGGAAGATGAAGTCAGTTTCATCTTTACGGGTGCGGATATGGACAACCTGGCGGTAAAGCAAAAACGGTTTAAAGATATGAAGGTATATGCCCTGGTAACTGCCGGAGTTAAATCAAATGCGGTCAGGATGTCAGTTGATGAAGGGAGGTTTTATGAACCTGGGACCATAAATATCATTCTTTTAACCAATATGAAGCTATCACAGCGTGCGATGACAAGAGCCATCATCAGCGCCACTGAGGCTAAAACCGCAGCGTTACAGGATTTTGATATCAGAAGCAGTTGTACTCCTCTCATTCATCAGGCTACCGGAACAGGAACCGATAATATCATAGTTGTGGAGGGCAAAGGAAGTGAAATTGACAATGCCGGCGGCCACACAAAGATGGGGGAACTGATTGCAAAGGCCGTATATGAAGCTGTTCAGGAAGCGATGTATAAACAAAACGGGATGGTTTCCCAGCGCAATGTTTTTCAACGTCTGAAAGACAGAAAAATCAGTGGCTTTGAATTGATTTCCGTATGTGAATGTAACGTCCGCAGATACAATTTGATTAAGGCCTTTGAAGAGATACTTCTTCAGCCCCGCTATGCCGGCTTTATCGAATCTTCTTTTGCTATAAGTGATGACTATGAAAAGGGGCTGGTTAACGATCTTGGCTTTTTTGAACTCTGGTGTAGTGATATGGCTGAGGAGATAGCCGGAAAAAAGATAGAAAACATGATTAATCTCATTGCTGATAAAAACATGCCGCGTGTGCTCAGGATGGCTTTGAACAGCTTGTTGAATGGTCTTTACGTCAGAATAAAATAGAGATATGAGAAATGGGGAAGTCTGTTCAAAAATTCTATTGATTGGAGGAGTAATGCTGGAAATATTCATTAAAGGCGGACCTGTCATGTATCCACTTTTGGCCTGTTCGATTCTTGTTCTTACTGTAATAATAGAAAGGGCTTTATTCTGGATAAGTGTAGATATGCATCGCAATCAGCATCTTATAGATGAGGTTCTTGAGTTATGCAGAGCAGGGGATTGGGAGTCGGTGAGAATGAAGACAAAAGGGGCAAAAGATTTTATTATCAAAATACTTGTAACCGGCATTGTTCACAGAAAATTTTCCATGACCAAGGCCATGGAATCTGCTGCCGCAGAAGAGATCAGGAAGTTGCGCCGATATATGGGCGTGCTGGATACCATGATTACCGTAGCGCCTCTACTCGGTATTTTCGGGACAGTTCTCGGTATTATAATGTCATTCGAGGCGCTGGGCTCGGCAGGGATAGAGCACCCACAGGCTGTTACTGCGGGAATAGCGCAGGCGCTGATCACAACGGCAACCGGGCTGGGGATAGCCATTCTGTCTGTATTTCCTTATAACTTCTTTAATCTTCGCATTGAAAAGGCTGTACTTAATATAGAGAAATACGCAACCAGTCTTGAAATCGTTTATGAAAAGCTGATACAGGGCTCTGGTGTGAAAGAGGGGGATCATGCATGAAGCTCAACCTGAACACAGATAAAAAAGTGCGTATTGAGATGCTGCCTTTGATTGACATAGTTTTTCTTCTGCTGGTATTTTTTATATATGCAATGCTATCAATGGCCGTGCATCGTGCATTACCGGTTTTGCTGCCTGCTTCTTCCACCGCAGAAATTGAAAAAAAATCAACACTATCCGTGACAGTAAAAACAGACGGAACGATTTATGTTGATGAAAAGCTGATTTCCATTGAGAACCTGGCCGGTTTTTTAAAAAAAAAGGCTGAAATTGATAAGGATACCGGCATTCTCCTTTTTGCTGAACGAACCCTTTCATATCAAAAGTTATTCCGCATTTTAGATCAGATAAGGATGGCGGGTCTGAATCGGATTTCACTTCAGGCGGAGGCTGAGCAGCAACCGTGAAACGAATTCTGATTGCTGCGATAATAGCTGTTGGAATACATGGGCTTTTTCTGGGGATAGAGTTTGACCGGACAAGAGGCGGATTTTCAGAAAGGCCGAAATCCCGTATTGTGACCATGACATTGGTTTCCAGACAGCCGAAAAAAGCTGAATCTAAACCGGTTACTAACAAGCATGTGTCTGTCGATAGAAATAAAAAAAAGGCAGAGAAAAAAAAGCTTTTAGCTAAACCGGAAAAGAAAAAACATGTTATACGATCATCTAATGCAGCAAAAAATAACCTTACCCAGGAACCAGCAATAGATATTTTAAAGGATAGAAGTTCCACTGAGGCAAAACAGAGTTTCTTAGATAGTCAGGGATTTAACTCTGTGAAAAAAGCCATTCCCATATATGATAAAAATCCTTCACCTGAATATCCATTAATTGCCAGAAGAAGAGGCTTTCAGGGCACAGTAGTCCTTGAGGTTATGGTTGACCGAAACGGAAGGGTAGGGGAGTTAAGGGTTTTAAAGTCCAGTGGTTATAAAGTTTTAGACAGAGCCGCAGGGGAATCCGTCAGGGACTGGATATTCAAACCCGCGATAAAAGGAAATGAAAAAATTGAAATGTGGGTCAGAGTTCCTGTATGCTTTAAATTAAAGTGAGAGTAAGGGCATTTGCGGTGAACTTCATGATAAAAGACAAGCTACCAAAGTGCTTGATATGCTGAACACAAGTGTTATATAATATAAATAATATAATATTTTTTCTTCAGTTCAATTACTACGTCAACTTATAAACTAATGTACGCAATTCAGAAGTTGCTTCTCTTCCTTTGCATATCTTTGAACCTTTTTCCGATATTGCTTATGTTTATTAGAGCCTTTGAAATATGATAAAATTACTTGAGTGGATAGCCAATCAGGGCATTTCTCAGCATAGGCATAGATTGGATAGCTACTCCATTTATAGTCTATCAAACGGCTTACAATTCCAGCTCTTAATGGATTTCGATGGATATAACAGGATAACTGCGTAACATATGCATCATTTTGAACCAGGATGCTTTTATACCGCTCCTGGAACAAATGACCTTTTTTTAAGTTCTGGTTATTGAATCTTCGGGTATAGGTTGTGCCAAACCATTGCATTGCCTTTTTTAAATTTGCACGATTGGTTCTTACCAGGAGATGATAATGATTGGACATTAAAACATAGGCAAAGATATCCACTTTAAAACGTTCCGACATTTCCGAGATCGTTTCTAAAAACAAATTTCGATCAGCGTCATTTAAATAAATATGCTGTCTGTCGTTTCCCCGGGACATTAAGTGATATAATGCGCCTTCATATTCAATTCGCTATGCTCTGCCCATACTGATTTTCCTAAATGATAGTGACTTAATTGTCAAGTATTAATTCACAATTCAAGCTTTGACACCAAGTTCACCCTTGCAACTCTTTTGCCACCTCTTCAGCAATGGCTTGATCTGTCCAATCCGGATGCAACCGCGAAAAGACCCATTTTTACGGCTGAACCTCCCGAAGCCGGGCCATTTTCCACGCGGCAGATGCTGCCGGCAATAAGCTGAGTTGATCCACAAGTGCACTGGCGATGGCGGTCTGGCGCGTAAGTTCACCTGCAGCAAAATTTGCGACGTAAACGGCATCGAAATCACGATCGCCTGCACCAGCATCGTCCATCGCCCTGAGCGAAGCCTCTGCTAAGAGGTCTATTAACCCTTTACCTTCGAGCCGCCCAAACTTTGTCATCCCGCATCCGATTATAGCTACATCTCTCAATTACATCACTCCTTTAACTTACCCAAGTTCCCACTTCCTGACCATCTCAATTGCATTTTTACATCCTTTAACTAACGCAAGTTCTCACTTCCTGAGCATTTTAATTGGATTTTTGCATCCTTTTGATCGCATCGATTATTTCATTAACAGAAGCCTCTTCCTCGATCGTGGATAGATCTCCAATATCTTTTTTAGTCCATATTGCTTTCATTACTCTCCTCATTATTTTACCACTTCGGGTTTTTGGTAACATGTTCACAAATTCGATACCACTGATTACCACAAATGGACCCATGTTTTTCCTCACATGGAGCAAGAGTTCTTTTTTTAATTCTTCCGAAGGTTCACAGCCACTTTTTAATACAACAAAAGCACATGCAACTTGCCCTTTCAGCTCATCTGGCACTCCTGATACACCTGATTCCACGACAGCCGGATGTGACATGAGTGCATTTTCAATTTCTATAGTCCCAACTCTATGAGCAGCAATTTTTATCACCTCATCGGATCTGCCTACGAACCATATGTAACCATCATTATCTTTGTAAGCAGCGTCTCCGGAATAATAACACTTGGTGGATGGAATTTTTTCCCAGTATTCTTTTAAGTATCTCTTATGTTCCTCCCAAAGAGTTGGTGAAAGCCCGGGGAAAGGTTCTTTTACTATTAAAATGCCTTTTTCTCCAGCAGGCATGGAATGACCGCTTTTTTCGTTTACAATATCCACTTTGGTTCCTGGAACAGATATTGTAGCAGACCCAGGCTTAATAGGTAATAAGGACAATCCATAAGGATTCGCAATTAGGGGTCCTGCAGATTCGGTCTGCCACATGTGATCAATTACCGGGATTTTATTCCCAAATACTTCTTCGTAAAGCCATTGCCACGCTGGTGGATTCAAGACCTCTCCTGCACTGAAAACTCTTTCTACTGAACTTAAGTCATGCTTGCGCGCTTTATCAATTCCAAATTTCATTAATCCTCTTACACCTGTAGGAGATACCCATAAACCTGTCACTTTGTTTCTTTCTATTATGTCCCACCACATATCTCGCCTGGGATAATCGGGGGTGCCGTTATACAAAATAGACGTACAGCCGGAGAGTAACGGACCATATACATTGTAACTATGGCCTACTATCCAGCCAATATCTGACGTGCAAAACCATACATCACTTTCCCTTAATTTATATATCCATTGACCCATAGAATGTATATATATTTGATATCCTCCATGGTTGTGGACGGTGACCTTAGGTGTTGCTGTAGTGCCTGATGTAGGAAGTAAAAAAAGTGGCTCGTTAGATTCCATCTTCTCTACAGCAGAACTGTTGCTTCTGCCCATTTCTAAAAAATCCTCCCAATATATGTCCCGCCCTTTCATTAAGGTCGTCTCTTTACTCTTGTTTTTCCTGAGTACAACAACTTTCTTGATTTCGGTGGGATAGATTTTCAGCGATTGGTCAATAATTTTCTTAAGTGGCACTGTTTTTCCTCTTCTTGTCCCCTCATCTTGTGTAAGAATGTATTTTGCACCTGTGAGTTTAAGACGGTCAGCTACAGCTTTTCCGGAAAATCCAGCAAATATTACAACATGGATGGCTCCGACTCTTGCACATGCAAGCATAGCCACGACAGATTCGATACATGTAGGAATATAAATCGCTACCCGATCTCCTTTTTTCACGCCTATGCCCCTCAAAGCGGATGCACATTCCATCACCATTGCAAGAAGCTGTCCATAGGTCACAACTTTGATTTCATCTGTTTCTCCTGACTCGGCGATTAATGCTGCTCTGCCTGCTCTGCCTTTTTCTATATTGTAGTCCACACAGTTGTAACAAATGTTTGTGATACCGCCCGCGTACCACTTGAAGATGTCTTCATCCCAGCTAAATGCCTTGTCCCACTTTCTAAACCAGTAAATCTCGTCCTGGGCTTTTACTGCCGCTTCTTCCCAAAATGATTCGAAGTCTTCTTCTCCCCACTTTATGAAACGACCTACACGGGGAGGTATTATTTGCATTTTTATTTTCTCATTCATAGTATTCTTCCTTCTTTGGAGCTACGTTACAATGGAATATAACGGTAACACTCATATCTGAACTTCCGGCCAGGGATTCGAACATTGTTGTCTATTTTAGATGACTCGTTCATATCCTGAAAACATTGCCTTTAGCAGCTACGCCAGAGGCATCAGTAATTTTTTTATCATTTTCGCGTTCATCCGTCAATATTGATACCTCTATCTATTTATGCCCTTACTCGCTACTCAGAAAGCAAATTCCTATCTATAAAATTGGTACCGAATTAAATTAGTTTATTAAAAATAAATGAGATTTATACACCAAAAATGGTGCAGTTCTAGTTTGGCTATATACTTTTATTTGTCCGTTAATTATTAGGCATTAAACAACTCAACAATAAAGGAGGAGAAAGTATGAAAAAGATATTGTTGACAGTGCTTGTGGTTCTTCTGAATGTAGCGTTTTTTTGTTTGCCTGCTGGTGCGCAGCCTGAAAAACTCGAAAATTTGTCGGCTCAGGACCTGCTGATCAAGAGTGAGTTCGAAACAGCGGTCAGCATGCTGCAGGCAATCTATACAAAGCATCAACAGGGGGAAATGACCCTTGAGCAGGCAAAGATGCTTGGTGCCGACCTTTTGCGGGAACTTAGGTACGGTACCGAAGGATATTTCTGGGCCGATACGACGGAAGGCGTCAATGTGGTTTTATACGGCCGAAAGGATGTAGAAGGAAAGAATCGGCTTGAGGACAAGGACCAACAGGGCACGTTTTACATAAAGGAGTTCCTATCAAAAGGCAAAGCCGGTGGCGGGTATGTCGAGTACTGGTTTCCGAAGAAGGGACAGACCACACCTCAACCGAAGAGATCATACGTGTTCCTATTTAAACCATTCGGATGGGTTGTCGGTAGCGGATACTACCGCTGAAAAGACCAAAGGCAGAAAGAAATATTAGAAACAAGACTGTTCAAGTATTACCGGAATCTTCCAGATCAACATTGACACATTGACCGCGCTCGACCACTTCAATGTGACCGGCATCGTTTTTTCCGGCATCGCCGGGGGTGTCAACCCGGGCCTCAACATCGGGGATGTCACCGTGCCAGCGAGGTGGGCCCAATACCAAGAAAATCTCTTTGCCAGAGAAACTCCGGAGGGGTGGGATGTCGGCTGGTATACGGATGTTTTCGGCAACTTCTGCATGATGTTTCCACAGTTCGTGAGCGTTACGCGCAAGGGTGAGACTCCGAACGCGGAAAAGAACAAATTCTGGTTCGAGGTTGATCCGGAGAT
>JAJSZT010000051.1 GCA_030272815.1 Deltaproteobacteria bacterium
CTTGAGTTGTCATCAGAATACAAAAGAAATTCTTAGGGAATCATATATCATAACCCCCTAAATAAGAAATTGTATGACAATTAGCCCCTCAGTTTTATTCTCCCCCATATTTTAATCTTTCAAATAACTTAACTATTAGCCGTTTCCATAACAGGTTATTGTTCTTTGATATATTGTAGCCGTTCACGGCTTGAAACTTGAAATTGGAAAGTAGAAATTTGGGAGAGATGAAACGAGTTTACGAGTTGGATGTTTACAAACTGGCAGAAGCGTTATCAGATATAGTCTGGCATGACTTTGATAAGTGGAACAAAAAGGTTCAGAACACCGTGGGCTATCAGATAATACGATCATCTGACAGCATAGCTGCAAATATTAAAGCAATAATTAAAAAACTCGGCCCAAAATTGAATACGTTCATCAACAGTATAAAAGCATGAAGGCCAAATTTCCAGTTTCTAATTTCTAATTTCAACGTTCTGTGAACGCTTACGATATATTTTAGTTCATAGCCAAATTGTTTGGCTCGTCTTTTCTGCTTTTGGGTAGTCAGTGAGTTGTGGATGTCGCTTAGAGAACTGGCTAGGCGGTTGGAAATAAGCTCCCCTGGCGTGGGGCTCTCGGTTGAGAGGGGAGAAACCATTGCTTGCGGAAATAGGTTGCAATTAATCGAATAAGGTTTGGTTATTTTTTTGTAAAGATTTTTAATCCGTTTGTTGACTTTACATTTTTTTTACAATTGTTTTACTTTTCGATGACGACAATTATTTTTCATAGTGATTAATATGGGGCAACTTTAGCATGTTTCATATAACGTTCACTAACAGAAAAAAGGGGGTCAAAATGAGTATTTTAAAAAAAAGAAAAAATGAAAGCCGGAGAATAATAATTGCTGCCTTAGTCGGTTTCTGTGCAGTGTTATCTTTTGTTGCACAGGCGTCTGCCGGAGTTCAAAAAGCCGGGGTTAAATGTCGGGTGGAGATAGATAGAGCCATTTTGCCTGCAGGTGGAAATCAAAGGGCTGTGGTAAAGGTAACGCTGGATGCTCCACCACCCCCGGAAAAAAGCACACGACCGGCAGTAAATCTTGCTATTGTACTCGATAGATCAGGATCTATGTCAGGGCAGAAGCTGGAAAGAGCCAAGGATGCTGCAATTGAAGCATTAAGGCATCTTGGACCCATGGATATATTTTCTGTTGTTGTTTACGATCACAATGTATCAACAGTTGTATCAGCTCAGCATGTAAAAAACATTGAATGGATCGAGGGACGAATCAGACAGATTCGATCTGGCGGCAACACAGCACTTTTTGGAGGGGTCAGCCAAGGGGCTGCGGAAGTTAGGAAAAACCTCGACGGCAATTACGTGAATCGCATTATTCTGTTATCTGACGGACTTGCCAATGTTGGGCCGAGTAGTCCGGAAGATCTCGGGAGGTTGGGTGTTGCTCTTATTAAAGAAAGTATATCTGTTACTACAGTTGGAGTTGGAACTGATTACAATGAAGATCTAATGACGCACCTTTCACAAAATAGTGATGGAAACACCTATTTTGTGGAGTCGAGTAGAGATCTTCCGCGAATTTTTACGGCTGAACTTGGAGATGTACTCAGTGTGGTTGCAAAGAAAGTACATCTAATCATTGAATGTCCGGATGGTGTAAAACCTCTGAATATCATCGGACGCGAAGGAAGGATCAAAGGCAGGATTGTGGAGCTTTCATTGAATCAGCTATACGGGAGCCAGGAAAAATATGCTTTGATAGAAGTGGAAATTTCCGGAGGAAAGAGCGGTGAAAAAAAAGATATCGCATATGTAAATGTATCCTACGAGAACCCCTTTACTCAGAAAAAAGAAACCTCATCCGGACGTGCTTATGCTATGTTTAGTAAAGACAAGATCAAAGTGAAAAAGTCAGCCAATATTGCTGTGCAAAGGGAATACAACTTTAATCTGAATGCATTATCTCAGGAAAAAGCTATCTCTCTTTCAGATAAAGGCAAGAATGAGGAAGCTGTTTTGGAGCTGAAAAAATCTGCACAAAAACTAAGGGAAGTCGGGCAGGAACACAAGGATGAAAAGCTTTTGAAAAGAGCTGAAGAAATGGAAGTACAGGCAGGCCAGATAGAAAAAGAAGGGATGACAAAGAAGTACAGAAAAATGCTTCGTACCGATTCATACCAGATGAAAAACCAGCAGATGAGTAAATAATAAGATAGAGGATTTGCAACAATTAATTGTTCGTGGTATTTAAAATATCATCTGTCCGTTGCCAGTATAACAAATCTCGGAAACGGACTTTTGACAACAATCGAGCGAAAAATGCTCAATTCAACCCACAACAAACAACGGACAACCCTAATCGAGTTTTGACTCGATTAGGGTATGATTTTTTCAGCATGCCGGCCTATGAGCAGACGTTCCATTATAATTTTCTGGTTGCTCCTACTGGTGCCGACCCTGGTTGTTGGTGCAGCGGCATTTAAACTGCTTCGCAACGAGCAGAGACGTATTAACCAGAAGGTGAGGCTGTCTGCGCAAGATAGGGCGCATGCCATAGGTGATTCGCTGCAATTAACTGTTGAAGCTGTAGAAGATGGTCTTACTGAAGCGCTAAAGCGTATTCCCACAGACAATCTGGGAGAAACACTCTCTTCATGGGAACAACGCAATCCTCTTGTCAGAAACTCTTTCATATGGAATCAAAAGACCGGTTTGCAAAAGCCTAAACCAGGAAGCTCCGCAACCTCTGAAGAGAGAAAGTTTATCCTACGCTATAGTTCACTTATTTCAGGTCGCATTCCCTGGAAGACCTCAGCAGTCGAAGAAGAACAAACCGGTCTGATTCAAAGCCAAAGCATCAGGCAATTTAAAACAGGGCGACAAAAACTCGTTGAAATGGCCAGGCAAACTGCCAGGGAGTATCAGAGCTCTGAGAAAGATTTTAAAGAAGCTTTACAAGGAAGTGCGGGCTGGATTCCATGGTTTGCAGAAAGCAGCCTGTATATTATTGGATGGTTCAGGAAGGAGCCAGGAGGAATTGTATACGGAGTGGAGCTCGAGGTTATGACCCTGCTTTCCAGGCTCATAACCGATTTTCCTTTGTCCGAGGCAGTTCCGGAGGGCATGATTTACGCTATTATTGACGGCAATGGTAAAATATTGCATCAGGCAGGAAAAACCAGGCTTAAAACCGGTACCAGGCCTGATATAACGGTATCTCTTGCGCCATGTTTGCCACACTGGCAGGTAGCTGTCTATTTTATCGATGGAAATATGATGACCCGGTCAGGTAGAGGGTTTATCATGCTTTCAGGGATACTTCTTGCAATATTTATCGTTGCTATCGTTTTTGGCGGTTCTTTGCTGATGTGGCAGGCGCATAACAATCTAAAAGATGCAAGACAGAAAACATCTTTTGTTTCCAGCGTATCCCACGAACTCAAAACGCCCCTTACGAGTATTCGCATGTATGCAGAGCTGTTAAGCACTGACAGGATAAAAACACCGGAAAAGAAAAAACATTATCTCCAGGTTATAGTTACAGAAAGCCAGCGTCTTACAAGGCTTGTTAATAATGTGCTCGATTTCAGTCGCCTGGAGCAGGGGCGTAAGAGGTATCATCTTGAAAAGCTCAATATGGCAGTTTTTCTCTATGAAACCATAAAGGCGCACAGTTTAAGAATTCAAAAGGCAGGTCTGGTGCTTAAAGAAAATATCTCTGATGAAAATATTATTGTGGAAACAGACCGGGATGCTATGGAACAGGTCCTGCTAAATCTGGTGGACAATGCGATAAAATATGCCTCTGAAGGTAAAGAACTTTCAATAGCCCTTAAAGTTCGCAAAAAATATTGCGAGTTGCAGGTCGTGGATAGGGGACCAGGAGTGCCGTTTGCGCACAGGGACAGTATTTTTAAAAAATTCCATCGTGTGGATGATTCATTGACCGCCAGGAAACCCGGCTCCGGGCTGGGGCTCAGTATTTCGCGCAGGCTTTTGCGTGATCTGGGCGGTGACCTGCTATACAGGCCACGTGAAGGAGGGGGAAGCTGCTTTATTGTTCTAATTCCTTTTCAGCCGGTAAACATTGATGATGGAAATATCAAGCGTTGATTTATTCCTATAAGATAACGAACAAGAGACCATAAACAACTATAGACTTTCAGATAAATAATTTCACTGCGTTATCAGTCGTCGACGTATAACTAATACGCCTTCCTCCTTCTGGCCTTGTGAAATTAATTATCTGAAAGTCTATAATAACAGGCAACTGTTATGAATTTAATACGTATCCTGGTAGCAGAAGATGATTCCAATATCCGTACAGGTCTCATAGACACTCTTGAAAGTGAAGGATACCATGCTGCAGGGGCTGCTGATGGCATTCAAGCGCTCAAGATGTTCAAACAGGATAAATATGATCTTGTGATATTAGATATCATGATGCCCGGCAAGAGCGGATATGATGTTTGCAGGAAGATCCGTTCCCAAAACGAAGATGTGCCTGTTATAATAGTTACGGCCAAAGGGGAAGAGATTGATAAGGTAGTTGGGTTGCAGTTGGGTGCGGATGATTATATTACAAAGCCTTTTGGCGTTCATGAACTTCTTGCAAGAATTGCGGCCGTTCTGAGACGTTCCATGAGGAGTAAAAAACCTGTTGTTCAGGAAGATAAAACCCCTGACAGTTTTACATTTGGAAGTGTTTTAATCGATGCAATTCAATACAGGATTAGAAAAGGCAAGAGAGTTGTTGACCTTTCAGACAGGGAACTTCAGCTTTTAAAATACTTCTACTCCCATCCCAACGAAGTATTAAGCAGGGATCGGCTTTTAAATGCCGTTTGGGGAATAGAATTTTTTGGTACAACCCGTACCCTGGATCAGCATATTGCCCAGCTTAGAAAGAAAATAGAACCGGATCCCAGTCACCCGACAGTTATAACTACAGTTCACGGCGTGGGGTATCGCTACGAATCATCCTGATTTCTTTGCCCGCTCAAGTAGTTCCTGAACGATTTCTGCTCTTTTTTCATCTTCAAAGAGGGTTAAGAAGGCGGAACTGTCCAGAATGTAATCCTTATCTTCTCCATTTTGATTCTTCAAGCTTTAAATCCTCTTTCCGAGATTCCAATAATTTCGCCTGTTCGTTCAGTATTATATCCGCCTAATGCCTCAACCCGCTTTTTAAATTTTGCGGTGTTTATGGTTTCAAGCAGAATCCGGATGTTTTTTGACTCGAAATGTTCTTTTGGAATTACAAGATCGTACTGTTCTGTGACAACAGGTATAAAATTCAGATTAAGCGCTTTTGCAGCAGCATAAATTCCCAAACCCACATCTGCTGCCCCGCTGAGCACTGCAACCGCCACAGACATGTGAGTGTATTCTTCATTTTCATATCCCCTTATTGCTCGGGGTTCAATGCCGAGCTGTTGCAGCCTGTAATCAAGAAGGATCCTTGTTCCCGATCCAGCTTGTCTGTTTATGAACACAATATCGTCCCGGATAAGATCTTCTATCCCTTTTATTTTTTTGGGATTGCCGGGAGGCACAATCAACCCCTGGTCCCTGAATACAAAATTGACAAGCTTTATGCTGATATTGGGCAGATATTTCTTTATGTATGATATGTTATAAGAGCCGTCTTCAGTGTTTAGAAGATGTGAGCCGGCCAGGTGACATACTCCCTTTTTTATCGCCATCAATCCGCCCATGCTGCCGACGTTGCTTGAAGAAAGTGTAATGCTGCTGTGTTTTGACCTTATCTGATCGGCCAGGATGTCAAGTGAGTTGTCATGGCTTCCAACTGCGACAATTGTATTTTTTATAAAAGACAAGGGGCGCAAAAGTTCTGCATCAACCTTTTCATAAGTATTTAATCCTTCTATATGATTTGGAATCCGAATGATACCATCTGCTCTGGTTAAAGTGGTTATGCAGCCGGCACCTCTTGGCAAAGGAGTTGCCACAATTTTGTCACCAACAACACCCACCTTAACGCGCAGGAATTCTTCCACTCCAAGCTTTGATGCGATCTTTCGTGTGGGTTCTACCTGTAGTTTTGTCCGTTCATTGTCCATCTGGTCAAGCATCCTGTAAATCAGAGGCCGTACAAACTGTTCAAATGCCACGATTGATGATACCTGATATCCTGGCATGCCAAATACAGGCTTGTTATTTACTGAGCCTATTATTACCGGTTTTCCGGGCATTATTGTTACGCCATGGACATGTACTTCCCCCAGATCGCTGATTACGTTTTTTGCATAATCTTCTGATCCGGCAGACGATCCTCCCATAATAAGGACAATGTCAAAGTCGCTGTTTACAGCATCATAAACAGCGGCCTTTATTTTTTCCATATCATCTTTGATTATCTCATGCCTTATAAAAGAACCGCCGCAGGATTCAATAAGTTTGCCAAAGACAAACGAATTTGTTTCAAGGGCCTGACCCGGCTTAATATCTTCAATTACAGCATTTCGCCAGTCAACAAGTTCTGATCCTGTCGGAATAATAAGCGCTTTTGGTTTTTTCTTTACCGGGACTGAAAATATGCCTCCGGATAACAGCGCTCCCAAACAATAGGGGGTAATAACATGGTTTTGTGGGAACAACAGCTCTGTTGCTACTATATCTTCTCCCATCTTGCGAACGTTTTGCCAGGGGTATGCCGGCGCTTCGATTTCCAGACTGTTTTCATCTATAACATTTATATGTTCAATCATAATAACGGCATTTGTATTTTCAGGAAGCATATTTCCGGTATTGACAAAGAATGCGTTTTTTCCGACTGTGAGCTCCATTGGACTTAATTCGTTTGCTCCAAATGTATTTTCGGCTTTGACTGCAATTCCATCCATAGCAGATGCGTGAAAATGAGGCGATGAAAGCTTTGCCGTTGCAGGCTCTGCAAGCACTCTTCCAACTGAATCGGAGGCCGGAACAAATTCGCTCGGAAAAACTTTATCTGAAGAAAAAAGATCAAAAAGGATTTCACGCGCCTCTTTCAGGGTTTTCATCTTTAAATATATGTTGCGACTATTGTTCATTTTTTTATACCGGAATAACCCAAACCTTTGAGTCTTTATCCAGTCCCTCCGTATTTATTCCTATCTCGATGAGGCCGTCAGCCTTTGTCAGATTGCTTATGAGCCCTGACTTGCCAAGAACCGGTTCAGCCCACTTAATACCGTTTTTTTCAATCAGCCTGACACGCATATAATCTATACGTCCCTGAGCGGATGATATATTTCTGCTAAGCAGTGCGGGTATTCTTAATTCCTTTTTATACTTTAAAGAAAGACCGCTTATTTTTTCAATAAATGGCCGGATGACAATTTCAAATACTATCATGGCTGATACAACATGGCCTGGCAAACCCCATATGGCCTTACCACTGGTTTGGGCCAAAATTGTCGGTTTGCCGGGGCTTATGGAAATTCCGTGGACCATAATATCTGAGCCAGGCAAAGAGGAAAGTACTTCTACTGTCAAATCCCGTGTTCCAACAGAACTGCCTCCTGAAATCAAAACCATATCCGAATGAGCAATCGCAATAGAACAGTTCTCTAAAAGAGCGTCAAAATCGTCCCCGACGATTCCATAAGCAACAGGGATGCCACCTGCTTTCTGTACCAGGCTTGATAGAGTATAAGTATTTATATCGCGAATCCGGCATTTGTCAGGTATATTATTTATTGGTACTATTTCATCTCCAGTAGAAATAATACCAATAACCGGTTTTTTATATACTTTTACTGAGTCCTTGCCTAAAGCGGCAAGTAATCCTATTTCCTGAGGCCTTAGCCTCTGGCCACACGAGAGTATATTATCTCCTTTTTTAATATCTTCTCCTGTTGCTAATACATGCCGACCCGGTGCAACACTTCTGTATATTTCAATAGTTGTTTTATCTATAATTTCCGTATATTCAATCATTATAACGCTGTCTGAACCATCGGGCAACATTCCTCCTGTAGAAATTTTAGCAGCCTCGCCAGAACCTATTGAAAAGCTGGCAGGTTTACCCATATCAATTGTACCTTTGACTGTCAGATATGCTGGATTTTCTTCAGTTGCACCAAAGGTAGATGAAGCTTTAACTGCATAGCCATCCATAGTAGAACGAGCAAAATCAGGCAGGTTAATGTCGGAAACAATGTCAACAGAAAGGATTCTTTCAAACGCTTCATGCAGCTCAATAAATTCAGTCCCGACATTGGGAAAGACAGCAGAATATTTGAGTGTGTGCTCTAAATCGGTTACTTTGAAAAACCCTTTCATAATAATTTTTTTTATAGTAAATTAATACATGAAATATTAGGCATCCTTCACGACAAGTCAAAAGTAGTTTACACTTTGTTGATGTTGTATTTTGGCAGTGAAATTTGAAAATAGAAATTGGAAAAAATGCAAAGATGTAGATGCGTTACCTAATTTCAAATTTCCAGTTTCAAATTTCCAGTTTCGACATCGGCATTCAATTCGATAATACACGCTTTTTCGAAAAAAGTGTAAACTGGTGAATGAAGGATAATAAATATTAAATATAAAACATATTCACCCTTAACACAAAGAAAATAGAGTTAGATATGGGAAAATGTATAAATCATCCTGACCGCGAAACAGAAATTATGTGTTCTAAGCATAATATATATTTATGCAAGGAATGTTTTGTATGCCGTGATCCTGAAATATACTGTAAATTCCGGTCATCATGCCAGATATGGTTTATAAGTCAATCACCTGATGAAAAATGGGGCGATGGCGAAACATGAAAAAAATCTGCGTGCAGTCGGCTTTAGGGCTCGGAAAAAAATAAGTTGGTAATTTTGGCGCCCAAATTTGCCGTAGATTTAATCGATCTGATTGAGCAAAACCGCAGGAATAGCGAGCTATTTCGAGGACTTTTGCGAATGAGTACCGATTAAAGATATGGTGAAGTTGGGATGCGAAAATGCCAAGTTATTTTTTTCCGAGCCCTTAGCAGTGTGGTAATACTAATAGGAAAGATATTTTATAAAATATAGAAATCTTCGCAACTACTCAGGTTCACGGTTAAAAGCCGAGTAACCCTTAACCCTGTGAATGGTGATAGTCTTTATGCTTTAGGAAGTATTCTGCTCTTTATCTGATCAAGTGACTCTTTAACAGTATATAGTACTGTGAATTTTTCTTCCAGTGTTTTGACCAGTTGAGCCAGTTTTTCATGTTCCAGTGGCTTAATGCGAATGTAAACATTTCTGTAGCCTTCATCTGCAAGGTCATAGCTGGTTACAATGCTGACCATACGACCGCCAAAGCTTCGAATTACATCGCCTACCTCTTTCACTGATCCTGCTTTATCTTCCAGACAAAAAGCAAGTTGAACATTGCCTTTGTAAACCCCTGAAATATATATCAGCGCTTTAAATATATCTGTTTGGGTAATAACTCCTATCAGATTGTGTTGATCATTTACTACCGGAAGTCCTGAAATTTTGTTTTCGAGCATCAAGACGGCTGCGAATTCTACGGTTTCATCCGGTTTAACATAAACAACATCCTTTGACATTGATTCTTTGACTTTAACCTCAGATAAAAGATAATTTATTTCATATATATCTAAGGTGGTCGCTGTTGATGGACAGGCTTCTTTTAAATCAGTATCAGTAACGATTCCTACCAATTTACCCTTTCGGACTACAGGAAGACGACGGATATTGTTCTCTTTCATGAGAACATAAGCTTTCATCATAGAAGTTTCCTCGTCAACTGAAATTACCTGACTTGATATCCATCCTTGAACTAGCATAATATTTCCTCCATCCTTTTTTAACCTAAGTTAAAGGCTCATAAAGCTCCATAAAATTGCTGCCGCAATTGCTGAACCTATAACACCGGATATGTTAGGCGCCATAGCATGCATAAGAAGAAAATTTGTAGGGTCCTCTTTTTGTCCAACCATCTGAACAACCCGTGCGGAATTAGGAACAGCAGATACTCCTGCAGCGCCTATAAGGGGATTGATTTTTTTTCGTAAAAAAAGATTCATAATCTTTGCGAATATAACTCCTGCTGCTGTTGCAATAGCAAAGGAAAATGCGCCCAGCGCAAAAATGCCGATAGATTGAGGAGTCAAAAACACATCAGCCTGTGTGCTGGCACCAACAGTTACGCCAAGCAATATAGTAACAATATCGATCAAAGATGTCCGGGCAGTTCTGGCAAGACGTTCCACAACAACGCATTCCTTTAGGAGGTTTCCAAAAAACAGCATTCCAAGCAAAGGTAATGCGGCCGGCGCCAAAAAACAGCAAAGCAAAAAACCGATAATGGGAAAAATAATTTTTTCTGTCCTTGATACTTCACGGGGCTCTTCCATCTTAATGAGTCGTTCTTTACGAGTGGTAAGAAGTCTCATGATAGGAGGCTGGATTACCGGTACCAGGGCCATATAGGAATATGCCGCTACAGCTATCGGCCCTATCAGCCTTGGAGCAAGCATAGCAGTAAGAAAAATCGCAGTAGGCCCATCAGCTCCTCCAATAATACCAATGGATGCAGCTTCATTGGGGGGAAATCCGATTGCAAGCGCTCCCAGAAAAGTAGTGAAAATACCTATCTGAGCAGCAGCCCCTAAGAGCATTAATACAGGTCGCGCAAGCATTGTAGAAAAGTCGGTTAATGCACCAATGCCTAAAAAAATCAATGGAGGATAAATATCATGCGTTACGCCATAATATACATAGTTTAAAAAACTTCCGCTTTCATAGATTCCAAGACCAAAATCCTTGATTATGGGAATATTGCCAATCAATATGCCAAAGCCTATGGGCACAAGCAAAAGGGGCTCATACTGTTTCGCTACTCCGAGATAAATAATTATTATACCAACCAGAAGCATTATTATATTACGATAATCGACTAACGCAAAGCCGGTATTAGATAAAAATTCTATTAACAGATCAGTCATTGATTAAGTACTACTCCTTTTTTCTTCAACCTGTGTGTTCCAAATAAAATAACCGTTTTCATCCGGTATAATTAATTCGCACTTAAGTAATTCATTAATAGTTGAATGTGGACGGGAAAGCCCGCATTTTTCCGAAAGATCAAGAAGTTTTGGAAGCGGAAATGGTTCGCCCATCCATTCAATCAAAAGCTTGAACTGACGTGAAGCCCTTTGAACGTCTTGAGGTATGGCCAGATCTGAGACTGACGGTGTTTTTTGATCTTTTTGTTGTGGTTTCTTTAAATGTTGATAAGATGTATTTTTTTTATCCCACAGTTCGATTAACTTGTGAATCTGGGAAACTGCAAAAGATAGAAGTACAAGACTTACAAAGACTATCGAGATCCCGATAACAGAAATACCAAGTCCATCATGGGCTATTATTGCTTCAAGGCCAAACAATTAATACCTCCTTTCCCCCAAGCCCCTGTCATATAAGGCATTCTTTCCGAAACTATTTTATTGATTTTTCGCATGATTTTGTCGCCAAGAGCCGAATTGCTTTGAATAAGACGCAAAAACTCCTGGCCCTGCATCAACAGCACCAGGCCATCCGTAAGGGCAACTGCCGTGCCTGTATAGCGGAAAGGAATAACAACTGTTGACAGGCCGATAATATTACCTTTATTGTGCAGGGTAAACGAGCGTTCTTCGTTAAAAGAAAGCATAAAATTGCCTGATAGAATAATGAAAAAAGTACAGGCAGGCTCACCCTTCCGTGTTAAGACTTCTCCCTCGGCGACCTTCATCAGGTGCATTAATGGGGCTATCTGTTCCAGCTCGCCAAAATTTAGATCAGCAAAAAGATCTAATGATTTGAGAGTCTGAATGTCGGTTGACATCATTTGATCCTTTTGTACTTCGTAAAAAGTAAAGTTTTTACGAGTTCATCAAAATTAGCAGCAAAATTTCTATAAAGAAAAAATTACAGCTAGATTTAAAATATGTATCAAATCAATCAGAGGATTAAAAGCAAAAAAAGTCTTTGAGATGCCTATTTTAATATTATAGGCTCTCTGAAGACTTTTTGCAACGGCTTCAAAAAACTAGCCTAAAAACATACTTGAATCCAGACCATCTATTAATTAATGTGTTATTTTTTCATATAAACACCGCGTGCTCTAGATTCAACCATACCTCTCTTTGATAGTTTATAAAGTGCGTTGCTGAGCTGTCGTGAATCAAGGCCGGTTTTTTCCTTCAGATTTACGATTGTTGCTCCTTTTCTGCTCCTTTTAATGACTTCAAAAACAGAATCAATAACTGTCATGTGCTTTCCGCTAACTGCTTTTTTACTAGATGAAATCTTTACTTTTTTTGCGGGAGCCTTTTTTTTAGATGGTTTAGCTGGTTGCAACTTGCCTGCCTGTTTTGAAATTTTCTCCACCTGTTTAGAAAGAGCTACAAGAGATTTGGATATTGAATTTAACAGATCTTGTAATTTCTTCATTTAAATATCCCTCCTTGATTGTCCAATAAGTCTCTTTAATGCTTATACTATTTTGTTTTAGTAATACCTAAATTGAGCGAACCTGCACCAATCTCTTGCGCATTCCCGCCTGGGCGGGACGAAAAGTCTCGACATATCCATTGGTATGCCTACGATTTTCGCAAAGCTTGCCGCATCAAGATCTTGGCACATTTCTTCGCAAAAAATCGCTCAACTTAGGTAATATATACTTTTTTAAAAGTCAACAAAATCTCTTGTTAATAGATACTACTCAGGTGGATAGACTGAAGGCAGAAGTATATCAATTATCTCAAAACAACTCGCTTGAGAGACAAAAACCACGTAAAAGCATTTTTTAAATTGATTTGACCTTTAGGTAATGATATGTCCCGCTTTGGAATATTTGAGTGTTTGAAGCATTAAGCTGATGATATGAGTTAGTATGACTTTAAATTATTGTATCCTCATTATTGGCTATATTTTTGGTTTTTACATGGCCTGGAATATAGGCGCAAACGATGTGGCCAACTCTATGGCTTCTGCTGTCGGAGCAAAAGCTATTACAGTCCGCCAGGCAATCTTTATTGCCGGCATACTGAATATAGTCGGCGCCGCATTTATCGGATCCCATGTCACAAACACAATTCGTAAAGGTATTGTTTCAGCCGAAATTCTTGCAGATCCTCAGGTGGCTTTGATTGGAGCACTTTCAGCTTTGCTTGCTTCAGCCTTATGGGTCAGTTTTGCCACCTGGAAATCTCTGCCTGTTTCAACAACTCATTCTATTGTCGGCGCTATGATTGGTTTTGGAATAATGGCCGGCGGTTTTTCAGTGATTAAATGGGGCAAACTAGCAGCAGTTGTAATGAGCTGGATAATTTCTCCTTTTTTCAGCATTATTATTGCCTTTATAATGTTTAAGATTATTGTCAGACTAATACTTTCCAAAAAGAATCAATTTGCTAAAGCACTTAATTTATCACCTTATTTTGTCGGTATAACTTTATTTGTCATTATTTTATCGTTTCTTTTTAAGACCCCTCTTGGCAAAAAGCTTTCCATCGAAACTCCGGCCGCATTAGCTGTTTCACTAATTCTGTCAATTATTTTCAGTGTTATATGTAAAAATCTCTTATCACGTTATATTAAGAAAAATTCAACAAGTACTGCAGAAAATATTTTTAAACGTATTCAGATCGGAACATCCTGCTATGTTGCTTTGGCTCAGGGCGCAAATGATGTGGCCAATGCAATAGGGCCTCTTGCAGTAATATATTTTATTGTAAAAACAGGAAATGTTGGAGCCACCGTGCCTGTACCTTTTTTTCTCCTTTTTTTTGGCGGAATAGGCATAGCCTGCGGCATAGGTATGGCCGGTCATCGTGTAATGGATACCATTGGTACAAAAATTACTACGTTAAGTAATACCCGAGGTTTTGCTGTCGATTTTGCTGCTGCAACCACAGTGCTGGTTGCTTCAAAAATGGGACTTCCGGTTTCTACGACTCATGCAACAGTAGGCGGGGTGCTTGGTGTTGGGCTTGCGAGAGGTATTGAAGCAGTTAATTTTCGTATAATATTTAAAATTATGTTGTACTGGATTTTAACGGTACCTGCTGCAGCTTTAACCAGTATGGCTATTTTTAAAATACTTCAACTCATTTTATAAAGGATAGAGTTATGCGTATACCATTTATGTCTATGTTTATTGCATCGCCATTTGATGGATTGCAGGAACATGCGGAAAAGGTAAAAGAATGTGCATGGGCTTTTCAACAGGCTATAGAGTGCCATATTTCTGAGAAATGCAAAACTTTTGAAGAATTCAGGCAGGATGTTACTAGAATGGAAAGTGAGGCAGATGCCATTAAACGGCGTATTAGAGGGCATCTGCCAAAGGGCACTTTGATGCCGGTAGATAAGTTTCAGTTATTCAGATACTTGAGAGAACAAGATAGTGTTCTTGATGCAGTGGAGGATGCTCTGGACTGGTTATCATATAGAAGCGAACCAGGTATTCCGGAAGGACTTCAAAAGGAGTTTTTTCTTCTTGTAGATGCGAATATTGATCCTATCGAAGAATTGAGCATTATGGTATCAGAGGCGAGAAAGTATTTTAAAAGTTTTTCAGAAAAACAAAGGATTCTTGTCAAGGATATTATCCGAAATCTTCGCCGGCAGGAGCATGAAGCAGATAAAATTGAAGCAATGCTAAAAGCTAAAATACTTAATCTGAATATTGATCCTGTTACAATATTTCATATGATAATGTTGGCTGAAATAATTGGATCTATTGCTGATCATGCTGAAAATGCCGGCGATATGATGAGAGCGATGATAGCGAGATAGATTAAAGAATTATTCCAAAAAACCCTTTTCGATTGAAATGACGCTTTTGTTTCGTATGCTTGAAAGCCATGCATCAAAAGTTTTAAACATTTTTTGTTTAAGCAGTTTTTCTCTTATCTTCTCTTTTTCTTCTTCAAATTCATTAAGTCCGGGTTCTTTCCTATCCCTGAATCTGATAATATAATATCCTTTTCCCCCTTTTACTGGGGCTTCCGGGAGCATATTTTCATTTGAAAGCTTGAATGCTGTCTGGGAGATGTTTTGCTCAAATCCAATATATGGTATGGAGCTGTTCCGCTTAAAAAAACCGGTGGCAGCTACGGTTAGATTAAGCTTTTTGCATTCTGTGTCCCATTTTGTATATGGGGACTTGTTATCTTTTAAAGCAATCAGAAATTCGCTTGCATATTTATTTGCTTTCTCGTCCTGCATTTGTTTTATTAAATCAATCCTGATTCTCTCTTCAACATCCTTTAGTTCAGGTATTTTTTCAGGAATTTTTTCGATGAGCTGGATAATGTAATATTCATCTTCAAAGTCCTGTATATCGCCGATTTCCATAAGTGAAAGATTAAATGCATATGATGCGAATGCTGAACGATTTTTTATTCCTGTATCTATTTCTACATATGGGCCTTTATTTTTTGTAAAGAAGTCAGTGGTAACTATGTTAAGGCCTCGGGCTTCTGCATTTTTTGTCAAATCATCGCCTTCAAAAGAAGCATCATAAACTGCTTCGGCCTCTTCATAAGCCAGATTTTTTGCTTTTTCTTCTACAAGTTTATTCCGTATTTTATCCTCCGCATTTTTAAATGAAACACCAGTGTCTTCATTTACCTTTTCAACCCTGATAATGTGCCATCCATACTGAGTCCTGACGGGTTCGCTTATTTCACCGGCTTTCATTTGGAAAGCCTTTTCAGCAAAGGGTTTTACCATTGCATTCTTTTTGAATTCTCCCAAATAGCCGCCTTTGTTTTTACTTGGGCATTCAGAATACTGTTTAGCCAGTTCAGCAAAATCTATACCCTCCCTGGCCAGCTTAAATATATCAAGAGCTGCTTTCCTTTTCTTTTCGACTGTTTCAGGATTGGAACTCTGGTCGAGTTTTATCAGAATATGTCGTGCTTCTATGGTTTTTTCAGTTTTAAATTTTTCTATATTGTTTTCATAATAGTCATGAATCTCTTCATTTGTTATTTTTACTACTGAGCTATATGCATCAGGTTCAAAGCGCAGAAAACGGACTTTAACCATTGCATCGGTTTTATAAGATCTTTTATTATCTTCAAAAAAGGAATTTATTTCATCTGGAGTCGGATTAGTATCGTCATATCTGCCGGGCTCAAAAACTACAAAATCAACGTTGACTGATATATTCTCCCATTTGAACCATTCAATTGCTTCCTGCTCAGAAACTTTAACATTGCTTAATATGAATGATCTTAATTTTTCAATAATCATTGCCTTTTTCTGAATGAGTTCGAACTCTTCGGGAGTTAGTCTGTTTTGATTTAAGACATTCTTGTAAATTTGGCTGTCAAATTTGCCCTCTGTCTGAAATGCTCCTATTCGTCTTATTGCATCTGCAAGCTCATTGTCTGTGACCCTTAAATCAAACTTTGTTGCTTCCTGAAGCATCAGTTTCTTATCTATCAGCATATCTATAGCCTGGCCTTTTACATTAAGCATTTTTATCATATCGTCATTTAAATTATTGCCTAATCGCTGACTTAATTGTTCAATAATATTGTTGTATGCTTCACTATACTCATCTAAAGTAATAGTTTCACCATTGACCAATGCTATTCTCGCTTTCCTTTGTGAGCGGAAACTTCCGACACCCCAGAAAACAAATACAACAACAATTGCACCTAAAATTATTTTGATTAACCAGCTAGTGGCACTTTGCCGTAAAAATCTGAGCATTATTTTTAACCTTTGAGCCAATTTCAAAACGTCCCATTTTGCCCAATCTCTGCGTCAGGCTCAAATTTTGGCACGCAGTGAAGCTTTAGCGCTATCCTCGAAATACTCAATGT
Organism: Deltaproteobacteria bacterium; assembly: GCA_030272815.1. Lineage (GTDB taxonomy): Bacteria > Desulfobacterota > Desulfobacteria > Desulfobacterales > ETH-SRB1 > B13-G4. The sequence goes on from JAJSZT010000051.1 coordinate 16,847, forward strand.
ATTCCTATGGTTAAAATTTTCGCCTTCCTTGACCTTGAACAAACTGAAACGTTTTGAAACTGGCTCCTTTAAATAATTATTGTAGATGGTTTTTCGTTTTTATCCATTTTTGTTCCAACAGACTCGGAACAGAATGCACATAGATATTCATATTTATCACCTTCTTGAAGTACCAGAAGGAGGCGTTTCCTGACAGGGACTGCACGTTTGCAACGAGGGCAATATAATTCTGTTGCATCAAACTCTTTGAACATTTTTGTCCGGTTTGTTCTCATGTTAACTGTTCCGGATTGTTTTGTAAATTCATTAATATGCATTTTTGACCTGTTAATTATTTTTGTCAATAAATTCTCGCCCAATAAAAACAGTTCAGATTTCGGTAAACCCTGAACCCCTGAACCATTAAACCATTAAACCCGTGAACAGTTACAATAATTCTAACCATTATTTATACAAAATAAACATTGACACATTTAAAGCTTTTTGTTACTTGCCCCACTTATATTGGGGCTGTAGCTCAGATGGGAGAGCGCATGACTGGCAGTCATGAGGTCAGGGGTTCGATCCCCCTCAGCTCCACCAGATAATTATAAGGGTTTAGCAAAATTTGCAAACCCTTTTTTATTGGTGAAATGATGACTGTGGCTTTCTTCGAAAAGCTTGACAAACACCTGGTAGTCATATCTGTCACGGAATATTTTTTCAGCCCTTCATTCCCGTTCCTTAGCGCGCACAAAGTGAGATTCGGCGTAGTTTCAACAACTATATTCTTACTATCAAGCATCTTGCTAACAAGTTTGATTTTACTGGTACGCCCGGCAGGATTCGACCCCCCGACCTACGGATTCGAAGACGATTTAACCTATTGGTAAGAATGTTCATATTTTCAACATATTGTATTCACGCGCATTTCCTGCGACGTTTTTGGTTTCGTTTGGAAATGTTTGTTAACCTTTGACCTTGACGGGCACAATTTGGGCCAAAGCCTTGCCCTTTTTTATTTTACAAATCCGAAATGAACCATTGAAAATTCATATTCAGTTACCCTTACCTGTTTAATCAGATCCTCTACAAATAAAAGGTTTGATCCAGCTCAAATACATTAAAAAAGTATGTGTATCAGGGGAGCCTTTGTAATACCTTTACAAACTATCCTGCCTTGGAATGGTACGGTTGTTTCTAAATTCCGTGACAGTGCGCAAAGCATTAATTTCAAAACACCCCCAAGTGTGCGCGCGTAAAAAGGCGGTAGGTATGTCTTTGGGAAAAGTGTGTGTATGCTACCCGTAACAGTGTAATTACAAGGTGTAAACATCCAATAACAGCAAACAAAATCCTGTAAAACATGTAATAATAGTATAGTAAACCGTCACCGTTGAGGTTATAGCGATTTTTAGGCTTACGACCTGTAAACTGCGGAATAAAATCTTACTTGTTTTTTCCTTGGCAGGACGGTATGGACGATGAGGACGGTCAGGACGGTGTTTTTATGATCGGACCCTTTTTTCTCAAAAATATCTCTGATATCAGGGTTGGGCACCCACAGGTGAACGTTTACCGATAATTAAAGGATTGAATGGATACGATGAAGAGGAGCAATCAATGAAACCTGATTCTGAAGGGTCAATTCCGATGATTTTCCTTGCCGGTCCTCCCGGGGCGGGTAAAAGCGGCCTGGGAAAAAAGGCATGCCAGGAACTTAAGTTACGGTTCTTCGATCTCTCTACACCCGTAATTAATGAACAGTCGCTCCTATCGCAAAAGGAGATCTTGACGGAAGTGATTACTAAGCGATCTGCCGATATCATAGCACTCCCTTGGCTGCTTCAACAAAACAAGGGGATACGAACATTGGTTAGACGTTCCGGAGTGCTACTGCTCTTATGGGCGCATCCCCTTGACATGCAGACTCGCTCAGGCCATTCGGAGCCACTTTTTACCCCTTCTCCGAGGATCAAAACCAGGGGTGGATTCGGGCGTAACGGCACTGGGTGTCGTGAGTTTCGAAGCCTGGATCGTGCTGCCGATGAAGTCCTGATATTGGTAGACAGTTCTTTTGATGAAGCTGTTGACGATCTGCAGAATTATATTGTCAGTATCCGGGAGGAAAGTTTAGAGTCGCCCATAATTCGCGCGGGGTTAGGTGATTGGGTAGATGAATGGCGGCAGAGTTATGATATTAGCAAGAATACTGCCAATATTATTGTAGATGCCATGGCCCGCTATTTACTTCATCTCAGGTCTGAGGGAAAGTCGCCTCGTACACTTTCGGGCGTTTACAGTGACCTGGAAGCTGCCGGAATGTTGGTTATTATGTACGATTATCCCAAAGGAAAAAAGGCGGCGGAAGTACTCGTGCTTTTTTCTGATCCGCCCTGGACAATAGAGTTTGAAAGGAAATTTTCCGATTCGCCTAGCGCTATTGCCAGGTATGAGCGGAACCTGAAAGGTTTCGCTCACTTTCTGAAAAATTCCTAAAAAAATAATAGCTGAAACGATATCATGCATTTTCAAACCTTCGTTCGGGTGATATAAGCTCAATAGTTTTAGTATAGGCCCATTTGCCCAACCAGTTAATTCAGGCGACGGGAAGAAGCGCTGGGCGCTGACGCGGCACGCTCTTTGGCCCGCGCCTTATTTTTGTCATTAGGCTATCGTACTATTTAGAAATCCTTCAATATTACTTTGGGGAAGAAGCTTATGGAAGACCCATACTTAGAAAAGGTTGATGAACAATGGAATACCATAATAATGGCATATGAGGATTTCAAGGATAAAAAACCAATCATTGAATATGACATTACCCATGGCAAAATATATTCTCATCCTGCAAAGGAATATATCCAAACCTTAAGCAGTAGAACGAAAAACCAGACACAAAAGCAATATGAAGAAGCAATAAAAAAGAATCAATTCATGCTATTCGTGAAGGATTTTGAAAATCGAAAATTAAAGTCATATATTTTTGATTTACCTTTCTAATATTGCATTGAGCAGGCATAGCCTATCGGGATAGGACTCCCCATCACTGAGGAGCCCTCCCACACCCCATGGTATAGGGATCGCGTAGCTCGACGACTCGGCTGATCAGGCAGAATCAGATCCAGGGGAACATAAGGCCAAGTGATTTAAAATATGAGTCTGGTAAGGCAATTTGGACCCACTTGACCTTGCTTATCCGTCAGGGACCTTTTCGGGCAACAGCCCCCGGCTACCCGGTTGTCTATAAAATAAAAGAAAAGAGGGCATTATGGCTAAACATGTTTGTCCTGTCTGGGTTGGACATCTTCTCGCAAGTCCATTAAGGAAACTATTAAACAATCCTAAAAGTATGCTTGGAAAACATGTAATCAAAGACATGATAGTTCTCGATATAGGTTGTGCAATGGGGTTTTTCAGTTTACCACTTGCTGAAATGGTAGGTGCTCAAGGGAAGGTCATCTGTATCGATTTGCAAGAAAAGATGCTTGAGACTATTAAGAAACGGGCGTATAAAGCAGGATTATTAGATAGAATAGAAACATATCTTTGTAGTCAGGATTCTCTTGGTCTTAAAGGCTTTTCTGATAAGATCGATTTTGTTCTTGCATTTGCCGTTGTTCATGAAGTTCAAAATGCAGACAAGTTTTTTTCTGAAATTTATGAAGCGATCAAGTCTAATCGGAGCTTATTGGTAGAAGAGCCAAAACTACATGTATCGAAAAATGATTTCGAGATAACTGTTTCTCTTGCAGAGCAGAAAGGGTTCAAAGCAATTAATAGGTTGTGCACGTTTTTCGATCGTACTGTCCTATTGCAAAAGCAAAATATACACTAACAAAAGTCGCTGGTGCGTGACGGCTCGTACCTCGCCGCCCCGCAGTTCAGCGTTAGACCAATGGTAGTAACCTCACAGTAAAAGCAAAAGAAGATGTTTATGAATATCTGTCGTCTTTGCATAGTAAACAAATCCTGACTGGAGGCTTTATCATCAAGACAATAATTTCAATTTTAGTCTTCCTTGCTTGTATTGTACTTTTAATAGCGATTTCTACGGCAGCATTTGTTGCGGCTGGATATCTACTTTCTTTGATACTTCCTGTGACAGTATTTCAGTCTTCTGTTCTTTGTATCGGTGCTACTTTTGTATTCGCCTTTATCATTTCTGCTGTGACAATTGGTAAGCAGATATTTGACAGACGAGAATATAATAAGATATAATATACTTACGAGGAGGAGGATGAATATGTTGAAAAGGAAGAAAAAGCATTCGATAATGTTTCACACAGAAGCTTTACTGTTGTAAACAAAAGAAAAGTTGGTAGAAATGAGCCTTGTCCTTGCGGAAGTGGTAAGAAGTATAAGCATTGTTGTGGAAAATAAGAAGTTGCTGCAGCACTGAACTTGGAAAAACCGCCGCTCCGAGATGGAAGCCTACTCCTCTTAAGCAAGCAAAAAGAGACACTGGGGTTGGACTGCGGTCTTGAAAAACCGGATTTGCATCAATTTCAAGGTATTGTGACTAAACATCTTGCACTCTGACGGACTACGCCCGTAGGTGAAGCTGAGCATACATTATCGCGCCTTTTTGATATCTGCTATTCATGTAACAAATTGAAACGTTTTAAAATTTGTGATATGCAAACACTATCTGCATAAGAATTATTGAATTCATGATTTGCGCAGTTGGCAAGCAATCGCAACTCGTTGATTGGGAGCATAAGGAAGTGTTTGGCGAATTCTTGAATGATGACATTATGAGCGGGAAAATTGGTTGCAGCTATCGAAAATGAAGCTCCCCGCCGCAAGCGGCTGGGGTATTAAAAAGATTAATCAATCTTCATGTTTCTCATTCCAAGGAGGAAGAAATGGCGGACTTGAGTGTGGATTTTGTGGGAATGTACTTTCCAAATCCCTTTATGTTAGCTTCTGCCCCACCGACGCGGACAGCAGAAATGATTAAGCGGGCCTTTGCCACTGGATGGGGTGGTGCAGTGACCAAAACCATCGCTCTTGATCCGACCCAGAATCTCCAACCCCGTCTCCAGCCACTGCGCTACCGTAAGCGCAACGTTGGCATGGAAAACGTTGAGCTGATTTCCCAATTGACCATCGAGGACTGGCAGCGAGAGATCGCTAACGTCAAGAGTGCTTATCCCGACCGTCCACTATGGGCCAGCATCATGGCCGCGCCGGTAAGGGAGGAGTGGCAACGCCTGGTCGAGGCCATACAAGAGACCGGTATTGATGCATTCGAACTCAACGTGTCGTGTCCGCACGGTATGCCCGGTAAAGCAATGGGAGCTTTTGTTGGTCAGAACGCTAAACTGACCGGTGAGGTGGTCTCCTGGGTGAAAAAGATAGCCAAGGTGCCCATTATGGTCAAGTTGACCCCGAATGTAACCGACATTGCCTTTGTAGCCCAAGCAGCCAAAGAAAACGGGGCTGATGCTTTATGCGCTATCAACACTGTGTTGGGCATCATTAGTGTAGATTTGGACACTCTGACCCCACTTCCTACAGTAGGAGGAGTATCAACCTATGGCGGCTACTCCGGGCCCGGCATCAAGCCGATCGCGTTGCGCTGCGTAGCCCAAATCGCTAAAGCCACCGGTCTGCCTGTTTGTGGCCTGGGAGGTCTAAGCACATGGGAAGATGCGGTTGAGTTCATGGCCGTCGGCGCCGGCACGGTGCAAGTTGGCACAGCCGTGATGTGGAAGGGCTGCGGCATTATTGAAGAGTTGGTGCAGGGACTGAGCAATTATCTGGACAGTAAAGGTTTTACCAACTTGAAATCAGTCATCGGTGCAGCTCTGCCAAAAATTGTAGAGTTTCCAGAAATGCCGCTGACGTCGCGAGTCAGGGCTAGTGTGGACGATACGTGCAACGGCTGCTTACTATGTGTCACCGCTTGCGCCGATGGCGGCTTCCAGGCCATCACTGGCGTCAGAGGTGAGATTGTAGAAATCAATGGCACAAAGTGCGATGGTTGCGGCCTTTGTGCTATGGTCTGTCCGATGAACAGCATTACAATGGTTCCCCGTTAGCTACGAACTATGAGCAATCAGTCGTGAATTCAATTTCTCGGGATCAATATTATGAAGGGACCAACTGCGCGGCAAAAGTTGACTGACCGTGTATCAGTGACTTTACAACAAGAAACTGTCTTTGCAGGAACTATCAAGACAACCTATCTGTCCACAGTCATCGGTGTACCCGTCGTTCTGCTCCACGGCGCGGGCGAAGGAGCCGTTGGCTGGTACCCCGTCATCGATCCTTTATCAGCTCACTTCCGAGTCATCGCACCTGATGTCGTGGGGTATGGCGAATCAGATAAACCATCTGCCCCGTACGACCACCCCTACTTCTCCGCTTGGTTGGGAGAATTTCTTGACGCATTACATCTGCAGAAGATTAACCTCGTTGGAACTTCCCAAGGTGGAGCCATCTCGATTCAATTTGCGCTTGATAATCCTGAACGCATAGACAAGCTTGTGCTCGTTGATTCGGCAGCACTCGGCGGCAATGGAATCGCTATTGGCGCATTGGTTGGCCTTCTCTGGCGGAATACCTTCCCATCACGCGCGGCCAGTCATTGGCTCAGACGTTATTGCGTATACGACCAAGAGAACATAGATGAAGCGTTAGCAGATTATAAAAATGAAGTGTGTCGAAAGGCGGGCGGCAAGCGAGCCTTCTGGCAAGGCCGCGGCCGGACAGCAGCTCCTGTTCCGTTGGAGCAACTTGCCCAGGTTACCCATGAAACGTTGATCATCTGGGGAAAGGAGGATAGGTTTTTCCCTCTATCCCATGCACAAGCGGCCCAGAGGGTGATGGCCAATGGCCGACTCCACGTTATTCCCAAGGCAAGTCACGTCCCTTACTTTGACCAACCTGAAGAGTTCAATGATGAACTTATCCGATTTCTGGGGGATGCGGAATCTGTTGACCCGTAGACCAGCTACAGTATCCGACCGCAAGGATTAGAAAATAAGCAAATGAAAAAAATTGATCTCGATAATTACAATAGAAGGGGGTTATTCAATTCCTTCAAGGATCGTGATATACTATATTTCAGTACTACATGTAACATAGAAATCCAAAATTTAAAGAAATTTGTAAAGTTAAGGAATATTAGCTTCTTTGTTTCATTTAGTTATATCATTTCAGTATCTGTTAATCGAATTCCTCAACTGCGGCATCGCATAATAGATGGTGAACTTTATGAGTTCAAAATTGTGGATCCCGGATATACTGTGTTGTTGGACGATGAAACATTTTCGTTCTGTGATTCTAAATTTTTTGAAGATTTTCACACCTACTACGAATATGCCATTGCAAGGATTGAAGAAGTAAAGAATCGCCCTGATCAGAACAATGCTGATAAAAATCACATGTTTTTTATCACAAGTATTCCTTGGTTTAGTTTTACTTCATTTGTCCATCCTTATGATAAATTGTATAGTTCAATACCAATAATTACAATTGGTAAGTATTTTGAACAAGGAGACTCGTGGCTGATTCCAATTGCAATTCAGGTACATCACGGTGTGGTAGATGGTTTTCATGTTGGAAAGTATTATGACTGTCTGGAAGAATTGTGTAAAAATCCCGAAGTTGTGCTTGGAAAAATCAAAACCAGTTGATTTGAAATTAAGGCTACTTGATAACTAAAAAAGTCAAGAGATTTTGAAAAAATAACATTAATTTGTTTTGCTTATTAATCTTATCTCATCATTTGTCGAATTTGCCAAGACTGACAAATCCGGCAAATAGCGATTTATCATAAGAATTTACGGGTGTAGAGCCCATTTATCCAACAAAAATTCTATTTGAGGTGGAGAGATAGAATAGATAGCACAAATGTATATATGCCATTAAAAATCAATAGGTTGCAAATTTTTTTTAGAAATGTTTTGTTGGACAAGTGGAACACTCCCGAATTTACAGTTTCCCAGGTTGCATTAAAACCTCATAACATATCACTATTTACCGAAAATGTTAATTCTGAAATTTTGGGTAGATGATGTAATAAGGGCAGTTGATTCTAAAACAAATAGAATAGAGAACACCAACTGAACAACTCTCGTCTATAAGACGAGAGGTTCATGAGGGGTCGATTGGAAATCGACTGTCATCTGTAACGGGTTCGCCCTCTTGCTCCTCAATGTATTGTTGAATCATTTCATCCGTAATATTACCGGAGCTAACTGCCAAGTACCCGCGTGCCCACAGATGTCTGCTCCAGAACTTCTTTCTCAAATGGGGAAACTCCAATAGCAACCTACGTGAGCTTATACCTTTAAGCCATTGCATAATTTTGCTCACGTTTTGAGTCGGACGGTATGAGATGAACATATGGATATGGTCACTTGACACTTTACCGGTAATAATTTCGATCTCATGCTCCAGCGCAATTTGTCGCAGCAAGTCCCTTGCACGGATTGCAACCTGGCCAGTCAATACCCTTTTTCGATATTTGGGAATCCAAATCAGGTGCACCTTGAGGTCTGTTTTTGTATGGGCTCCAAGTTTGCAAAGTCATATAGTAACAATTATAACCTTTTCTTCGCCTAAAGGCGAGGGGTTTCAACCATCCCCGAAAGGGACACTAAAAAGGGGACGGATTTATTTAATTCCTCCCTGTCAACAAATAACTGGCAAAAATCGCTGAACAATAGCATTCACCAGACGGCGAGAAGCGCGGCGGCGCTGACGCGGCAAGCTTGGGTGGCACCTCTGGTGATGCGGGTCGTTAAAGATATCTGCTATTCACG
>JAJSZT010000052.1 GCA_030272815.1 Deltaproteobacteria bacterium
GTGTGCCATGTTACAGCGTGGCGGCTCAGTTCAGACGTTCGGCAAGGTAGATAAAGAAAAATCAGCATTAGGGCATAACAAAACTATGTCAAAGAAAATAAGAGAACTAATACAATATCTCGTTGAAGCTGGGTTCTACGAGATCAAAGGGACAGGTAAAGGATCTCATAGAAAATACACACACGCTCTTTATCCGGGTGCCGTAACCATCAGCGGAAAATCCGGTGAAGATTCCAAGCGGTATCAGGAAAAACAAGTGCGGCAAGCAATTGAAGAGGTGAAAAAATGAAGATGAGTGACAAATACCACAAGTGGGTGGAGTGGAGTGAAGAAGACAAGGTCTACATAGGCAAGTGCCCTGATCTTATAACAGGAATTCACGGTAATGATCCACAACAGGTATATAGGGACTTATGCGAAGTGATTGAGGATGTTATCCATCATTTTGATTCCGAGAAACGCCCCCTCCCTTTCCCACAAGTTAGACCGATGCGAGACGTCGCATAAAGTAAACCGCCGAACCATGCGCTGGAGATGGACTGGGCAAAGCCGTGCCGTTTTTGAAAGGCAGTATTTGACCGGTAGTTTTTACCTTTATTATAGTTTTTTGGTTATGAATGCGGGACGTCCATAAATAAGTAAATAACTTGACATTTAATTATATTATTGATAATAGACTTGCATGCCTAAATCAGCCCGCCTGGACGCACCCGGTGTTTTACATCATATCATCATCCGGGGAATTGAGCGTCGCAAAATATTAACTAAGTTGAGCGATTTTTTGCGAAGGAATGTGCCAAGATCTTGATGCAGCAAGTTTTGCGAAAAGCGTAGGCATACCAATGGATATGTCGAGACTTTTCGCAAGTCCTTGATGCGCAAGAGATTGGTGCAGGTCGAGTAAAAAATAGCTCAATTTAGGTAATAGACAATAAAGACAGAGATAATTTTATTGATCGTTTATCAGATCTTTTGCCTGCAACACAAACCACCTGTTATGCCTGGGTATTTATCCCAAACCACGCACATTTTTTATTCCAAAGCAGTGGCGAAATATCAACCCTGATGAGAAGATTGCTTACAGGGTATGCAATCTATTTTAACAGAAGGCATAGACGCCATGGACAGCTTTTTCAAAACAGATACAAATCAATTATCTGTCAGGAAGATATGTATTTCAGGGAACTGATCCGCTATATTCATCTAAATCTCATTCGCAAAATCCGCGAAATAGCTTGCTATTCCTGTGGGTTTGCTCAATCGGATCGACCAAATCTTACCTAAATCTGAACGCCTTAATGCAACACTTATTTCATGACAGACCCTAACGATAATTTTTGCCTGTAAGCAAAAATAATATCTTTTATCTTTGCTTACAGGCAAAAAAAGTTGATTTTTTGCAAATAAATGGCATTATACATATTATGCTGAAAAACAGATACCTGATTAAATATATCCTTGAAGACCTGTCTGAGAAAATGGTGTTTGTCGGCGGTCCCAGGCAGGTTGGCAAAACAACCCTTGCCAAAGAGTTTGTGGCCAAGCATTTCCAGAAAACCGGTTACTATAACTGGGACAGCAGAACCGATCGCCGTAAAATAATGCAGTCGAACTGGCCAGGAAATGCTGAATTAATCATTCTTGATGAAATACATAAATATAAGAAATGGAAGTCATTCGTTAAAGGGGAATATGACACTCTTAAAGAAAAATATAAATTTATGATTGCCGGCAGCGCCCGCCTTGATATTTACAAAAAAGGCGGGGATTCAATGCTTGGGCGATACCACTACTATAGATTGCATCCCTTTTCCATGGCTGAATTAACAGGAAAGTTGTCTGTTCCGCCCATTTTCAAGGAAATACCTGTCAGTTCAAAAGATGAAAAAGATACTTTTTTATCTCTTGACAAATTTGGAGGTTTTCCAGAGCCTTTTATAAAACAAAATATGAGGACATTGAGAAGATGGCATAACAAAAAGAACGACCAGTTGTTTCGCGAGGACATCAGAGATATTGAACCGGTAAGGGATATTGTCAGCATGAAGCTTCTTGGAGATATGCTTCCAGAACGATCCGGCGCTTTATTGTCAATTAATTCCCTGCGAGAAGATATTGAAATCAGCCATCGCGCTGTGACGAACTGGCTCAATATACTGGAATCGTTTTATTATTGCTTTAGAATATATCCGTATGTCGGAAAAAATTACCGGTCATTAAAAAAAGAATCCAAACTATATCTCTGGGACTGGTCTGAAATTATAAACGAGTCAGCACGTTTTGAAAATTGCGTGGCATCTCATCTTTTGAAATTAGTCCATTTTCTTCAGGACTATGAAGGATATAAAGCAGGCCTTTATTTTTTGAGAAATGTAGATAAAAAAGAGGTGGACTTTTTAGTGACTATTGATGAAAAGCCATGGTTTTCAGTAGAAGTGAAATTAAGTGATACAAGTATATCTCCTCATTTGCATTATTTTAGAAATAAGCTTGATATACCTTATTCATATCAGGTTGTTAAAAAAAGCGGAATTGATAGATTTATAAATAAAATTCGAGTGGTATCCGCCGACAGATTTCTTTCAGGCCTTATATAGCAAAACTTTGCTTGTATTTAAAACCTTAGTAAGGAACGTTTTCAGGATTGTTCCAAGCCAGGCGAGGATTGTCCCCTACCCCCTGGTTTTTTTAAATCCAACAGCAACTAAGCTGGCCAAGGCAAAAAAATCTTCCGTAGCAAAGGTTCGTAATTGTGGCGTATAACCGATTGCTCTCCGCGTTTAACCGCTAAACTGACTGGTGGTTGCGGACTTGGACGAGTTGCAGAATTGTTGGATTTAAAAATGGAACATACCGTGAGGATTGAGTAAAAACTAAAATCTAAACCCTATTGTGAAATGAAAACTCCCTGTACTTTCATTAGCTTTCCTATCCAGTTTGTGCCCGTAATAGACCCCCATGGGACCGATTTGTGTGAGATAATGCAATCCAACACCCACTGAAGAACGAAAGTCATCCGAACCTTGGTCGAGAATAGCGTTTTTGATGCTGCCCGTGTCGTAAAAAAAAGAAAGCTCGAAATTAGGTCCCAAGTCAATTCTTGCCTCTATGTTGCCCAAGATTGCAGTTTTTCCTCCCAGGGCTTTGCCGGTGGTGTCAAATCGAAGTCTGTTTTCATCAAATCCCCGAACGGTAGATGTGCCCCCCAGGAAAAAAAGCTGGTCTTCCGGAATCGTGCTGCCGTCATCAAAGCGGGTAATATCTCCAAAAAGTCCTCGCAACGCAAATGTCAGGTTTTCCATGGGTGTATAATATTTCCGGATCTCGAGACGATACTTAAAAAAATTATCCAAAGAATTGTTGATCCCTTTAGAAAAATCCAGAAGCAAAGAAGAAAACATCCCCTTTCTGGGGCGTATATAGGAATCCGTTGAATTATAAATAAGGGAGGGGCTTATGGTTAGAATTCGTCTGGGATCATATTCATCTTCTTCACCTGCCGGGATGGGTTCAGAGTCCCGCTGATACTGCTTCTTATATGCATATACAAAAGAAAGGTCGGCGTTAAATTTCTGAAAAAGTCTGGAGTTAAATGATACTGAAATGCCACTGTCTCTGGTTCCGAAATTCGTGTTAAACTCTTCCCTTTTTTCACTAAACATGTTTATTGATGACTTGATTCGAGTTCCCATAAACCTGGGTTCAACCATGCCCAAATCACCCCGGTACCCTATCTGGCTGATTTCTGTACGGGTCCAAATCTCCTTGTTTAATCCAAAAAGGTTGCGGTCACCGGCCAGGATGTCGGCGTAAAATTCTCTTTCTGTGTCATACCCTCCGCCCAATTGAATATAATAAGGCTTTTTCTCTTCCAATTCCAGGAGCAAATTTACTTTATCTTCCTTTTCCTTTAAGCCGTAAGTTTTAAAACGTACCGAGTCAAAGGCATTGATATCGCGGATATTGCGCTGAGATTCCAAAAATTTATTCAGCGAAAACGGTTCTCCTGGATTGAGTTCAAGTTCTTTTTCGATAACTCGTCCTTTGGTGAGGAAATTCCCCGTGTAAGCCACCTGGCCCATTCTAACAAAAGGTCCTTCATCAACCTCATAGGTTACTGCCGCTTGGGTATTGTCCTTGCTGATGACCGCAGTCCCCTTTACCGTGACGTGAGGATATCCCTTTTCAGAAATCAGGGAAGACAGCGTATTTTCATCACTGCGAATCATATAGTTGCGGAAAACGGATCCTTTTTTCAAAGTGATTGCTTCAAGGGCCTCGGAGTCTGATAGCACATTCAATCCATGGATCGTTGCGGACGTCACCTGCGTCTGAACCCCCTCCTTGATGTCCAGGGTGATGTCTACATATGTTGTGTTTTCTTTAATGTCCTTATGCGATTTTATTTCATCTTTCACCACGGTATTCATATATCCTTGCTTGAGATACAGAGACGTAACGGCACGTTTGTCCTCTTCCAGGATTTCCTGAACCCATGCACCGTTTGCAATAAGCCCCGGAGTTCTGGTCAATATTTGTTTTTTGATCTTTTTTGAATCAAACGCATAATTTCCGGTAAGGTTGACGGAATTTACAACATATTGCGGCCCCTCATAAATAAGCAGGCGGATGTTACGCACGGGCATGCCGGCTTCTTGTTTTCTTTCAGATTTTATCTCTATCCGACAATCCTTATATCCGGCGTTACGGTAACGTTTCTTTATTTTGCGGATACTCTTTCTTAGACCAAAATCCTTCTTATTGCCCTCCTCAAACAGGGTTAGATCTTTTTTAAGCGTAACACCCCAAAACTCCTTATTGCCCTGAAATTCAATGTCATACCTGGGTCCTTCATCAATGGTTACAAAAATAGAAGCATTTTGAGTTTTAGCATCTTTGTTAACATCGGAGTTTACGACAATCTCCGGATATCCTTTTCTCCGGTAAAACCGGATGAGGTTTTGAATATCTTTATTAAATACTTTTTTCTTAAAACACCTCATGAAATCCGGAGTCAGCCACGATTTACAAGTTTTGATCCGCAATTTAAGGCGCGTGGTTGAAAAAGCCCGGTTTCCCGTGATTTCAAAGCGCCGGATATGAAAAAAATCCCCCTTGTCGATAGTGACATAAACCACAAAATTTCCGTCAGTCGGATCTTCTGCGGCGTCTAAATTAACAACCGGAGCGATGTAACCTTCATTCTTGAAAACCTCGACAATGACAGCCTCTTTGCCGGAAAACGTTTTTGGATGATATACATCTCCCGGATACAACTGCATGGCGTTGAGAATTTCTCGTTCCAACAGGGGAAAGGCGCCGCTGATTTTAATATCTTTAATTCGAGGATAGGGCGTTACTTGAAAACCAGGGGTAAATTGTTTTTTTTCGATGATAATCCGTGAAACAATGGGTCCGGGTTCATCCTTTCCCGCGCTCTGAGCATATGCAGGGTCTTTGGCAAAGCACACCATTAGAATCCACAACACTGCGGATAGTTTTATCCAGTCTTTCTGTTTGAACTGGGTCATCTGAAGTTATCTTTCTCTATCGAAATTCAACTCTGAATTGAAGCCCGCCGCCATAATGTCCCTCCGTATCCTGGAAGGTGTTCATTAACAATTTCTCAAGAAATTTATATTCCGTGATCACTTGCTGGACCACCTTGGCATTTTTTGTCTGCACGCCGTATTTGACCGTTATTCTTCGGGAAAGCTCTTTGCCGACAGTTACTTTTACCTCATCCGACGCCTCAGCTTCTCCGCCTTCTTTATATTCCAGCTCTACAACATCCAGACCGGTGGCATCCTTGATTTGTTTTTGAACGGTTTCAGCAAGAACATCGGCCAGTATTTGTCCTGGAGACAGGGATGAGCCGCCTTCTCCTGCGATCAGTTCCCGTGTTGTTTTCCCGGTTATCAACAAAGAAAGAATATCCTCCTCTCTTTCTGATGGGTTGGAAAAAAAATTAAACTTAAGATTGTCCGATGTTCCGGAGATACTCAAAAAAACGGTCCATTCCCGAACTATTATTTCGCTTAGCACATCAATGGTCGGCTCAATTTTATACGGGTTGATAAAATCAAAGACACCTCTTTTGACATTAAATTCCTTTTTTTGGAAATAGACGGTTCCGGATTCTACTTGGACCCTCCCGCTGATCAGAGGATGATTCATTGATCCGTATATGCGAAGATCAGGCTTGAGGACCAATAAGGCTATATTATTATCTATGACAAAAGGTTCTCTGTAACGGGTTGTAATATCAAGGGCCATGTTTTTCAAAAAAGGCCAGGGGATCTCCGATGCCGGCAGGGCCTGTTCCCGGGATTTTTTACCGAGGCTTTCCGTAAGATTCAGCCGTATATTTTTATAATACTTTCCCTCAATCATTTGAATGTATCCTGAGACGAGGGATTTTTCAGGTGTGCCATTGATATCCAGTTCGGCGCTCAAACGGGTTTCTAAGGTGTCAGGAATCATAAGAGGAAGGTCATGGGCTTTTAATTTAAGCCCGACCCGTGAGGGTCGATATGCCTTAAGATCAATGGCGCCGAACAGTTCAAAACTACCGGTGTCCAGCATTCCCTGGATGTTATCCAGAACAATGGCTTCGGGGGTTACATGAATACTGCCGTTCAGGTTGTGCATCCGTTGTAAAAGGCCGGGAACCGTCATGCCGCAATTTATAATTTCAGCATCAGCACGCAAGTCTATCTGTGACAGGTTTCCGTTCACGCCGAGAGAAAGGCGCACTTCACCGGCGGCATTGGGGAAAACATCTGTAAGAAGCGATATTATTTCCAAAGGAATGGTACCATGGGCTTTAATATCAAGGTCGCCATTCAGTGTGCCGTTGCCTTTAATTTCCATAACACCCTGTTCAAGCAGGTTCAGACGGACACCGGGAATCGAAATTTCACCATCCTTTAAAAAAGCCTTGAAGTCACGGGATCGGATCAATTCTGTTTGATTCGAAAAAATCTCAATCCGAGAAATATCGGCCGACCCTTTTACCTGATCCGGTGTCTTGGCATTGCCATTGACTTGGATTTTTCCGGTCATGAAACCATTCAGTTTGCTTTGTCCGAAAATTTTTAAATAAGGGGTCAAATTGGTCTTGTCAAACCCGGCGGATGCTGAAAAAGCTTGGGTCTGCAGATGATAAGTGGCATCCAAAGCAAAGTTCTGACCCCCTGAAATATATGCTGTCCGGTCCGTAACTTCAATTTGGAACTGACCGTCTTCCAGTGGTTGGTTATTGAATCGCAACTCATTTAGAAGCACCTCCCCCGTGATCTGAGGATTTTCAAAATCCCCCTGTCCTTGGAACGTAAAGGAAATCTTGCCGGTATCAACGTCTCCCAACTGAAGCCATGTTACATTCTTAAGGGAAATGCCCCCGGAGGAAAGTCGTAAGTGGTAATTTTTATTTAAAGAAATCCAACCATGGGCCAGGATTTTCTCACCAGGCGCAATCACGAGCTCAAAAGGGTCCAAATTGAATCGATCACCGTCGAGCTCTGATATTAGGTGAACACCCTGAACTTTCTGGGTGTAAAAGTCGATATGTTCTCCTTTAAGATTCAAGTTGCCACGGGGGTCTGCTGCGTTCCCAAAGATATGGCCGTTCAGAACGAATTTGCCCTTCATCCCCTCGATAAAATCTTCTATAAACAGCGCATCTCCCGTCACTGTAATGTCTAAACCAGGATTTTCCAAAATATCACGCGTTATGGGATCACGTATCCGGACGATGCCGGAAATATCGAGCAATGAATTGTGGTTGCGAATTTTTCCATGGTCCACGGAAAGCATGCCTTCGGAAAATTGAATTTTTGCATCCGCATTGCCTATTTTCACCTGCTCAAATCCTAAATTTTCTCCCTGTAATTGGGCAACCACAATCGGCGCCGTGACCGTTCCGCATACGTTGCCCTGAATATTCATCTTCCCAAATGCGTTCATTCCCAACGGTGACAGTACTTCAGTCAGGTCGGGGGACTCCAATTTAAAATTAGCCGCGACCTTAAGGGAAGAAATGTCATAATCGCCGGTAACCTTAAGGTGAGTCCTGCCTGCCTGGACGTCAAACTGCTGAATTCTAACACGCCCCTTTTCCATGCTTGCCTGTGCGTTTATGTATACGTCAACGGGTGAAGATGCCTCCCCTGCGGACAGTTTGCTTGCAAATAGTTCCAGAGAGGTTTCAGCGGTGAGCGTCTTTGGATTAATGCCCGTTCCTTTAAGCTTAATTAAAGAGTTTATGGATCCTTTTAAGCTTGATCCCTTGAAGGACACAGTATCGAGCAATGTGTCTTCCTGGCGCATGGACAGTTCATAGGATATGGCATCCAATTTAAAGTCCACATCGCCGTTCAGGTCAAATCTACCCGCGCATGTATATATGTTCAAGTCATTAATGGTCAGGCATCTGTCTTTGAGATGGCAGCTTAAGTTAATTCGGTCAATCCTTCTCCCGGCAATATTTCCGCCATGAATTTCACAGACAAGGCGAGCTTTTTGTTTTAAAAGATTCCCATCCCTGATGGTCAGATTAACGTTTTGAAACACCATCCGGTTCTTTTGCTTCTCAGCAATGTCTTCTGCTGTTTGGTGTTGAAAAAAACCGTTCAGCACGTTAAGCTCCCGGATCACCACATTAAACGGAAGACCTGAATCCATGGGCTTTGATTCAGTGTTTTCAGGGGGGGAAAGCGCCTGCACGAGATTAAGGTTTCCCAGTCGATCCGTCTTCAAATATATCCTGGGGGTTTCAAAAAACAAATTATTAACGCATAATTCCCTTTTGAGCAGTCGATTCCAGGATATACGCAGGAAAAGACGGTTCAATTCAACCAATTTATCATTTGTGGGCGCGCTGAGCAGCACGTTGTGTAATTCAACCTCACCCCTCCAAAGTGAAAGGCGGCTCCCGGACCAAATTATTGTACCGGGAATGGCCTGATTAACCTTTGCCTGAAGCTGTTGCTGTGCCCTGTCTGTATTGAGGTAAAGCCTTACACCTATTAATAAAAACAAGAAAACAGCAATGACCGCGCTGACACCAATAAAGCTCCATTTAAAAAATTTCATAATCACAGTTCACTACTCACAAACAATTCCATAAAGTATTTTATAATCCTCTATTAATTACAGTTGAGGGTAGTAAAATCAACAGCAATTCTCGGCGAAACCGCAGATTAGGCAGTAAGTAGAAATAAGTTGTACAATATTGCGAAAAACTTTGTTTTGTCTTTAAGGCGCGAGGAGGGCGCATAATGAATCAGATACAAATACATACCAAATTCA
The DNA here is from genome assembly GCA_030272815.1 of Deltaproteobacteria bacterium. Taxonomy (GTDB): domain Bacteria; phylum Desulfobacterota; class Desulfobacteria; order Desulfobacterales; family ETH-SRB1; genus B13-G4. Next base: position 9,313 of record JAJSZT010000052.1, read on the forward strand.
TGAGGTGTATTATAAGGAAGATGGGGCTATAGAAGGTTGTGGCAAAGAGGTCATTATGCTTTTGACTCTTGAGTATTTTTTCAGTTTTCAGCCAATTTTTTTATTTGCTTATCAGGAAATCCTTTCTAAATTCTGAAAAGATTTAAAGGACTTTTTATGATCTTTTGGTTTGCCTCTTTTAATTTCTCTTCACTGGATATTACTGCTACAGCCTGTTTTTCTACCTGATTAAAATATTTTTCCGCAACTTTTATTACCTGATTGCGCTTTAGCGAAAGAAGATTTGTTTTGAAACGTTTTCGAGCATCATCTGACAATGAAATCAGCTTCCTGTAAAATGCCTTTCTTGCAGCAAGGCCTGGAGGATCCGGTTTATCTATCTCTGAGCATATTTGAAGGATCGCTTCTTTGATGTCCTCCTCACTGTAGTCTCCTGATTTAATGAATATCATTGCGTCATCATATACTTTCAAGGTTGATACTATATGCGGATCTCTGTAAGAGCAGAAAGAGAAAATGCCGTTTTCTGAGTTATATATTGAAAAGCCGCCGTAGGCGCCGCCTTTTTCTCGAATCTCCCGGTGCAGATACAGCGACCTGAGGAGCTTGCTGATTACAGACAAAGCAGGTGCATCTTCATGCTCCATGCGCACAGTTTTAAAAGCAAGTGATACAAATGAGACGGCAGAGTATGTGCTCCAGCCCTCCCTGATAATTTCATCATTAAGGCTTATTTCAGGAGAAATAAAACCGTTTGCCGGCTTTGCAGATGATGTTTCATTAAGTCTTTTTTGTATTGATACGGCATAAGAAGATGCACTGGAAAGAACCTGGTCTTCTCCAATCAGCGCAATTTTGAAATTATTACTATTTAAAAGGTTTTTTCCTATAGATGATAGATTATCGGAAACAGATTCAAGTTTATTATCGGTAAGATTGTCAGTTATATTCTTTATGGTCTGTAACTGGTGGATACCGTGCCATGTTTCGCTTAAAGCGCAGGTAGTTGAAAAATTTCTTGAAGCAAGAGAAATAGCTAATCTATGACCATTATGAATTATCATGGATTCCATTTTTGCTCTGTATTCAAGCAGAAGGCTTTTTAATCTATCCAGATCAGAAAAGTCAAATTCATATAAAAGTTCTTTGATTATTTCAAACATCCTGCTCTGGTTCCTGACAAGGCATTTCCCGTTGAATGTTATAAATGGTATGCAGTTACCTGTCCCTTCAAAATTGGTGCGCGCATGAACTGATAAGCCAATTCCGCCCGTGTAAGCGTCAATCAGCCGCGCTAAATCCGTATATGCTCTTAATTTTGTACCGGTTTTGGAGAAGGCATAACAAAAAAAGGGTACAAGAGGAAGTATCTGATTTTGCAAAGTGCCTGCGCCTGCTGCTGAAGAAAAGTAGAAAATGCCGTAGGTAGGCTGATTATAACAAGATGCAGCATCCCTGCAATATGTTTTAGATTCATGTACAGTTTGAACAGAGGGCTGGATATCTTCAATTTCTAACGTTGGGAGACAGGAAACATTTTCTTTTTCTTCCTGCAGTTTCTTTAAGGCTTCAGCATCTTCATTTATTTTTTCAATATCTGATTGTGTTAAGCCGGCTCTTATAACTTCAAGTTCTTCTGTAACCCGTTCTTTTTCTTTTTCTTCCATCATCTGGTCAGGAGCAAGAGTGAGAAGCGCTCGATGAGAATTATTTATAAAATACTTTTTTATGCGGTTCTCGAACAGAGGGCCTTTAGAAAGCTCATCACGAAGTCTGTGAAGATCTGCATCAAACTGCAGAACCCTTTCGGGCTTGCCTCCGTGAAGCCAGTTGCCTGAAAAAGTTAAAAGTAAGCGAAGACCATAAGGGTAAGGAATGTTGGTTATTTCTTTGCGATGGAATTCAACCTGATGAATAGCTGACTCTATGAGTTTATTATCGATTCCGTTGGTTGCGAGTTCATTTAAAACATTAAAAATAATAGATTCGATTTTGCCTGAAACGGATTTTTCAACGTCTTTAAGCCCGCAGACAAACATGGTGTCCTTATTATTTGAGTCATACCCGGTTCCGTCGCTGAGAGCTGTTCCAAGGTTTGAATCTATCAAAGCCTTGCGCAGCGGCGATGCTGAATTTCCAAGAAGGATTTGTTCAAGTAGAGTAAGAACAAGTACTTCAAAAGAATCTTTTATGTCTGCAGTCAGCCACGCGACGCAAGTCTGGTATTTTTTTGATGGATCTTCGTTTTTACCAACAGGATAGGGATAAGTTGCCGTTATGGGTTTATCCCACCGGGGTTGAGAGAGAACATCTGTTTCAGGGTCGATTTTTGTAAAATCTTTTAAGATTTTATCTTGAATAAAAGACAGATGATTTCTTAAAGGCAAGTTTCCATATGTGTAGAAAAAAGCATTGCTCGGATGATAATGCCGTTTGTGGAAAGCTTTAAGTTGAGCATAGGATAAACCGGGTATTATAGCGGGATCGCCACCTGAATTATTACTATATGTTGTATCAGGGTACAGCTTGTTTAACAGGGCATGCGCCATTACTTGATCTGGTGATGACATGGCGCCTTTCATTTCATTATAAACTACGCCTTTATAAACCAGATGCGATGACTCCAAATGAGATGACTCAGGGGCTTTTATATTATTCTCAATTTCAAGGCGGTGTCCTTCTTGCTTAAAGCTGAGTTCGTTAATGTCAGGGTAAAAGGCGGAGTCAAGATACACATCCATAAGATTGTAGAAATCTTTCCTGTTCTGTGTAGAGAAGGGATACATCGTCCAGTCAGATGCAGTAAAGGCGTTCATAAAAGTGCTCAAACTTCTTTTCAGCATTGAAAAAAAAGGATCGCGTACGGGGAATTTCTTGGAACCACAAAGAACAGTATGCTCCAGGATGTGTGCAACACCGGTTGAATCAGTCGGCACTGTCTTAAAGGCTACACCAAAAGTATTTTCCTTATCATTGTTACTTAAATGGATATGTCTGGCGCCCGTTGCAGTATGCTCTATATCATATAAAATCGATCTTATTTCTTTAAGTTCTACTATTTTTTTTATTAAATAGCCGCAGATATTATCGTTTTCTTTAATATTGGGATTGTTTTGATCCAAGGTATTATCCATATAACTACCTTTCGGAGTTGCTTATTTGAGATGTGATATTTGGCTGCCTGATTCGTGAATTCAAATATAAGATTATGGACACTTCGGATCTTTATATAGATCTATGAGACTATATATACACCACGTGTCTTGCGCTTAATCTTTTTTGTCTGGTTAAGCCTGAATATAATGTTTCTAAGTTTTTTTTCCCCAAAGCCCGTTTCAGCCTGAATTCCAGCAAAATCCGCACCTTGCTTGGACTTCTTAATGATCCCCATGACCATATCAGAAGCTGTTAAAGAAGATGTAGGGCCGAATCCTTTGCTTTTAGGAGCAGCTTTAGCTGAACGTTTGCTTTTGCCGGGCGCTGATTTTGACTTAATCAGTGTTTCCAGACGATCTATCTTTGTCATAAGATAGGCTAGATCCTTTTTTGTCGGGATATCATAATGCCGCATAAAAAATTTAACCATTACATCGAAATTTATTGATTTTCCCCCTTTTTTTGGCATGAAATCCTCCTTGGATGAGTGGTAAATAATATGCATATTTAAATAAATGTAACATTTTGGCTTTTTGAAAATATATCTGCTTCACATGCAATCGGTTTGTTTCATAAAACTAAAGTATTACAAATAAATATTAGTTAATGATACAGACAAAGTCAAGAAATCTTCCTCAACCCCAACCCTGACGTATGAGTTTTTTAAAAAGGGGTTACCACCATGTTTTGGCTATTTTTTTACCAAAACAAACTCAATTATTCGTAAAAAGCTGCTTTAAGCGACAAGTTTACTCGATGTTCAATCAAATTTGTTGCAAAAGGGCGTTTTTCTTCAAACCTTTCAGTATTTGAAGGATATCGAGGTGGTTAATTCTGCTTATATCAAACGCAGTTGATAGGTTTGCTTCAGGTTTTCTACAAACATCGGAAGGGTCATTTTCCTGTTGGCTTCGCGATTTGGACGACTGCTGGGCTTGCTTATATCGTCCTCCCAACCAGTTCTTCCGAACAAAGCAGATCACGATAGTTTTTTACCAGAGGCTTTATGAATATTTTCTTGGGGCTGGTGGTGTAGCGCTTACCCTTTCGAACAAGCCCCTGGCCGGTTGTCATGCCCAGACATTGCCAATTGGCTGCCTTGTAACAGATGCCTTGATAATGGGCCGGGTCTACAAAAGTCTCCATTAATACCGGAGAATAGCCCCAACTCTCTTGCCAGTGCAATCGTATTTGCCTGCTGATTTGACCCAATACATGGCTGGCAAGATTTTTGACCCGTACCCATGGGAAAATCAAAAACCGTGAATTATTAATAACCCAGGCCAGATTGTTCAAACGCTGCTTTTCCGTCCAGCCAATCCAACGGTCTCTTGCCCCCATAGATTTTGCTGCACCGGAAAATAAAACACAACCTAATCGACCCGGCTCGCTTTTAATAAAATATCGCAGCGTATATCCAAAGGGCCTCTTGTATCCCAGGTAATGATACCGTGATACATATTCTTTCCATAGGGCTGCAATATCTTTATCTTTTACAATCTCCAGTTCTACCGGATATAGCTCTTTAAGTTTGCAAGCTATTTCAGGCTGAGGCTCTGTTTCCTCTGTTATGGAAATCGCTCTTTTAACTGTAGGTTTGGGTATTGTCCGCTTTTCAGGGAGTTGTAAAACACCTTGTGACTCCAGCTTCTCCAATAACTTAAGACTGGCATCTACCTTGTTACTTCCCGATGCTCTATACCATTGCAGGTTCTCCGCTATTGTCTGCGCCAACTCTTGTCGGCTTAACCGCCGGCAGAGCCTAACAGTTTCCTTTATTTCCTCAATCTCTTGAACTGTGATCTCGCGACCGCATTGGGTAACACCGGTAACCCTTTTTTTAAGCATAGGCTGTCATTCCTTACGTTGATTATAATGATTCCAAACTATACTATCAAAATACCGTTTTGTTGTTTATAGTTATTTTGCGACAAAAAATATTTTCAATCCTCATAAATCCTTGGACGGCTTGACTGCATATACATATGCGTCAGGGCTGAAAGAGCTTCATAAAGTTTCTAATGTGGACAGGTTGTTTCAAGAGCTGGATAGTTAAATATATATTATACGACATAATTCAAAAAGAACTATAGAGAAATCAGTACAAGCTAATATTTAACTTTCTTATACAGTTCCTTTGCATGGTAAGAACTTCTGACAAACGGACCGCTGGCAACTTCGGAAAAACCTATCTCAAGAGCAGTTTTTCTCCAGTCATCAAATTCCTTGGGAGAAACAAAACGATCAACCTCTATGTGTTTTTTTGAAGGCTGAAGATACTGTCCAAGTGTCAGCATATTGCATCCGGCTTCGACCAGATCTTTCAACGTTTCCTCGACTTCTCCGGGAAGCTCTCCAAGGCCAAGCATCAGGCCTGACTTTGTGAAAACAGAGGTGTTTATTTTTTTGGCCTGCCTTAGGACTGCAAGTGAACGGCGGTAATCAGCTTCAGGCCGTACTGAAGGATAAAGGCGACTTACTGTTTCAATGTTGTGATTTAAAACATCGGGGCTGGATTCCATTACTATATTAAGCGCTCTCTCATCTCCCAGAAAATCCGGTATCAAAATTTCTACAAGCGCATCTGGAATTTTATTTTTCACTTGCCTGACAGTTTCTGCAAAATAACCGGCACCTCCGTCAGGCAGATCGTCCCTTGTAACAGAGGTTATGACAACATATTTCAGGTTCATTTCTCGTGTGGCTTCTGCAACCCTTGCAGGTTCTTCTGGATCAGGCGGCCCCAAAGGGTACTGCTCAACCGCACAAAAACTGCAGTTACGCGTGCAGTTCGGCCCCATAATCAGGAATGTGGAAGTATGTCGGGAAAAGCATTCCCATATATTCGGGCACTTGGCTTCCTGGCATACCGTGTGAAGCCTGCTTTTACTCAGCAGTTTTCTTACTCTTTCATATGTGGGACCTGATGGCAGATTCCGTTTCAGCCAGTCGGGTTTTCTTAAACGTTTTTTTGATATTTGATTCTGAATCATAATTCTTGTTTAATTTCTTTAATAGCTCCGGCAAACTTGTCTTTATAAGATTAATTCCGAATACTGATTCCACATGATTTTTTACTGCTCCGCATACCTTGCTCATTGATACTTTACGCGAAACCTCCCGCTGTATGGATGATATCTCTACTTGTTTAAGACCGCATGGATTCATCCAGCCAAAATGCCTCATTGAAATATTAACGTTTAAGGACATGCCATGAAAACATATTCCCCTTCGGATGGCTATGCCTATACTTCCCAGTTTTTTATTTCCAAGCCATATTCCCCGGTTAAGCGGATTCCTCTCAGCTATAATTCCCGAATCCGCAACCGCTCTGATCATGACTTCTTCCAGTTTTTCAACATAATCCACCACTCTCATCCTGGCGGCATTAAGGTCAATTATTGGATACATAATCAGTTGGCCCGGACCGTGAAAAGTAATAACACCACCTCTTTCCACCTGAACCACTGGAATTCCTGATTTTTCGAGCAAATCAGGAAAAACAGTCAAGTCATCCAATCCGCCCCTGCGGCCAAGCGTAAAAACAGGTGGATGTTCCAGCAGCAGGATGATATCCCTGTCAATAATTCTCTTTTTTCTGGCGTCAACAAGACTTGTCTGCAGATTCCATGCCTCCCCGTACTCCAAGGTCTCAAGCTCAACGCACAGCCATCTATTACTTTTACTCAATTCAAAACCTTATGGCTCATAATAAAAATTCCAGCGAACTCTTTGTAAACAATTCCGGCACCTCGGCAGAAACGGAATGGCCTGCTCCAATAATATGTGACTTAACCTGTTTTAATTATAGAGTAAATCCCACGGGGGATGTAGGTTTTTAGATTATATCCTTCAGTAGTTTGTATTTTTACATTTAAAGCTCTTTATCATGCGTTACGATATGACGTTACGTAAAACGTCAATGATAAAGTTAATACTATTTTCAACTTTTACCTAAAACCTGCATAAACAATCTTGAAGAAATTTAAATTGCGGTTGCGGCAAACTCGACACTTGCAGGATTCAGGTATCATATAATCAATAATTATTTGGCCTGTTTATTGAGAGCAGCCATCTCTTTGCCGAGAAGTCTTATATGCGACATTTCTTCTTTTATAATCTGATCTATCTTATTTTTTCCCATATTTTCAGGTACTAAATCTTTCATGCCCAGATAAAAAACGATTGAATCTTTCTCAGCTCCAATAGCATAATCTAAAATTATCTTTATAAAATCCTTTTCAGATTGATTCTTATTAGACAAAATATCAGGAATATCTTTCTTTAAAAAGACCCGGCTGTCTGCAAGAGCTTTAAGATAAAGAACTGATTCTTCTTCAGGATCAAAAACGGTTTTTTCTTTCTCCTTATTTGACAGACTGGCTCTTAAGGAAATAAAAGTCTTTTCGTGTTCATTTTCCATTTCAGACAGACTAAGAAAAAGTTCCCTGGCAGAAGGGTTGTCAATTATTTTTGCTGCCAGTTTATAAAATTTTGCACCATTTCTTTCTATCTGCCCAGCTATCTCAAATATTTCGTCTGCATTAAAATCATAACTCATTTTTTAATTATACCTTTCATAAGGAGACCTTTGAAAAATGTTCAAGTTCAAGGAAGGCGAAAATTTTAAATGCAGGAATACATTGAGTATTTCGAGGCTTAAAATTTGAGCCTGACGCCGGCACTTTAGTGAAGCTTTAGCGCTAATTGGGCAAAAGGGAGCGTTTTGCAAAGGTCTCATAAGAAATTGTTTACACTTGTCCTATAATGACATAAAGATTAAGTTTCTTAAAAAATATTAACCAAGGAGTAATGTTATGCGATCATTAGTCATTTTTCTGATAATTGTGGCAATATGGTTTTTGTTGCAGGCTTATATCCTGCCCAAAATGGGAATTTCAACCTGACTGCGAAAATCTTGTCAGGTGACAAGCGACAAGGACAATAAGGAACAGCTTGAAACAAAAGAAAAAATTAGTTAGAGGTATTATTTTTCAAAGCCTCAGCATAAATCATTACCGGATGTTTGACAACAATTGGATCTCCTGATTTTGAAAGCATGTCGGCAATCTGAATCATACAGGCAGGGCACCCGGTGGCCACCACAGAACAACCTGTTGATTTAATATTATCTCGCTTACGCTCTCCAATTTTAGCCGAAAGATCATAATACTGCAAATTAAAGCTTCCCCCCAATCCGCAGCACCAGTTGGATTCGGGCATTTCTCTAAGAAGGTACTTTGAATTCGCTTTAATGAGTGCTCTTGGTTCGGTTGATACTCCCAAAGATTTTGATAGATGGCACGGATCATGATAGGTTACAATCTTCTTTTCATTTATATGATAATTTTTATTTTTAAGCCCCACTTTTGATACTAAAAACTGATTAATATCAAGTGTCTTTTCAGCAAGTGCTTCAACTCTGGACCTGATCCCGGCGGACTGATTTTTTATCATTGCAGGCCATATTTTTTTTATCATGAAAGTACAGGTGGCACATGCAGTAACCAGATAGTCAAACTCAACGATATCAAGCAGTTCCAGGTTATGCCGCACCAGCCGGCCAAACGTAACTGTGTCTCCGGATGAAACAGCCGGAGCGCCGCAACATCCCTGGCCATCCGGTATAAATATACCAACTTCGTGATAATTAAGCACGTCGATAACTGCTTCAGCAACCTGGGGGAAGATCTTATCGATCAGGCAGCCGACAAAAAAAGCCACCTTTAACCGGGAGTTGCCGGGATATGAATTTAGAGCCGGGACCATGCGGTGGAACGGCACAGGTGCAAGGGGTTTAAAATGCCTGTCCTGTATTAAAGGTGACACAAAGCGCGCACATGAAGTGCCCAAAAGTTCGCTGGCCGGTTTTGTAAAAATTTTCTGGATTCTCGGCAAGAATTCCATCAACATGTCAAAAGTATAAGGATTGGCCAGCATAATCCTTAAAATTGCTTTCTTCGCCGGAGATAGACCAATGAATTGTGTAAGGATTGCACGAGCTTTAATAAAAATTTCCAGCACGTTTACTCCGCTTGGGCAGTTAGCCGCACACGACCCGCAAAGAAGACAGCGATTGAGACGTTCATAAACTCCCTTTGGATCCTTAAACATTTCCTCAGCAAGACCTTCGAGTAAGGCCAGTTTTCCGCGCGCGACATCAGCTTCAATGCCGGTCTGATCAAAAAGAGGACATACAGCCTGACACATCCCGCATCGAGTGCAGGTCTTTAGCTGGTGTTCCAATTCCCTCATAAGAAGGGCAAGCTCTTTCATGCTGGACATATAGATAACCCTAAATTTAAAAACTCATGCTGTTTGAAAAATTAAATCGTTCTGCTTTATTTCATATATAGACTTTCAGATAATTAATTTCACAAGGCCAGAAGGAGGAAGGCGTATTAGTTATACGTCGACGACTGATAACGCAGTGAAATTAATTATCTGAAAGTCTATAGCACAATTATAATTTTGTTTCATCTTGCATTAACATGACAGATGTAATATTTTATTGTTTTGCTGGCAGGCAGGTCTTATATCCTGGTCAAAGAATAGAAATAAGGGCTTGGTCAAAAACAACTTGGTAGAATTCGCGCCCAAATTTGCCGTAGATTTAATCGATCTGATTGAGCAAAACCGCAGGAATAGCGAGCTATTTCGAGGACTTTTGCGAATGAAGATCGGTTAAAGATATGGTGAAGTTGGGGTGCAAAAATGCCAAGTTATTTTTGACCGAGCCTTAATATAAGGAAGATATTTGATGGAAATTAACAACGACGAGGCGGTACATCGCCTTAATTTTGAAGATAAAGAAATAATACTTTTAGGAACAGCCCATATATCCAGGGAAAGCGTGGAGCTGGTTAGCTCGGTTATCGAGGAGGAAAAACCGGACTGCGTCTGCGTCGAGCTTTGCCAATCCAGATACCAGGCTATCAGTCAAAGGGATAAATGGCAAAAGATGGATATAATAAAGGTGATTAAGGATAAAAAAGCATTTCTCCTCCTTTCCAACCTTCTTCTTGCCTCATTTCAAAAACGAATTGCCAGGAAATTAAATTTAAAAGCCGGCGAGGAAATGTTAAAGGCCATTGAAAAAGGAGAAGCAATTGGAGCAAAAATACATCTTGCAGACAGAGATATTCGTATTACCTTGTCAAGGACCTGGCGCATAATGGGTCTCTGGGACAAGCTAAAACTGCTGTTTCAGTTTACCTTGTCGCTGGGAGGAGTTGATGAAATCAGTGAAGAAGAAATTGAAAAAATGAAGCAGCAAGATGCCCTTCAGCTTATTCTTGCAGATATTGAAAAATCACTTCCGGTGCTGAGAAATATACTTATAGACGAAAGGGACCAATATCTTGCATATAAGATAAGGACGGCTCCGGGAAAAAAAATAGTAGCTGTTGTCGGCGCGGGACATGTGTCGGGCATAAAAAAGTACTGGAATGCCGACACAGATATAAATGGCCTTGAGAAAATTCCGCCCAAAAGTCTGGCCTCCGGTCTTTTTAAATGGGTTATTCCTTTTGGCATATCGTTGCTTTTTATCTTCGGCTTTTTCTGGGGAGGATATGATACAGGAACTCACATGATAACGTGGTGGGTTTTAGCAAACGGGCTTTTGGCTGGACTAGGAGCCATAATAGCTCTGGCCCATCCTCTTACAGTGCTGTCTTCCATTCTGGCAGCGCCTTTAACTTCTTTAAACCCAATGATTGCCGCGGGCTGGGTTTCCGGGCTTGTGGAAGCTGTTTCAAGAAAACCAAAAGTTAAGGACTTTGAAAGCCTTCCGGAAGATATACTTTCCATAAAGGGTTTCTGGAGAAACAAAGTAACCCGTATTCTTCTAGTGGTAATATTTACAAATCTCGGCAGCACTCTGGGCACTTTTGTTGCCATACCATTAATGCTAAAAGTATTGTAACTATAGACTTTCAGATAAATAATTTCACTGCGTTATCAGTCGTCGACGTATAACTAATACGCCTTCCTCCTTCTGGCCTTGTGGAATTAATTATCTGAAAGTCTATAACAACCTGGGCAGTTACAAAATTTTAACCACATTTCTCTCTATCTTTTTGCCGTTTTTCAAATCGTATGACATACTGACAATCTGCAGACGTCCCTTGGCAAACAGATCTACGCATTCCGAATATAACTCCCACTCAAGCTTTAAACCTTTTTCTTTAATACTTTCCAAAGTATCATCACCTGTTATCTGAAATGCTCTCTGGCCTATAATAGGTCCTGAATCTTCTCCGTAATCAATAAAGTGTACTGTGCATCCACCAACCTTGCATCCATACCTGAAAGTATCTCCATATCCATCAACGCCCGGAAACGAGGGCAGTAAGGCCGGGTGTATATTCATTATGCGAGGATTTGCACGATCAGTATTTATTCTGTCAATAAAATAAGGGGTTAAATTTCTCATAAAACCCGCCAGCACTAGAAGGTCGAAGGGATAGGGCTTCATTTTATCAATCAGCTTTGCCTCGGCAACAGCTCTTGTTGTAAAAAAAGATCTAACTTTTTCAGGGGGTGTATTTGCTGAGAAAATGTGCTGCTTTGAAAGCACATCATTCAGATCAAAATCATCTGGAACCGAAACACTATCCGGTTCTTTTTTGTAGCTCTGAATTATCGGCTTATAATCCACAACAAATGTACTTATTCCGTGTTTCTTGCTTTTCTCAAGGCCAAATGCGTCAGGATTGTCGGATCCTGCAAATGTTATATCCCCGTTTATCTTTCCTGATTCACAAGAATCAATGATTGCCTGTAAATTTGTTCCGCCTCCGGATATAAGTGCGCCTATACGGATCTTCTTATCCATTTTAGAATCCTCCATGATAAAACCAGGCTAGTCGCTGATTGTTTTCTTAAAATCCGGCAATGTCTCAGGTTTGTCTCTTAGCACAACCTTACTATCACCATCACGAGCAGTAACATTTTCATAAACACCATCATCACGCCTTACAAGCTTGGTGAAACCATGATCGCGCAGTTCCCTGTCAGATTTAGGGGTGCTTATATTAGTGCGAGAAATGAGTTTTCGCACTGAACCGGCACAATTAGGGCAGCTATTCAGCGCTTCATCCTGGATTGACTGCTTTACTTCAAACACCTTGCCAAGTAAACAAGGTTTATCTATGTGTTCGTATTCGTAAATCGGCATGATCAGGCATTAATGTTATAAAATTTCAATACATCATGCAAGCCTGTTTATTCAACCGATGGCTTTGTTTCCTAAATAAAAAAGGTTACAGAAAACTGTAACCTTTTGAATTGCATGGTAGGCACGGACAGATTTGAACTGTCGACTTCTACCGTGTCAAGGTAGCGCTCTCCCCCTGAGCTACGCGCCTAAGATTTTGAGACCTTTTAAAAGCCGATAACACCAATTTTTTTTACTGTCAAGGGAAATGAGCCCGCCCGATGAGCCCGCCATAGAGCTTTAGAGGATAAACCTGACACCAAAATTGGGCAAAAGGGGGCGTTTTGCAAAGATCTCAAACCTAAAGTGTTACACACAAACTCTTTATTACTTCGGCAACTATTTTACGGGTCTTTACGAACCGTTTTTCCCTGAAGCCGGGACTCCACTCATATGTTGACAGTTCATCGGAAACGACAAAAATACTGCCTATTTCTACATTGCGAAACCTTCCGACTGTGAAGAGCGCAGAAAGTTCCATGTCAACTGCCAGGGCGCCCTTTGCCTGATAATACTCAAGTTTCTCGCGTGTCTCTCTGTATATGGCGTCAGTACTCCAAATAAGGCCATCATGAAATTCGATCTTATTTTTATTAAAGATGTGCTTTATCTTTTCTACAATCAGAAAAGACGGTTTGCTTCTCAGGCTTTCATCCGCATTGTAATGCTTTGATGTGCCTTCATCAATTATTGAATCAGTTGGTACTACAATATCTCCTATCTTAACCTCCGGAGAAATTGCTCCGCACATCCCGAAAAATATAACTTTACTTGCACCCCATGCAATAAGTGTTTCTAAAAGCATCACGGCATAAGGAGCACCGATAAAAGGGCCTGCCACAGACAAACTTTGCTTGCCTGAATCCTCAACATATACTTTGCTCATCAGGAGCCTGGTAAAATTATCTTCACTTATATTGAGCAGCCTGCAAAAAAACCGAATATCCTTATCATCGGCCATCAATACAGCAACCGGCCCCAGGCTTGGAGAGTTTTTTCTTTTTAAAGGCTTTATTATTGCATTATCGTAAGGCATTTTATCAGCTTAGAATAAAATCATTCCGGCTTTGCCAAACGCAAAAGTTCATCTTTAACCTCATCAATAATATCATAAAACCACATAAGGTCCTCAATAGAAAGTCGTCCTGCCTTAACAGGGGCTCTATCTCCCCCATCTTTTTTCTTTAATATTCTGGGACCAATCTGAAGTTTTGGCTGAGCTTCGCCGTATTGATTTATGGATACAACAAGGCCTGTATCTTCGCATTTCCACGTTTTTAAAACTTTATCCTTTTCAGGGTCAAACGCCATATTATTCTCCTTGATTTTGATGCAAAATTTTAGCCTTATGAAACAAATTGACTGCGGCTATATTGTCACCTAAATTGTTACAATTCGCTAAATATGTCAAATTCATTTTCACCCCTGCCAAATAATAATTGCTGGAACAACTCCCTTATTGGCAGGAATTCATTCTTTTATACGGCCTCGTAAAAAGCTATGTTATGCCGCTCTGCAGCAGAAATTTTATTTTTACCGATTCCGGAATATCTACAAAAAGCAAAAATAGCAGACTATCGCAGTAAGGGCGGCATATGGGATAAATTCCGTCCAATATATTCATATCATCTGAAAAAGTCTGTGTGAGTTTGTGCGGGTCTGTGGCTAATTAGATTATGAAGGATTTTATCAGATCAAAACCGGAGCTGTCTCTATTGTATTCCCTGAATTTTGCAAAATTCAGGCATTAAGCCTTTTGTACTTCCTTCAATTCTTTGATGTAGAATTTATCAATATATTCTTTAACCATTCTGCGCGCAGAGAATTTTGCAGCATTACTTTTAATGGAATTTTTCATTATTCTAACCCAGTCGGCTGGAATTCCATGATCTGAAAACTTATAATAACATGGTATTATTTCTTCTTCCAGAATCCTGTAAATGGCTTCTGCATCCTTTTGGCACTTTTTACCTTCAGATTCTTCATGATTAAATGCCCAGCCGTTCTCTCCGTTGTAACCCTCAATCCACCAACCATCCATGATGCTAAGATGAGGCACGCCATTTAGAGCCGCTTTCATACCACTGGTCCCACTGGCTTCCATTGGCGGCAGGGGGTTGTTTAGCCAGACATCTACACCGTGAACCATATATTGTGCGAATTGTTCTTCATAGTCTTCAATAAAAGCAATTCTGCCACACAGAGCGGGATCACGTGCAAAATTATATATCTTTTGAAGTATTCTTTTCCCGGGATCATCTGCGGGGTGGGCTTTGCCGGCAAATATAATCTGAATCGGTCTCCATCGATCATTTAAAAGTTTTTTCAGCCTTTCCAAATCATAAAAAATGAGGTCGGCTCGCTTATAAGCAGCAAAACGGCGGGCAAATCCAATAGTCAATACAGAGGGATCCAATAATGTACCGCCGGCAAGAATATTGGATGGGCTTATACGGTTATTTACCCAGCGTTGACGAGCTCTTTCTCTTATAGTGTTGATTAACTTTATTTTTAACCAGAAGTGGGTTTTCCACAACTCATCGTCTGGGATTTCATCGATCAATTCCCAGATTAGAGAATTATCAATATCATCTACCCAATCAGGTCCCAAATATTTGTTGAAAAGAAGCTTCATTTTGGGTTCGATCCAGGTGGGGATATGTATACCGTTAGTAATATAGTCAATTGGAACCTCGTTTTCAGGCAGGTCCGGCCAGAGACTCTGCCACATTTTTCTGGTCACTTCTCCGTGTTTTTTGCTTACTCCATTACAAAATTCAGACATCCTGAGAGCAAAAGCCGTCATATTAAAACCGGCATTAGGATCAATTGAGTGTATTCCAAGTTGTAGAAATGAATCGCGATCAAGTCCAAGGGAAGGCCAGTATGAATGGAAATATTTTTCGATAAGCTGAAATGGAAATATGTCATGCCCTGCGGCAACCGGTGTATGAGTCGTGAACACAGTGGTTTTCTTGACATATTGAGATGCTTCGCTATAATTCATTCCTTCCAGAACGTTATCCCTTATTCTTTCTAACAGAGCAAAGGCGGCATGTCCTTCGTTTAGATGTAGTATTGAATGTTTAATTCCAAGTTTTTCTAAAACCTCTGCTCCTCCAATACCAAGTACGATTTCCTGTCGAAGTCGCTGTTCGATATCACCGGTGTAAAGACGTGCTGATATCCCACGGTTCCATGGATCATTTGTCTCAATATCTGTATCCATTAGATAAAGAGCTACACGACCGACGGCTATTTTCCATACAGCTACATGTATTGGAGGTTCAATTAGAGGTACTTTGACTATAAGCTGGTTTCCGTTTTCGTCCAAAACTCTGAAAATGGATGCGCTATCCCTGTCAAGTATTTGTTCTATATTCTCCTGCCAACCGTCTTCACGGATTTGTTGCTTGAGATATCCTTCCGGGTACATGAATCCTACGGCTATCAGAGGAACTCTTAAATCACTGCATTCCTTTATAAAGTCTCCGGCTAAAAATCCTAATCCGCCGGCATAAAAAGGCAGCGAATGATGCAGGCCATACTCTGCGGAAAAATATACAATTGAGTGTATTTTGGCTTCCTTAATTTCCTCAAGCAATAAGCATGTGTTTCCTTTTATTTCTTTATGGAATCTGGAAAGAACTATGTCATAGTGTCGCAGATAATCTTTATCTGCGGCTGCCAAGTCAAAAGTCTCTTTGGGGAGTTCTTTAAGAACCTTGACAGGATTGTGACGGCTTTCTTTCCATACCTGCCGATCCAGCCTTTTGAAAAGCATTCTGGCTCCAGGATGCCAGCTCCACCAGAGGTTTGAAGCCAGTTTTTTCAAACCTGATAAACGTTCTGGAATGCCTTCCATGCCTGATAAACGTTCTGGAAGGGATGG
>JAJSZT010000053.1 GCA_030272815.1 Deltaproteobacteria bacterium
TCGTAGAATCGCGTGTCTGGTCACATTTGGATTAATTCTTTCAGGTATCACT
Source organism: Deltaproteobacteria bacterium (assembly GCA_030272815.1). Taxonomy (GTDB): domain Bacteria; phylum Desulfobacterota; class Desulfobacteria; order Desulfobacterales; family ETH-SRB1; genus B13-G4. Next base: position 53 of record JAJSZT010000053.1, read on the forward strand.
GCTATGGCGGGGGATTCAGAAAAGGAAGCGGCGGCCGTTTCCGCAGCCGAGAGATGGCTCGCTATGGTTGACAGTACAAAATATGCCGAAAGCTGGAATAACGCCTCTGAATTATTCAAAAATGCGGTGCAGCCCAAGCAGTGGGAGCAATCAATGCAGGCGGTGCGGGGGCCTTTGGGCAAACTTATGTCGAGAAAGGTGAAGACGAAAACCTACAAGTCCTCGTTGCCTGGCGCTCCCGACGGTGAATATGTTGTCATCCAGTTCGAGACCACGTTTGAAAACAAGAAAGCGGCAGTGGAAACAGTCACTCCCATGATGGACAAGGATGGTATTTGGCGAGTATCAGGATACTACATCAAATAAAGTCCCAACCTGTCAGTTCAGTTGACATCCAGGGCCTCGCGGTTTTTGGCTTTTTCGATAGTTTGTGTTTCCTTGGCTTTTACCAAGGGCTTTTCTGCCCTGGCTGCTACTGACTTCTGCGTTAGACATAGCACAAAATGAAAATCACAAAGAAACAAAAAACAATAACATCATTTGCTGGAGTTTTGATAGCGATATTGCTATTCTTTTCCTCTGGGTTAAGGCTTCCGGTCTTAGATACCGCAACTGACGCTTACTTTCGTGAAGCAATAACTAAAGGCGGAGTAGCCTATGCTACATGTAGAGTTATCAATGCTTCTGTTTCAATTGTAAAGGATTCAAGCCTACAGTTGGAACCCGCAGGGGTAGGCGTATCATTGGCTGTAGGACAAGCCTTAGACCCAATTGATGATATGACTGAGCGTTTGTCCGATGTGCTTGTAACGGCAATTACGTCATTAGGGGTTCAGAAACTGGCATATGAAATTGGCGTATCGCTTGCACCGCCTATACTTTCCATTTTTCTATTCACATTGTCTATTCTGTTATGGTTCGAGAATGATAGACTAAAATCCTTTCAGAAAACCATAATGCGATTTGCGCTACTCATTGTAATTGCTCGTTTTTGTCTTCCAATATCTTCGATGGCAAATGAGTTTATTAATAACAATTTTTTCAACGATCAAATATCAGATGTTAGTAAAGAATTGGCGGCCAGCTCTGCCGATCTTGATAAATTAAAGGATTTTTCAATTCCTGAAATAGATGGCGTTTTGGGAACTATCGAGAATAGCGCATCGTTTCTTAAACGAAAATCAATAGAGTTCAGAAATGCCCTTGTGACGACTGTGAGCAATATGGGAGATATAATAGAGAATCTCCTAAAGCTTACATTTCTATATGTTGGAATCTTTTTGATTCAAGTTATTATTTTACCATTGCTGTCATTCTTCTTCCTCGTAAGAACCATAAACGCCCTTTTTAATACAAACATTCCACAAATTTTGCTTCATTCACGATCATCAAAAAATGAAAATGTCCAATCGGGTAAGGGGGAGTTTCTCTCTCCCCCTCCCCACACCACATAGCAAGCGGGTCCGCACTATGCGGTTCCCCGAGAGTTTTAAAATACCGCCCAACTTCTGACTGTATTCCAAGGCTGGCTACGGCCAACACGCCGAATATGATTGGCTCCCTCTGTCGAGTTCATCGCCTTTTCGAGTATGACCGGCTCCTCCCTGCTCTCAAAGGTTCAGCCCTTCACCCTGTCCTGTCTATTAAAACAGGCGTTTGGCTACTATGGCCTCTGCTGACTTCTGTCCAATCACCTTACGAGTTACCCCATAAAGTGCTGCCTTATAATGCCTCATACTTATCAATCCTGAATAGCTCCTCTTTGTTTTGTTTCTCGATATCAGGCGGGATGCTCCTCACGATATCGCCGGGACTTGGTAAACCGGTTGCCCCTGCCGGTAATTTCACCGAATGGAAAATAGGGTCAAGTCTACGGTTGACCCTTGCTCAAAATTAATAAGGGTCAAAAGTAGACTTGACCCCTCTGACAAACGGTTACATCAACCAAAAGCCCCTCCTTGAGTTGTGCAAAGTGCTGGATGGCGCAAATATAAATCTTAAATCATACAGCGATGACATTTACAGAAAATTGAACGGCGGGCGGCTTCAACCTGTGTTAAACACTTTAAAAACGCTGCATGAGCAAAAAATTCATTTAGAAGTCACAACTCTGGTGGTGCCGGGATATATAGATGATGAAGAAATGATAAAACAGATGTGCGGATGGATACTTGACAACATAGGACCCGACTATCCGCTGCACTTTTTACGTTTTTTCCCTAAGTACAAACTTGACGGGCTGCCACCCACACCGGTTTCAACATTGACTCGTTTCCGCGAATTAGCCATTAAAGAGGGTATCAGATATGTCTATGTCGGCAATGTTCCAAACCATGAAGGGAATCACACCTATTGTCACAATTGCAGCAAGTTGTTGATTGAACGCGAGGGCTATTTCTTGCCGACATATAATCTAACAGGCAATAAATGCAAGTTCTGCGGCACCAAAATCCCGGGGGTATGGGATAATAGTGCGTTCGGGCACTAACTACATGTCAGGTTATTTACTTATTTATGTTCCGAACTTCGCGAACCTAACGTGAATTTATTGATAGCTTCTTGAAGATTTGCATTTGCAAGCTTAATCTTCTTCATGGTTCCATCATGATCTTCGTCCGCGGCCCTTTCGGCAAGCTCTCCGATCTGCCCGGAGATATCACTTATTGTTTTGATCTTATCCCTCAATCCCCCGGTCATAACGTTAATAGAATCCCCCAGGTCTTTGAGTTCGTCCCCTTTTCGAAGTCTTATATTTTCGCACAAATTACCTTTTCCGATCTCAGCCAACTCCCTTTCTATCCTGTACATAGGCCCGGCAATCGCATGTGGAAACAAAAGGGATGCAACAACACCCAGGATCAGGCTCACAAGAAAGCCGCAAACAAGCACAGGGAAAAGAAAATCCATGAAATTTTCTGCCTTTACATGAAATAATCGGTAGGACTTGCCAACATTTATATCGCTGTAGAAATAGAAAATTATCCCTGTAACGAGCAGCGACGCAAGGATAATACTCCATATCTTGACCAGCATACGCAACTGGAGCCTTCTTTTTATGGAAAAGTTAAAAAACCGGCTTCGCTTATAAGCCATCTTAGAACTTGACATCTTGCCTCCCCGATTGAACTAAATTGAAGTAAACTAAAGTGCCTAAAGTTAAGGCCCCAATTCCTCAATTCCGCACTCCGCATTTGGTACTATTCCCTATGGCAGGTCTTGCAACTGATTGTATCTGAGCGCGCAAAATATTGCAGTTCTCCGCCGTGCGCAAAGTGGCAGGTAACGCAGGTCATGATGCCGCCGCTCAAGGTAGGCAAATAATCGGGAACTATTGTTGGCGGTTTTGCTGCAACACCCACAGGATGAGTTAGGCCTATGGCATCAGTGGGATGGCACCGACGACAGGCATCGATGGTGAGCTCCTTGCCAACGCTCAGGTCTGTACACCTATCCTTCACTTTCTTGCACTCAACAAAGGTCACATTTGCGATCCTCGAGGTCTCTAAGTACAAAGAAATCTCTGACGATTTTGCTCTCTTGCGCCGCATAAAGATTTCCACGTTGTTCACAGCCAATTTCGGGGGCTCTCCTTTTTCTGTAACATCAGATCCTGTTATCTTTGCTGGATTGAACAGACAATCCTCAGAGACAGCCTGGTTGCCGAACATGTCCCGGGATATGACCCGAAAGTGGTAATCCTTTCCGTGTGTTAGTTTACAGATGTTTACCCGGTGATGCTTTACCATGGCAATATCCTCCGGGCTGTGTCTGCCATATTGATCAGAAAGACCGTATTCTATACAAGAGGTTGACGGCTCATCACTATCCCACATGATGGTCGTTGAAAGAAACGGTGCTTTTTCTATTGGGACGACCCTGATCCCGGATATTACCGGTGGTTTCTTATCATTTCGTGCTCTATTTCGTACCCTTGCCGGGATGACTCCTCTCAATCTAGTTTTCACCTTATTTCCAGGCACATCCTTAAACACAAGATTGATATTATAGCTCGACCCAGTAATGAGCCGTTTCAGAAAGATGTCATGTTCTGTAAGATAGCCGGAATTGGTCAAAATAATTGGCTCCATTCTCTGCCTTTTCCGGGTCCGCTTCCCCCTTACAGCGTCTTTATGTTTCAAGTGGCAGGTGTTACATTCTCCATTTTCAAAGGGAGCATGCTTGTATGAACTTGAGCCCTCCTTGCGGTGAAGATCCAGATGGCATGTCAGACACTCGTTTTCTGCCTTCTGTGTCTTGGACCAGACGGAAAAGGCAAAAAAGACTCCAGCGATTGCAAGGCTCAATACGATCAAACACCTTACCATATTCGATTTCGGATTAAACCTATCCATTAACCCCCAGAATCTTCCTTACTCCTCGCAATGACGGCTCGCAATTAAGAGTTTTCGTTCAAGCGCTAAATAGCTGGACAGTAGCAACTTGGTAACATCTCAATAAGTTCCGGACGGCTTCAATGTAAGCGCTATGGATCTCAATGCCCGAACTTTTTGAGAAGCTACATATAGACTTTCAGATAAATAATTTCACTGCGTTATCAGTCAAAATCCTCGACGACGTACACATCAGCACGACTTGCTCAGATTTTTCCTTCTAGCCTTGTGAAATGAATTATCTGAAAGTCTATAGCTACATAGGAATTTGCTTTTTGTGAACGAAAGTATGGCAAAAAGCTGCTTGTATGTCAATAAGATAAGAAATAACAAATTTTTCCATAGGATACTGTACATATCATAAAATAGAGGTTTAGGAACGGGAACTTCCCCAAGTAGGCGCCTGTTTCCACCTAAAAACTGCCTGCAAATATAAGCGTTCTTTACAATGATGCGAGGCAGTGCTATCTTATCAACTTAGTCAATAAAAATTCTATTTGGTCCGGCAATAATTTTTTCTATGCGAAAGGTTAAGTTAAGTCATGACAAGTCGAAATAAGAACTCCATTCTTTGCCCCAACTGCCGAAAACTGATAAGTGCCGATGAATCTCGTTGCCCGTACTGCGGCATATCAAAACCTGGGTCATGGTGGAAAAATAATTTATTGACTCAAGGAGTTAGCAGTGCTGACCAGATCATCAAAGCAGTAATCTATGCCAACATAGGCATGTACATTATATCGCTTTTGTTTAATTCCCGTTTGCCGGGCCTTTCGTTTAATCCATTTTATATTCTGTCTCCTGAAAACAGAAGCCTTCTATTACTGGGAGCAACAGGGACCATTCCAGTTGACAATGTGCACGGATGGTGGACATTAGTCTCTGCCAATTACCTTCACGGAGGAATATTGCACATTCTTTTTAATATGTTTGCCTTCAGTCAGATAGCACCCCTGGTCAGTCGGGAATATGGTGTTTATCGGATGTTTATCATCTATACTCTAAGCGGAATTATCGGTTTCAGGATTTCTTATTTAGCCGGTGTTGCATTCACCATAGGTGCTTCTGCCGCCATATGCGGTTTGATAGGGGCAGCGATTTACTATGGCAAAAGCCGCGGCGGGACTTATGGACAGGCCATTTACAGGCAAATCGGCGGATGGGCGCTTGGAATTATGCTGTTCGGTTTTGTTGTGCCGGGCATCAATAACTGGGGGCACGCGGCTGGAATATTGGCAGGGGCTGTTCTTGGATTCTTTATGGGTTATAATGAAAGAACTAAAGAAAGCCTGCTTCACAAAATTCTTGCCGGAAGTTGTGCGATTATCACAGCAATAGTGTTGTGCTGGGCGGTTGCTTCCGGAATATCATCAATTTAAAACCTGTTGAAATAAATTGAAGCTTTATGATTTATCACCTTTATTGCCGCTGTCCAGTTTGTCAGCTTCTTTTTTGTCAGCATCGGTTGTTGCGCTTTTAAAATTCTTTATTGCTTTGCCAACACCTGCTCCGATTTCCGGAAGTTTGCCGGCTCCGAATATAATTAGAATAATAACAAGTATTATTATAAGTTCAGGCATACCAATTCCAAACATAAAATCCTCCTATTTGTTGGGCTCGTTCTGTTTAAATTTCTGCAGAAGCTGCTTAAACTCTTTTGACTTTAGATATTGGCTAATGGCATTCTGATGATCTATCCACGTTTTCCAGGCATCTATCCAAGCATCATTGTGCCAGTAAGAGTCAGAGTCTCCTTTTCCCTTAATTTTTTCAATATAGTCATTAAATTCTTCCATGCAACTCTCGCAGAGTCGATATGATACCTTAATGTTGCGGGAATCATTTTTCTTTTGATGTGCGAGACTAATTTGAGAGCCGCATTTTTCGCATTTAAAGGAGCACCGTGTACATTGAAAAACCTTCTGTATCGCAAGAATTTTGCGTTTTTTTATTAGATTGGCTTTTTTATCTCTGGTTAACTGAAGTTTACTATCAAATGATATAATATCTGCCATAATTAGGTTAAATTTTCCAGACGAGCGAAAAATAAATTATTTTCTTTCACAAAGACTATATGATATAATATTAAAATATAACACCAGCATAGTTTAGTGTCAATCTTTTACAGGTTAGAGCAATAATCCTTACAATCCTGACCGCTTCAAAAAGCGCAGTTTGTGGCTGTGCAAAGTATATTCCTTGTAAACTTATTGGTCTCATGATACTTATTATTAATATTTACGGTATGAAAGGAGCATGCATTGTGATTGAAAACTTTCAGGCAAACGGTCTTCCTGCTTTAATAGGAAGTCTTCCTATGGATAATCATGCAGAAGCTGTAAAACTTGTTTTCAGGTATACTCCTGAAATTCCCTCATGGGTTCAGCTTCCGGTTTATAAAGAAGAAGGAATGATTGCACAGTTTCTTCCCGGTTTGCCGGGTCTTGTTGTTGAAAAAGAAAGAGCTTATATAGATACCGGCGCAGGTGGTTTTGGTGAAGATCTTCTTAAATTTTATGAAGACTACATGGCTGTACTTGAAGGTGGGGGCGATCTTTCTGGATCAAGATTTGTCTTAACAGAGGATACAGCAGGTGGTTTTTTTGAGTTTACAAAGCAATTAAAGGCTGTTTCTGTTCCTCCAGTTGCAGTTAAGGGCCAGATAACAGGACCTGTAACTTTTTGCACAGGTATGAACGACCAGGATGGAAAGGCGATATTTCATGACGAACAGATAAGGGATGCGGCTGTAAAGCTTTTAGCTCTCAAAGCCAGATGGCAGGTCAGAGAACTTTCAAAATTCGGAGTTCCAGTAATTATTTTTTTTGATGAACCCGCACTTGCCGGTTTCGGCTCATCTGCGTTTATAAGTATATCAAGCGATGAAGTAGAAAAATGTTTTGAAGAAGTTATAGAAGCCGTTCATTCAGAAGGCGGTATTGCAGGAATACATGTTTGCGCCAATTCCGACTGGTCGCTGGTACTTGGTTCTTCGGCAGATATAGTCAACTTTGATGCATATTCTTTTTTTGACAGATTTATTCTTTACGCTGATCATATTAAGAAATTTATGGAATCAGGACGTATTTTTGCATGGGGCATAGTGCCCACCTCAAAAGCAGAGGATGTTGAAAAAGAGACAGTCGATTCTCTGGTAATAAAATGGGAAGATAAAGTGCGGGATTTAGAAGCCCTTGGATTTGACAGGTCTAGAATTCTGTCACAATCTTTAATAACTCCAAGCTGCGGTACAGGTTCTTTAAGCCTGGAAAATGCAACAAAGGTTCTCAGGTTGACAAGGGAAGTCTCGGATAGATTAAGAAGAAAGATTTAACGTTTTGATCTTGGGTAAAATTGAACATTTTGAAAGAGCCCCGGATAAATCGGTCATGAAGATGTTTGAAAGGCGCCAGCACGAAATGACGACAGGGCAGCGGAGTGGCATGCAAAAGTGCGTGTCAGGTTATCGTCGAAAGGAACAACTCCCTCATTTGTTGATGGACAGATTGCGGCAATAGCCAGTGTGAATGGTCTGATTCTCGTAATACGGAACATTGACGATTTCAAACCGTTCTTAAGACTGAAGATTGAAAACTGGCATAAGGCATGAACTATATATTTATCGTTTCTTTCTTGAGTATTGAGCCCCAATAAATCCAAAGAAAATATATGCCTGCGATCTTCGCCAAGGGCCAAAAATGAAATGAGAAACGCATAAAATCATTGGCGTCCCGCTGTACGCAAAGGGGTAGCTCGGAAACTCGGGAGATCCGAATGTTTCCTTATGTACGATACGGTCAGGAGGAAACCGTCCGAAAAGGTAAAACTCCCAAAGTGGTGCAAGGTGCTTCGGCCTGCATCACAAAGTTTAAAATAACCGAAGCTCATAAGGTACCGGGGGCGGAGAGCGAATAGCGAACAAGCCCGGGATAGACTTTCGGAAGTCTTGGTGGATCATAGTACCGATGTCTCTGTATGCAGAGGCGGGAAGATGGGGAAGTGGAACCTAAAGCGACCCATCGCAGGGAAGGTGAAGCAGGGTATAACGTATTGCTGAATGGAACTATGGGAGATACATTGAGATCACAAACCATATCAACAGAACTTCAGCAAATTGCGCAACAGAAAACCAAAGGGTAGCAGAGTTATACGCCAGCCGGGGTGTCGTCTGTCTGGTCGACGATTCGGTAAAAAGAATCTGAGCCAAGGAACCGTATGAGGGAAATCTTCACGTACGGGACTGTGGGGGGAGCGCCGGGTAACCGGTGCTTCTACCTGGAAGCCGACGCAAAAAACCGCGCGGCTGATTAGCGATGTTCGGCAGTAATAAAAAACAACTTGCTAAATCAAATATGACAATGAATAATTTTCTTAAAGAGATAAAAATAGCGGCAAATAAAAGGATTCTTTATCTCCCGCATGCGATACGTCAGATGTCACGACCAGATCGCATGATTTCACCAGAAGAAGTTCGTAATGTGATTGAGCAAGGTGAGATTATAGAAGACTATCCTAATGACCAACGCGGACATAGTTGTTTGATGTTTCGTTATAGTATTGGAGATCGTCTGCTTCATGTTGTTTGTGCACCCAAAGGGGATTATTTAGCAATAATTACAACGTATATTCCGAGCATGGAAGAATGGGAAAATTATAAGAAGAGGAAAAAAACATGAAATGCATCCATTGCCAAGGAAATATGAAAAAAGGAACAGCTCCATTACATATTGATCGTAAAAACTGCCATTTAACGTTGGATAATGTTCCCGCTTGGATTTGTAGTCAATGTGGCGAAGCCTATTTCGAAGAAAATGAAGTGAGTGCTGTTCAAGATTTGATTATGGTTATTGAACAGAAAGCACAGCCACTTGCGGCAACAGCTTAAAAGTAAAGACAATATTCGAACAAGCCGCTTGAGAGGGGATAGGCAAAGCCGTACCGCTTTTTGAAAGGCAGTATTTGATCGGTAGTTTTTACCTTTATCACAGTTTTTCGGTTATCGTTGCCCAGCCCCTCAGCTTTGTGGAACCCTCCAAATCAAATAAGGATTCTTTTTATGGCAGTATTATCTAAAGGTAGACTTTCCAAAATGATGTTAGAAAAGCTTTTAGATTTTCCTTTTGGAGCAAAAAATTTAAAAGAAAATGTTACTTTTCGGTTAGGTATACTAGGACAATTGTCAACCTCTCGAGAAATTAATGCAGCATGGAATGAAACAAAAAAGAAAGCTGCAAAGCTTTATCCTGATAAATTTATACTTGATGGGCGGGGTGTTCTATACTGGAATGATGGAAGTGTAAAAATCCTGGACAAAAAAATTTCGAGCGCAAATTATAAAAAGCTTAATGAGTTAGCTAATGAAGAAGATTGTACTGTTAATTCTTTAGTTTCAAAACTAATATCGCACTATAAAAAGCAAAAGAAACGATAGAAATGCTAATCTATTAAATAGGGCTAACAACAGAATTCAGGCAACATAAAAAGCCGAAAGAAACCTCGAGAACCAGAGCCAGTGGTGCAATACCCGCGTGTCGTTGAGTCGATCGGCCCCGCTCCTCAACAATACGGGAGTTGGGAAGATGAGTAGGGGCCGAACCTGTCACTGGAGAGGGACCGGACGTGCGGGACGTACATTAGTTTATAAGTTGACGTGGCAATTGAACTGAAGAACGTAGTTGACCATGTTGAATAATTGTAGGATAAAGGGTGTAAAGTCTTTTCATGTTTGAAAAATGGGGAATTAGTCTACTATTGACCCAGGTCCGATAAAACATCACAGCTTATTAAGAGCTTCAGTTATACCTCGGAAGGTTGCAAATTGCGTTTTTTTCGGTGAGCAATGAGCATCAAGAGCAAGGCGCGAAGACGCGTAATAGCAGGCTATTGCAAGCCTGAGCAACGCAGCTATTGGTGTTCATGGCCAGTGAAAAACCGCAATTTGTGGCCTTTCGAGGTATAACTAAGTTGAGCGATTTCTTGCGAAGAAATGTGCCAAGATCTTGGTGCAGGTCGAGTAAAAAATCGCTCAATTTAAAGCATGTGATCGAGCTTGTTTTATGGCCTTGTTGGATTGTCACCATTGTTTTCCATTCATGCACGTTCTTTTTTTATGATATTTTTTTATTGAAATCAAAGTTTTTTCTTGCAAACTTAATGATTTGTATTTATTAATTCATTTTTTAAATAATTAATTAAGAGCACCGGACAGACATTTTCGCGTTTTCGTGCCCCGCCTGCTGATCAATCCTTCCTTTTCACACGTATTCCGGATATTGTTTCTGCTCTGTTTCTAAAAGTTCTAAAAGGAGAATAATGTTATGCCAATGAAGATTTATGTCAGAAATCTTTCTGCAGGAAGATTTATTTATGCAATTATAGTAGTGGCGCTGTCTTTATCCCTATCCGCTTTAACCGTCCAGGCAGAAAAAAATGAGCCCTCAATAGATAAAATAGCCATAGTTAATGGATCTGTTATTACCAGTGAAGAATTTAATAGAGAGCTAAGCCAGGTTAAACAAAGAATTTCACAGCAGGGACAAAAAATTTCATCGGCACAGCTTGAAGGTATCAGAAATGAAATTCTTGACAACCTGATCAACCTCGAACTCCTGTTTCAAGAGAGCCAGAATAAGGGAATTAAAGTTGAAAAAGAGGCAATCGATTCTCAAATGAAATCTTTAAAACAAAAGTTTTCAAATGACACTGAATTTAAAAACTTTTTAAGCGAGCTAAATTTATCTGAGAGCACCTTAAAACTAAAAATCAAGAAGGGTATTGCAATACAGAAGCTTATTGAAACTCAGATTGCTGATAAGATTAAAATTTCAGATGAAGAAAGCAAGGTCTTTTATGATACCAATCCCGACCTCTTCAAACAGTCCGAACAAATAAAAGCAAGTCATATTTTGATAAAAGTTGAGCCGGGCGCGGATGAAATGAAAAAATCTGAAGCAAAACAAAAAATTAAAAACATTCAACAGAAGCTTAATAAAGGCGAAGATTTTGCTACACTCGCCAAAGAATTTTCAGAAGGCCCCAGTAAAAATAATGGCGGAGATTTGGGCTACTTCCAGCGAGGTCAAATGGTAAAATCTTTTGAAGATGTAGCCTTTGCATTAAAAACTGAAGAGGTAAGCGATATTGTAGAAACTCAGTTCGGATATCATATCATCAAAGTTGCAGATAAAAAGCCTGAAAAGGCAATTGCTTATGAAAATGTAAAAGAAGACCTTACTCAGCATTTGAAACAGGAAAAAACAAATCAGGAAGTCAAACTATACCTGCAAAAACTCAGGGAAAAATCCAAAATAGAAAAATTTTTGTAACATTTTAGGTAGCCGTGAACGTTCCGTGAACGGCTACCATTTTAGCTTTCTGAAACAAACCGGCCAAGGGTGAGCTTCAGTCACCAAACACCTTGACCGGTTTGTACGGATGGCTTCCTTCAATAACATCCACACCCGCTTTTGCCTTCACTTTTTTCATGATAGTATCTATATAAGGACAGTTGTCCAGAAGACAGGTTCCTATATGAATTGCATCAATAGTCTCTCCAAGGGGAGCCATCCATGTTTTCAGCATAACCAGTCGAAGAACCGGTGAAGTTCCAGGGCATCCCCCACAGTGGACCAGACCTCTTAACTTGGCATCAGTACCCTTGTATCTCTCAAATTCTCCTTCCTTCTTATCAAAAGCCATTAAACAACGGTGACATCCGATACATGTTTCATCCTTGATGTTTTTACAAGTTAAAATAGCGATGTTCATTAGACCTTCTCCTTTCTTGAATTTGCAAATTTATGTAAAATTGCCTGGGCAGTTAAACCTTCTTCAATACTACCTCAAGGCTTTCCCCCTTTTTAACGATCTCCGCGTAACCGCCATCACTTAACATTCCTGAGTTTACAATAATAGTGCTGCCTATTTTATCCTTTCCGACTGCTTCATGAATATGCCCTGTAAGGCAAAGCTGAGGCTGATATTTTTCTATAAATTTTCTAACAGCCGTACTCCCAACATGAATTCCGCCGCCAACAATATCCAGGGTGGTGTTATGTGGAGGAGTATGAGAAACCATAATTTTTATTGGAAGGTTCTTTATACTCTCATATCCTTTATAAATAAATTCTTCTAGTTGTTCTTCGCTGTATTCACTTGGGGTGTTGAATGGTGTATAATTGGAACCACCCACGCCGAAAATTCCTACATCTTCGATAATAATGCCTTTGCTGTGAAGATTGATTCCGATTTCATCAAAGTAATTATTCACTTCTTCAAGGTCCATGTTGCCAATCTGAGCATAGATAGCGGGATTATAACGCGATATAAAGTCTATAATATTTCCGGCCTTTTTAATCCCGCCGTAATTTGTTAAATCTCCGGTAATCACAACGAAATCTGCATCTGAGATTCCATCTATTTTTTGCACATTTTCCGCATACTCATGAATATCGCCAAATGAAATAAATTTCACAACAGCCTCCTCGTAACATCTCAATTGCCTTTTGTGTAGGGGCACGGCACGCCGTGCCCCTACGCCTTTTACCCTTTTGTTATTTCCTTAAGGATATCAGCAGATTTTTCTGAAAGAGTCCCTTTTGATTCTGCAATGCCTATTGTATGAAAACCAAGAGCATTATAAAGATCAAGTAATTCAGGTGATTTTTCCCCTATTGCCTCTATATGTCTTTCCACAGTTTCAATATCTCCTCTGGCTATAGGACCTGTCAGCGCTGCTGGAATTCCGGCCTTTTCTATATTCGAAAGCGTACCTTCAATTAAAGGTTTTAAGACCTTCCAGGCATCACTGCCGGATATGCCTGCATGTTCAATAAGCCTAAAAGCAAGAGAGAGAAGAGTCACAAGGTAGTTTGATGCAACCACGGCGGCAGCATGATAAAGGGTTTTATCTTCCGTGTTTATTGAAATACAATCTGCGCCAAGATCAACCGCAATTTTTGCTGCTATATGTAAAGCTTGAGCATCACCTTCCACAGCAAATATGATTCCGTGAAAAGGGCTTCCATTCCCTTCATTTAGGGCAAAGCTCTGCATGGGATGCATTGACCCGATAAAAGCGCCGCAGCTTTTTGCCGATGATAAAATTGTTGATGGAAGTGCTCCGCTACAATGCAAGACCACGGAATCTCTTTTGAAGCCGTCATTAAATGCAATGTTGCTGCATGTATCGGATATTTCGCTGTCCGGAGTTGTTAAAAAAACAATATCTGCTTCTTTTGTTATTTCCCGGGGTATTTTAGTGAAAAGCTCGGTTCCTGTTATGTCTGCAAGTCTTTTTGCGGATGAAAAGCTTTTACTTGCAAGGCCGGAAATTCTGTAGCCGACTTCTGATAAAAATTTCGCAAGGGCAGTGCCGACTCTTCCACAACCAACTATTGCAATCACAGGTTTCATTATTTGTAACAGCTCACAGGGATCAGGATCTTTTTTTCAATAGACTTTCGTAGCCCATTAAGCATCCGGCTAACCCTGGCCTTTACCCATAAGTGTTGAGATATATTTTTATCCTTAATTAACAATTAGTTATTAACAATTGATTATTGATTATTTGTTTTATGTTTTTATAGCCTCGTGGTATCCTCAACAATAAAAGGAAAGCTCTTTATTCCTACTCTCATTTTTTTTATCCAAAGTCTGGCCATTGTAACGGTTTCGCCTTCCATGCTTACAAGGCTGGGAAGTTCTTCTACATAGGAGATATCCTCAATTTTAAATTCATAGTAAAAACCATCGGAACTGTATGGGTCAGGCACCAGAATAATCTTGCCAGGATCATACTGATGCTTTTGAGGTGATCCAGAGTAAGAAATATGAGTTTTTTTAATGTTTATCAAATCCTTTGGCTTCTTGTAAGCTTGAATCTCAAATTTTTGAGCTTTTCGTAGAAAATTTTCTGACGACATGTTAGTTGTCTCCTTGCCTAGTTCCCATGCTCTATCGTGGAAACCAACATGGTATGCGTTTTTTGGGGGTTTGCTGAAGGATGCCCAAAATTCATTAAAAAAACCGTAAACCGTAAACCGTTACCCTTGAAGGGATACTATAAATTCCCCTATCTTCTCAGCAGACCTGCCGAAAAGTTCCTCTATCTCAACAGATTCAAGGTAATTATCGTCCCAGGCAATGCTGTTTTCTTGAACAATATTCTTTATATGCTCATACTTGCCGCCAAGCGCTTTTATCTTAGCTGCAAGGGGGACTTCTTCTTTAAATGCAATATTCAATAAAAGAAGATATTCTATCATATTTGGCATTTCAGGAGAATCAGAACTTATTGGAATAACAAGAATACTTCGGTTATCTTTACGACCTTTGCCAATATATACATTCCCATGTCGAACAATTATCCTTTTAGTACCCTTAAGTATGTTATCCTTTTCAACTCTTGATGGAATGGGTTTTAAAGAACCCTCTTTTTCTAAAACCTCTATTGTTGACTCATCTGTTGGTTCACCAAGGAGGTTAAGATTGCCTATTCTGTATAAAGTTAACCCCTCGATATGTGAAATAATTCTCTGAAGATTTTTGAGAACAACAATATTTCTGTTTATAAGCTGTGAAAAACCTAAATTGTGTTTTGCTAACTCATCAAAAATAAGGCCCTCAAGTTTTTCACTTATACGACTTGTGCCTACAGTAACTGTCTTGGCCTGGTGTTTTATTGCATCCACAGGACGAGACATATAATTAATAGATTCTCCAATAGATTCAAACAGAGTATTAAGCATGTTAAGTGCGGTGCCTTTTTTGTCAAAGTCGATCTCAAAATCCGAAACAGGCAGTCTTCCAGCCAGGTATTTAAGAAGAAGAGTCAAATCTGAAGCTTTGGCAATAGAAGTCGGGACTTTTTTTCCAGATCTTTTTGCTCTGAACTGTTTGTAAAAATGTGCAATTTTTTCTCTGAATGTTTTTTCAAGTACAACTTCATAAACATCAAGGCCACTCTCTATATAATCATCAATAGTATTCTGCAGTTCCTTACGAAATGCATATAAAAAACGCGACCCCTCATTAATGGCAAGGGCTGCATAGTATCCCCAGATATGCCCGACCAGAGTGTTCAGGACAGGTGCAAAATGCTGGTTTACAACTGGGACATGAAATACATCTTCTGCATAGGCATTAAATCCGCTCTCTCCCTCGTCAGCTATAACAACAGGCGTGGCCTTGTGTGCCTGAAAAATAGCTGTATCCTTAATGATGTCACCTATAACATTTCGCTTTGTGCCGGCAGCACACACAATTATAAGAGGCTCAGATGATAAATCTATATGTTTTTTGTCCTCTATGTAATCAGAGGAAATTGTCTTGTAGCAGAGTTCGCTCAGTTTGATACGTATTTCATCTGCAGAAGCTTTATTTGGGCCGCTTCCGACTGTTGCCCAGTAATTTTTTGTTGCGGCAAGCCTTTTGGCGGATTTTTCTATCTCTTTTCTCATAGATAGAACTTTTCTCATATGTGATGGAATTTCCCGCATCTGTCTTATTTCTTCTGTTATAAACTCATCATTCCGCAAACCCTTTAAGCTTGCAATTTTAAGGCTCAAGACAGCTCCCGCTATAATCTGAGAATAGAATGCCTTTGTTGAAGCCACCGACATCTCAATATCCCGCCCGCTGCTTGTGTACATAACACCTTCAACCTTAAACGTAATGTCTGAATCCCTGCGGTTGACTATGGCAATGGTATAGGCTCCTCGTTCTTTAACCATATCCACAGTACGATTTGTATCCGTTGTTGTGCCGGACTGACTAATAGCAACAACAAGTGCATCTGCCATACTGTTCTTGTCATCATATTCATTAAGCTTAAATCCGCTGAGTTCTGATGCCTTAAATGAACGCGCAGTAAAATACGGCTCATCAATGTAGTAATTTAAAATATCTGAACATACTTGTGCAGCAACTCCCGCCGTACCCTGACCGACAAAATAAATTCTCCGTATTTTATTGTTTATAAACGCTTGTTGAATGGATATCGGAAAAACTTTTTCATCAAGTGTTAATACGTACCTCTGTTTCCCGTCTTCCTCGATCTTCCAGCGATTCTGAAGAGTCTTTTCCACTGAAACAGGAGATTCAGAAATTTCTTTCAGGAAATAATGCGGAAATTCCTGACGGTCTATATCTCTTGATGTTATCTGCGTACGTTTTATATCCTTTTCCCCGATTTCAACCTGGGTTCCGTCATAAAACATCGCTTTAATGCCTTGCAGGCCTCCACCGGATTCCTGGCTAAGCACAAAAATCTGTCCATGAGTTTTGCCATCCTTTCCTTCAACAACCTTTTCTCCGTCCATCTTGAGATAGAACGGAGTCTGCTCGACAAAACCGTAAACTTCAGAGGTTGGCAGATAATGATCTTCAGATAGTCCTATAAAGATAGCCTGACCGCTGCCTTTCTGGGCAAGAAAAAGTTTGCCTGGAGCAAGGTCTGAATGCATGAATATGGCATGTGAACCTTTAAAATCATTGACCGCCAGACGAAATGCTTCTTCCGGATCATTCCCCTGCAATATATATTTTTCAATTTGCAGCGGGATTATTTTTGTATCCGTCGTAATGTCCTTATGTATAAGATTGCCTTTGCTTTCATATTCTTCGTTAAGCTCAATGTAATTGTCGATATCTCCGTTAAGACAGACATGAATTATTCCGCTTTTATCGGATATGTTTCCAGTCCCTTTATTATCAACCGGATGACAGTTCGGTTCAGTAATAGCCCCGATTGAAGCCCAGCGAGTATGGGCTCCAACAGTATGATATTTCTGCGGGCACAATATAAGTGTTTGAAAAATCGGATCATTTTTTATCTGATTCCTCAAAAAACTAACATTGTCTCCAAGGCTTCCTATCTCAGCGGCAATCTTATAGGTAATGGCAATGCAAACACATTTCTCTCCGCTTTCATCTTTTGTTTCATGGACATCTATGCCCATGTTAACAAGGACATCATGGTTTGACCGCACCCTAAACTGATCAAGAAGATCGATATTATCTGATTTGCCCAGCTTTTCTTTAAATCTTTCAAACTCTGCTTTTTCAAGGATAAACATAAGAGATATCCCGGCTGAATCGCGGCCTCTTACTTCAAGACGGTCTATACTGTTTAGAACTGCATCGATATTTTTTACGATTTTTAAGACGGAAGAAGTAATGGACTGAAAATCCCGGTTTAAAAGCTCCCCAACTTTGACAATATTATCTAAGAATTCAAAAGTAATGCACCATGAAATATCCTTTAGGTCTTCAATTCTGCGAGACATTGTATCAACTATATCAGCATCAAGCCGTCCCATATTATCAGACAGCAATCTTGATTCCCTGTTTATGATGTCATTAAGATTGTCAGATAATTTTGAAAGTTCGTTTTGGATATCTTTTCCGGCAAAACATTCAGCAAAATAATCGTCTCCCTTTAAAGACTGCACAGAATGCAGAAATGAAGCTATGAGTTCCTGACCACCAAGATAATCATTAATTAAAGATTTATTATTTTGAGCGCAGTCCAAATATCCTTTTTCACCGATCTTTACGGCCATTTCATTCAGGGATGTTAAATCCAGATGGTTGGTCTTTTTTTTCTTTCCCTTAAAAGAAAGAAGCCCTGCAATACCACAACAAAGGATATTTTCACTGCACGGGAAAAAAACAATGGAATTGTCCGGCAAACCTGCGGTGCTCCTTCCAAAATAGACATCAGATAAAAGATAAGGAAGGACAAAGCCGATTATTCCTTTAATAATACTGACGATTTGCTTTAAATTTTTCATTTATTTTTCATTTATTTTTCATTTATAGAAGCGTTATGAAAATGCATTTGAACTTACAAAATGATTGACAAATTAAGCACATAAAACATTCTTCCCGTTTTGTTTACGATCATTTAGGGTCAAAATTATTTTTTAACTGCTCGTCCCCTTAAAATCTGTCTCATTTTTTACAAAATAATCGCGAAAATATTGTTTTATTGCCATGCGAGCATATTGACTTGCCCTTATTCCTATATATTTTTCATGAGTCACAATAACAGATACAACAAGCTTTCCAGATCCTTCCTTTTCCTCAGCAAAACCCACAAACCAGTCATATCTGCCATCGTGTTTTTTAGTGCCCATAGAACCCGTTTTGCCGCCTATATTCAGCTTTGAAAGAATATGATCGGTTCGGTAACCTCTAAACAGTTTACTGCAAGTGCCTGAACGTACCGATGCCCTCATGAGGTGGTTAACTATCTCTGATGATTCGGACGTTATCGCCTGGTTCATAGTAACCAAATGGCTGCGATAAATGGTATGACCCTTGCCATCAATTATTTGATCAACAATCGTGGGTTCTATCATCCTGCCCTGATTAAGAATTGCCGAACTTATAACGGCTCCGTGAATAGGTGATATTTTGGTTTCATGGTTGAAACCACAGGCAACTTCAGCCCAGTGATAAGGATCATCAGATAAAGAAATAAAACTCGGAGAAAGTAGAATCTCAAAATTAATTTTTCGGTTAAAGCCAAATGCTAATGCATATTCTTCAAGATTATTTTTACCAAGGTGATGCTCTCCGATCTTTCCGAATACAGGATTGACTGATTGGGCAAATGAGTCCTTTAATGTTATCCTGTTGGTGTATTTGTTTGTCTTATTTTTCAACTGGGATTTATATAAAGTGTATTTCCCGCCGTTGTATGAAAATTTAGAGTTTAAATTAAAACCGCATTTTTCAATGGCTGCCGCCGCTGTAACAATTTTAAAAATACTCGCGGCAGGGAATTTGCTGTCTGTACATGGATTGTTTGACGGATCTGTTTTATCAAAACTAACCATTGACAAAATCCTGCCCGTAGAAGGATCCATAGCAACAATCCCGACATATCGAGATGTGGACTTATCAATTTTTTTTTGTAAATAATTTTGCAGAGAAGGATCAAGGCTGGTATCAACTCTTAATTTATGGCCGTCTACAACTAAATCAAAACTCTTGTCCTTAAGGTTGACAAAGACCTGGTTATCCAGCAGAGCCTGCACATCATTTTTGTCAATCAGCTTTTTGTTTGAAAGCTGCTCTTTAGATGCACGATTATAATCTTTTTGTGAGGAATTAAATGCGGTTCCGCCAAGTTTGCCGGATATTAAATAAAAACTAATCAGCGTTAATATAAGGAAAGAAAAATATTTAATAATTCTTTTGCGTAATGTATTTATTAAGACAGATCTTTTCAGCCTTGCCTGATAATCTCTCCAGCCAGGCTTCTTAAGGATTTTATGCTCGGATTTAAATCTGTTT
Source organism: Deltaproteobacteria bacterium (assembly GCA_030272815.1). Taxonomy (GTDB): domain Bacteria; phylum Desulfobacterota; class Desulfobacteria; order Desulfobacterales; family ETH-SRB1; genus B13-G4. Next base: position 19,747 of record JAJSZT010000053.1, read on the forward strand.
TGTTTCATTATTAGTTATTGCTATAATCAGGTTGTTAAGTCAGAGAAGTCCCTGGCTTAATTTTCTTATCAACAGTTCCGAGAGCGCAGATATTATCATCAAAGCCGGCCAGTAACATACCCTTTGACAATATCCCCATAATTTTGGCTGGTTTTAAATTAGCAACAACAATTACCTGTTTGCCAATAATGTCATCTGGATTATATCCTTCTGAAATCCCAGCCACAATTGTTAGCTTTTCCCCTAAATCGACCTCTATTTTAAGAAGCTTTTTTGCCCTTGGAATTACTTCAGCGTGAACCACGGTAGCTATCCTTAGGTCAACCTTATTAAATTCTTCCATAGATATCTCTGGTTTAAGGTCGGGCAATGTTTTTTCTGAAGAGTTCTCACCAGAATAAAGCTCATTTTTTTTTAAGTCAACTCTTGGGAAAAGAGTAACTGATTTGGGAAGTTTGATACCTGATTTCATAGTTCCCCATTTTTTGAGAATTTCTAATCTGTAATAACTCTCATCAGGATTCATTCCGAGATGCTTCTGCATGTTTGAAGAAGTGTCCGGCATTACCGGATAGATAAGACCGGATATGACCCTGAGTCCTTCAAGAAGATTATAGATTACAGCTTCAAGCTGTTTTCTGCTTGATTTCTTCTTCGCGAGTTCCCATGGCGCTGTGACATCAACATATTTGTTCATCCGGCTTATAAATTCCCAGACAGCTATGAGAGCCTTATGAAATTCAAACTTTTCCATGGCGCTCTCGAATTTATCAATAGCCTTAATTGCATTTGATTCAAGGCCAAGCTGTAACTCCTGCTCTAAAACAGGATCAACTTCCGGAATTTCCCCTGAGAAATATTTGTGAGCCATTGCAAGAACCCTGCTAAACAGATTCCCCAAGTCATTTGCCAGATCAGAATTAATGCGTTGCACCATAGACTCTTCAGAAAAACTGGAATCAAGGCCAAATACCATATCCCGCATGATAAAAAACCTGAACGCATCCAGCCCGTATTTATTTTTTATTTGAAGAGGTTCTATCACATTGCCGAGGCTTTTGGACATCTTGCTCTGGTCAACATTCCAGTATCCATGAACATTCAGACGCTTATAAACCGGAATGCCTGCTGCCTTTAGCATAATAGGCCAGTAAATACCATGGGGCTTAAGGATATCTTTGGCAACAATGTGATTAACATACGGCCAGAATTTTTTAAAAAGTTCTCCATCCGGATATCCTACGGCAGAGATATAATTTATTAAAGCGTCGAACCAGACATATGTAACATAGTTATCATCAAATGGAAGACTGATACCCCATTTAAGGCGTGTTTTTGGCCGAGATATGCACAGGTCTTCAAGCGGTTCGCTTAAAAAAGACAAAACTTCATTTTTGTATCGTTCGGGGTATATGAAATCAGGATTATTATTAATATGGTCTATAAGCCAGTCCTGATATTTGCTTATCTTAAAAAAATAATTGGATTCCTTGATAACTTCAGGTTTTGTTTTATGATCAGGACATTTGCCATCAACAAGCTCACGCTCAGTGTAAAATCTTTCACAACCAAAACAGTAAAGTCCTTCATATTCACTAAAATATATTTCACCCGAATCATATATCTTTTGCAGTATATGCTTCACCACTGCGATATGAGCCGGGTCCGTGGTGCGTATAAAATGATTGTATCTAATTCTGAGTTCCGGACAAAGATCTTTAAAAAGACCGCTTATTTTATCTACGTATGCCCTGGGGCTAAGATTCTCATTCTTTGCGGCACGAACAATTTTGTCTCCATGCTCATCAGTACCGGTAAGAAAGAAAGTCTCTCTATCACGCATTAAATTATATCGACACGCAACATCCGCAGCAATAGTAGAATAAGCATGCCCCAGATGAGGCCTTGCATTAACATAATAGATGGGCGTTGTTATATAAAAAGGATTTGGCATTCCCTATTCCTCTCCATTTATACCTAAATTGAGCGATTTTTTACTCGATCTGCACCAATCTCTTGCGCATCAAGGACTTGCGAAAAGTCTCGACATATCCATTGGTATGCCTACACTTTTCGCAAACCTTGCTGCATCAATATCTTGGCACATTTCTTCGCAAAAAATTGCTCAACTTAGGTTATAATTTCATCTAAGCCGACCTCTATTTCCGGACCACTATCTAAACGAACGGTCAGCCTGTTACATATTAAGTTATGACGAATAACTTTGCCCTTACCGCCGGCCGTATTCACCAATTTACCCACTTTAGGAAATTTTCTCCTCAGTTTTTGATAAGTTTCATGTTCAAAAGTCAGACAACACATAAGGCGACCGCACATGCCGGATATCTTAGTTGGGTTCAATGACAAACTTTGGTCCTTTGCCATACGTATGGATACAGGATCGAATTTTGCTATGAATGCCGAACAGCAGATTTCACGCCCGCATCTCCCTATGCCACCGCACATCTTGGCCTGATTGCGTATCCCTACCTGCCGCATCTCAATTCTTACCCCGAACTCTTTGACAAGCATCTTTACCAACTGCCGAAAATCCACACGGCCTTCAGAAGTGAAAAAAAATGTTAATTTACCTGCATCAAAGGTGCTTTCAACAGAAAAAAGATTCATTTTGAGCCCTAATTGTTTTATGCATTCAAGACAAAAAGCCTGAGCCTTTTTTTTAGTCACAAAATTTTTCTTTCTTTGCTCAAAATCTTCTTCATTGGCTAAACGGAAAACCTGTTTCAAAGGCCTGTTCGACGACTTTTCCTCATAGGGGACAGGTGGAATGGCAACAACCCCTAAACCAAGCCCCTGCTCGGTCTCAACAATCACATTGTCATCTTTATTTAAAACAAACGCACCGCAGTCAAAGTCATAAAGTTTACCTGCAGGTTTAAATCTTATTTTAACAATTTTTCTCATATTCCAAATTTCTCAACCCTTGCAAGCCTCAACATCATTACTTCTAAAGTCAGTCTTAAATTTGTGTTTGCCCGTATATCTTTCTGTGCTGTCTGAATAGCTTCTATTTTTGAAAGAAGCGATTTGACCGCAATTTTTTGTGAAGCATGTTGAATTTTGCGGATCAAGTCTTTATTGATAATTTTTTCAGGACTATATTTATAAATAATCAGGTCACGCAAATAAGTTTTAATAATCTCAAGAGAGTCCTGAATAATTTCTTTGTTTTTTGATAATCTTTCCGCAAATGAGAGAAGTATAATAATTGGCTCTAAAGACAAAGATCCGGTCTTTTCCAATCCAATATTATTTAACAGCCAGTCCCTGAGGTAAATCCAATTCGCCTGGCTATTCTTTTTTATCATAGAAAGAGCCTTGGTCATACTCCCGTTTGCCATAGCTGAAAATATTGCTGCATCTTCAGCATTAACCCCATGTTTTTCAACCAGAAAAGTCTTTAGCTTTTCTCTATGAATGGGGCTAAATCTGATATGCTGACAGCGCGATACAATTGTTGGAAGCAAATCAGATGCCTGCAAGGCAGTAAGTATTAAAACAGTTCGCGCAGGCGGTTCTTCCAGCACCTTAAGCAGAGCGTTAGCTGCTTGAGGATTCATGGTCTGGGCATCGGAAATTATAACAATACGTAATCTTGCCTCGTATGGCTTCAGGGAGAGCGTATCACAGATGTCACGGATTTGTTTGATCTTGATAAAAGGACCAGACGGCTCAACTCGAATTATATCCGGGTGGTTACCTGATTGGATTTTCCTGCATGATCTGCAACGACCGCAGGGATCCGCTGCTGACAGGTGATCATCAGAAAAAGAACCATTAGTCAGCAGAGCTTCTCCCACCCCGCAATTGCATGCCATTGCGAAAGCGAGAGCAGTAGTGCTTTTCCCAACTCCGTCAGTACCGGTAAAAAGAAGGGCATTAGGAATGGTCCTGTTCAGAAGAATATTTTTTAAAAGTCTTATTGGCTGTTCTTGATCTATTATTGATTCAAACCAGGACACAAATTTAATTATCTACCCGTTCTTTCAGTTCTTTCCCGGATTTGAAAAAGGGAAGTTTTTTTGGTTTTATTGTTACCTGCTCGCCACTTTTTGGATTTCTTCCTGTGTAGCTTTTGTATTCTTTAACAAAAAAACTGCAGAGGCCTCTAATTTCAACACGCTCTCCTTTTGCCATAGCGTCCGCCATGCTATCGAAAAATATTTGAACAACCTTTGCCGCCTCCAATTTTGAAATGTTAGCCTCAGCTTTCAAGACTGAAATAAGTTCCAATTTATTCATCTATAATCCTCCATGCAATAACTGATAATCCAATATATTGCTTTATTAAACATAAGTTCATAAGAAGTCAAGCGGTTATACTAATATTTTCGGGTATTATTTCAACATCATCCTCCCTGACTTCCACACTTGCAAACTGGCCGAGAGCTTCAATATAAACAACAACACGCTCTTTTCCCTTGTACCTGATAAAAGTTCCCGTTACACCCACAAAAGGGCCGTCAATCACCATAACCCTGTCCCCTTTTCTCAATCGGGTACCAGTTGTCACAGAGCCATTGCCAGCCACAATGATTTTCAGAGACTCAATGCTCTCATGGGGAACTGCCAACGGACCGTCCTTATTTCCAATTATACGGACAGCTCCGACAGTTTTAACTATTTCAATATGCTCATAAGGATTAAGATCGGTTTTAACAAACAAATATCCCGAGAAAAGCGGCACCTGAATCATGGCTTTTCTATCGCGGCGTTTGCTCCTGACCTTAATTTTTGGGAGAAAAACCTCTATTGACTTTTTCGCAAGACCTTCATTTACAACATTTTCGAACCTGCTTTTTGTATGAAGAACATACCAGGATCGGACAAGTTTATCTATATAATTTTTTGTCATATTAAATTATATGAACTCGTAAAAAGTTGAAATTTAGACGGCAAAGTAAAAAGCTTCAGTTTCAAGGCACGCAAATACTGAGGAAAGAGGCGTACTTATAGCTACGCCGCAATGACGAAGGATGTAGCGCAACGCAGAAAATGGACTTTTTACGAAGCCGTCATTGAAGTCTTTCCTTTACAACATAATCAATTGAGATCCTGTCTTTCGACCCAAGAGCAATTTTCAACGAGGCTGGATTAAGTACCGGCTTAACAGAAATTTTTTCCGGATCAAGCCTTGCCTCAGACCATCTAATGCTCGAAAGAAAAAGCAAAACCTTATCCATAATCGGTCAGTCCGTTATGCTAAATCTTACAATGTGAAAAATATTTCCTTCAGGATCTGTAATCTCAACGCGCCAAATGCCCTTATCAGCTTCTCGGAATTGGATACTGCTAAAGGTTGACCAGCTTGGAGGCTGAAGAAATAGCTTCATCCGCTTACTAAGACTCTCTCTGTAATACCAGTTATGGTAAATATATGTCGTTTCAGGGACAGGATCAAAAGAAGTAAAGCAGGAGACTTTACCGATCGATATTGAAAAAACAACAGCCTGATTCCAGGGCTTGAAGTCCTGTATCCCTTCACACATAACTGCCCGAACAAGAGTCAACCTGGCGGAGTCCGGTGCAGATGAATTGTTTTCATTCTGCTGAGAATATGAAGGTGTAGAAAGGCAAGATATGATAAAAAAAGGCAACAAAAATAATATGAATATTTTGTATTTCATTGTAATGTCTCTAAAAACATATAATTTTAAGAAAGCATCCCTATATATTTTTCGCAAGCTTTTTTCAAACAACAAAAGATTTATCATCAAACTA
>JAJSZT010000054.1 GCA_030272815.1 Deltaproteobacteria bacterium
ACTGAAGCATTTTAACCGTGAACCGTGAACTGTAAACCGTTAACCCTGAAAGATTATACAACAATATTAACCAGCTTTTTCTTTACAACTATAATTTTTTTAACAGGCTTACCCTTTATAAACTTTTTAACACGCTCATCTGAAATGGCCATTTCTTTTAAGATATTATCATCTGCATCAGCATCTACATTAAACCTGCCTCTGAGCTTGCCATTAACCTGGACAACAATTAAAAGGTCATCTTTAGCCAGAGCTTTTTTATTATATTCAGGCCAAGAAGCTAAAAGTATACTGGACTCATTTCCCAATGCTTCCCAGAGTTCTTCGGCAAAATGAGGAACTATCGGCGCTAAAAGGAGCACAACGGACTCCAGGGCATGCCTGACAACGGAGTTCCTTTTATGACCGTTTTTTTGAAGATCAATGCCCGACATAACATTAACAAGTTCCATAACAGCGCTTATAGCTGTATTAAAATGAAATCTATCTTCAATATCTCTGGTAACCTTTTTTATTGTATAGTGTGTCTTTCTATATAAATCACGCAATTCACCATCAAGCTTGTCAGGACTTCCATAATATGGCGAAATATCTTTTATGTAATCCATGCAGTTCGATGCAATACGCCATACACGGTTAAGAAAGCGATAGCTGCCTTCGACTCCCTGCTCACTCCATTCGAGATCACGTTGCGGAGGAGCTGCAAAAAGGCAGAAAAGTCTCGTGGTATCCGCACCATATTTATCAAGCAATATATTCGGATCTATTACATTCTTTTTTGATTTTGACATTTTTTCAATACGACCCACCACAACTCTCTTACCGCATTTTTTACAAAAACGATCAGAACTGCCGCCCTCCTCAACCTCTTCAGGGAAAAGATAGCCGTGTTCAGGACACGAAACAGTCTCCTTACAAACCATACCCTGGGTAAGCAGCCTGGTAAAAGGCTCCTTAAAACTTACCAGGCCAAAATCTTTTAGTACACGTGTAAAATACCTTGAATACAGAAGATGTAAAACAGCGTGTTCTACCCCTCCGATATACTGATCTACCGGCATCCAGTATTCAACGGCCTTTTTATCAAACATGCCGGTGTTGCAATCAGGGCTGCAATATCTGGCAAAATACCAGGAAGACTCTACAAATGTGTCCATTGTATCGGTTTCTCTTTTCGCGTCAGAAGCTCCACATGCCGGACACCTGGTATTTGCAAAATATTCGAGTTTTGAAAGGGGCGATCCGCCGTCTTCCAAGAGGTTGGCATCTTCCGGAAGTATTACGGGAAGGTCTTCTTCAGGCACAGGAACGATTCCGCATTTGTTGCAGTGAATCATAGGAATCGGAGCTCCCCAGTATCGCTGCCTTGAAATTCCCCAATCCCTTAATCTAAAGCTTACCGTCCTTTTCCCGATATCATTATCTTCAAGAAAAGAAGCTATTGCATCTAACGCTTTTATGTTATTCATTCCGTCAAATTGACCGGAATTAATCATTACTCCTTCGCCTGTATAAGCTTCCGTCATTATTTCAGAATCAAGATCAAAATCATATGGTTTTATAACAACAATTATATCGAGCCCGTACTTTTTAGCAAAATCAAAATCACGCTGGTCATGTGCAGGAACAGACATAACTGCACCGGTACCGTATTCCATTAGGGCAAAATTAGCTGTATAAACTGGGATTCTTCCCTTGCTCAACGGATTTATACAATAGGCACCTGTAAAAACACCCTCCTTTTCATAACCTTCAACGGCCTTGACCGACCTGTCCTGCATAGATATTCGTTCAATAAATTCTCTTACCTGTTTTTCCTGCTTCGTCCCTTCTGAAAGCTTCAGCACAAGCGGATGTTCCGGAGCGAGGCACATGAATGTTGCTCCGAAAACTGTATCCTGCCGCGTAGTAAAAACAGATATATGCTCATCTTTATCAGGAGGATTCTCTATAGGAAAACGAATTTCCGCTCCTAAACTTTTTCCGATCCAGTTTTTCTGCATGGCAATAACTTTATCAGGCCAGCCAGGAAGATGATCGCAATAAGCCAGAAGGTCTTCAGCATAATCGGTAATTCGGAAAAACCACTGCCAGAGTTTCTTTTGGTGAACAGCATTGCCACATCTCCAGCACATACCGGCCTCAACCTGCTCGTTGGCAAGAACAGTCTGACAGGAATTACACCAGTTAACAAACGATTCCTTCCTGTAAACCATTTTCTTTTCATACATCTTTAAGAATAACCATTGCTCCCATCTATAATATTCAGGTCTGCAAGTGGCGAATTCTCTTTCCCAGTCGTAGCTGAATCCAATACGTTTCAACTGGCGACGCATAGTATCAATATTTTCATATGTCCATTTTGCCGGATGAGATCTGTTTGCAATTGCAGCGTTTTCTGCCGGCATACCAAATGCATCCCATCCCATTGGATGTAATACATTGAATCCCTGCATTTTTTTGTACCTGGCAATGACATCGCCTATGGTATAGTTTCTAACATGCCCCATGTGTATCTTGCCGGAAGGATAGGGAAACATTTCAAGAAGATAATACTTTTGCCTTTCCGGGTCCTCATCAACCTTAAAAAGCTTTGAACTTTCCCAGTAAATCTGCCTTTTTTTTTCTATTATCTTTGGATCGTATTTTTTATCCATTTACTACCTTTCAAATAACCTTCCTCAAATTTTATCACCTCATGTCATAATATAATATAAATAGCAAGACTGACAATACGTTATTAGAAAACCACCGATCAGAAATAGTTTGACTTGTACTTGACAATTTCATATTCAATCAAAAAATACTTATAATAACTTGTTAAAATAACATTAACATCTTCCTTTCCAAAAAGGAAAAAGGATAAATATTACATGATCAGTAAGGTTCTGATAAATGCAGTAGATCCTGAAGAATGCAGAATCGCAAAAGTAATCGACAATAAACTTGAGGAATTTCATATCGAAAGTGCCTCAAAAGAAATTACACGCGGCAACATATACAAAGCAGTAATTTCTCGCATTGAGCCTGCTCTCCAGGCCGCATTTGTTGATTATGGAGCAGAACGACATGGATTTCTTCAGAAGCATGAAATCCACAGCGATTACTTTCAGGATAATTATGCCGGAGACTCTTCCATATCAAATCTTGTTAAGAAAGGGCAGGAACTGATTGTACAGGTAACAAAAGACCCCTTAATGAAAAAGGGAGCTATGCTTACAACACTTATATCTCTTCCAGGAAGATTTGTGGTTTTTATGCCTGGAAGTGAACAGCGGGGGATTTCACGAAAAATAGACAATGAAGATGAACGGAATCGTCTAAAAAAAATTATATCCGAGCTTAATATCCCGGAAGGATTTGGGCTCATTGTAAGAACTGCTGGAATAGATTGTACAAAAACAAAACTTTCTAAAGATTTGAATTATCTTTTCAGGCTCTGGAAAAATATTAAAAGTCAGATAATGAAGGAAAGCGCTCCAGCGCTTCTTTTTAAAGAACGAAATCTTGTCTTAAGATCCATAAGGGACTATTTTACTACAGATATTAATGAAATTCTTATTGACAACACCTCAGTTTACCATGAAGTTAAAGATTTTATTAAAATCATATCTCCTAAACACACCCAAATTGTTAAATTACATAAAGGTGAAAAACCTATATTTACAAAATACCAGCTTGAAGACCAGATCGCTTCTATATATAAAAACAGAGTTAACCTGAAATCAGGTGGATCAATTGTAATAGAACAAACCGAAGCTTTAGTCGCCATAGATGTTAATTCAGGCAAAGCAACCAAAAAAAAATCTATCGAAGAAACTGCTTTGCAGACCAACATTGAAGCAGCCGAAGAAATTGCCCGTCAACTGCGTCTGCGAGATCTGGGCGGTCTTGTTGTGTTAGATTTCATTGACATGAGAGACCAAAAGCACAAATCAAAAGTAGAAGGAACGTTGAAAAACCATCTAAAAATAGATAAGGCAAAAACAAAAGTCGGAAAAATTTCTAAATTTGGGTTAATAGAAATGTCGAGGCAGCGAATCAGGCCCTCTATTGGATACAGCGGTTTTGAAGCTTGCAGATATTGCCATGGAAAAGGCATGACTCCATCTCCTGAAACCTTGGCTCTTGCTTTCTTGAGAAAACTTAGTATCGAAACTCTAAAACAAGAAATTTCCAAAGTAACGGGCATAGTCCCTGTTGAGGTAGCTGACTATCTTCTGAATAATAAAAGAAAAGAAATAATTGACCTTGAGTTAAGGCGTAATCTTTCAATATCAATAAAAGGCGATAGCACCTTGTTCCTCGGAGACAGCAAGATCATCAGTTCAAAATAAAAAAAAATCATGCCTAAAAAAAATGCAGCCATATCAAATAAGATTGCCGTTATTATCATAATCTGTGCCATTTCTGCTGCAATAGCTGTTGCAGGTTTATTTTTAATACAGAAAGCAACCGGGCCTGTTGAAAAAAACTTGCCGGAAAAAGTTCATGTTCCTATAAAATCCCAGCCTGTAATAGACTACAACAAGCTGGAAAAAGATAAAGAGCTTCAAATACTTACCCAAAAGCGTAAAACAAAATATGGAGTGGAAAAAAGTGTTGATATCATTGTAAAATCTGATGAATCACTTAAAGTAGGTGATTCTATAGTTCCCATGCGGGAAATTCTGGACAAAATACGTATTAAAAGCGGTGATATTATTGAAAAGGACATAGAGGGAGTAACCCCGCCGGATGACAGGATAAGAGCATTCGGAATATATGTGGTCAAACCTGAAGATAACATCTGGAATATACACTTTAAGTTTTTAAAGGATTACTTTGATCACAAGGGGATTGCTCTTTCTCCACTTGCCGACGAGCCGGACAGAAAGGGCTTCAGTTCAGGGATCGGCAAAATTTTAAAGTTTTCCGAAAAAATTGTTACCATTTACAACATCAAAGAACGTAAAATTGCTGTAGATCTTAACCTGATATATCCATTAAGCAAAGTTGTTGTTTATAATATGGACCGGATTTTTGCTCTTTTGGACCGGATTGATTATAATAATGCAAACCGCATCCAGTTTGACGGAGAAACTCTCTGGATACAGATTGATCAGTAATCAAAAGGCTGAAGGCTGAAGGCGGGCGGGCGGGTGGCATGGACAAACTTGTTTGTCCGTGCAGAATGATGACACTCATTTATTGAAATTCATAACTGCGGAAGCACATAAACTACGGATGGAGCAGAGCAACAAATGATAAAACGATATACAAGAAGTATTATGGGCGATATCTGGAGTGATGAAAACAAGTATAACACATGGCTGAAAGTTGAAATTTTAGCCTGTGAAGCCATGGCGCAAAACAAAATGATTCCCCAAAAAGCGTTTAAAAACATAAAGAAAAAAGCTGGTTTCTCCGTTGAAAGAATAGAAGAAATAGAAGCCGAGACCAAACATGACGTAATAGCCTTTCTGACAAATGTTGCTGAACATGTCGGGCCTGACTCGAGATATATTCACATGGGGCTGACATCTTCCGACATTCTTGATACAAGCATGGCATATCTTCTCAAAAAAGCCGGGGAAATTATCATAAAAGACTGCGAAAACCTGTTAAGTATAATTAAGAAAAGAGCCTTTGAGCACAAGGATACCGTCATGGTCGGAAGATCGCACGGAATTCATGCAGAACCTGTTACATTCGGGCTGAAATTGGCAGTCTGGTATGATGAAATGCAGCGCAACAGAAAAAGATTTGAGCGCGCTGTCGAAAACATCAGTTTTGGTCAATTTTCAGGAGCAGTAGGTACTTTTGCCAATATTCCACCTGAAATTGAAGCATATGTTTGCAAAAAACTGGATCTCAAACCAGCCCCTGCTTCAACGCAAATCATACAACGAGACCGATATGCCGAATATTTTACAACTTTAGCTATCATGGCATCCTCAATCGAAAAGATGGCCGTTGAAATCAGGCATCTGCAAAGAACAGAAGTTCTTGAGGCAGAAGAGTATTTTTCAAAAGGACAAAAAGGTTCCTCAGCCATGCCTCACAAGAGGAATCCAATAGGATCCGAAAACCTTTGCGGCCTCGCACGAATCATCAGGTCTAATGCTATGGCTGCTTTGGAGAACATCCCTCTCTGGCATGAAAGGGATATAAGCCATTCATCTGTTGAGAGAATAATTGCCCCGGACAGTACAATACTTATTGATTACATGCTAAACAGGCTAAAGGGTTTGATTAATAATCTTGTTGTATATCCCAAAAGAATGAAAGAAAATCTCCATATGCTGAATGGTCTTATCTTTTCTCAACAGATACTTCTTGCTCTTGCCGAATCAGGAGTAACCCGTGAAGACGCATATAAAATGGTTCAGAGGCAGGCAATGCGTGTATGGAAAGGAAAAAAGCCTTTTAAGGAGCTGATAAAGAAAGATAAAAACATATGCGCTCATATAAGCAAGAAAAAAATTGAAGAAATATTTGACGTCAAATATCATTTAAAGTATATCGGCATAATTTTTGACCGTGTATTTGAAACCTGAATTGAGCCATGCAAACTAACTATTACATACTTCTCTTAAAAAGTATCTTGCTGATAGTTATCCTTGCCGGATGTCAGGGATGTCAGATCGTTTCATCAGTGAAACAAATTGAAGCATCATCCGATCCGTACCAGGGAAGCACTTACAAAGCAGTGCTAATGAAATGGACGAGTGAAGCTCGCATATATAGAGGCCTTGATCTTGAGCTAATGACTTCAGCTACCTTCAAATCGCCTGAATTCAGAGAGGCCTATGCAAATGAGTATGTCAGAACTTATAATCTTACTGGTGAAGAAAAAGAAAAACTTATAAAAGACCAAAAACAAGCCTCTTTAATATACAATGATTTTATAATGTCTGCATACGTACCGGATAAAAAATGGAATGATTTTAATAAAAAAGATTCTATATGGAAAATACATCTTAACGCAGGCAATGAAAAAAAGATAAAACCGCTTGAGATAAGGAAAATTAAAAAGATTGATGCAGTACTTACTCACTTTTTCCCATATATTAACACCTGGGAATCGATTTATCTTGTAAGATTCCCTGTAAAGTTGCCGGGAACCGACAAAAATATAATTGATGATACCTGCTCAAATATAAAAATTGTAATTACAAGTGTACTCGGTACTACTGAAATGGTCTGGAACATAACCCGGATAAACCGGAAATCCGAAGCACAAAATTCGAAACTCGAAACAAATCCAAATACTAAATGCTCAAATGTTCAAAACTGTAAGAGCAGTCTTGAGAGCGATTAAATCTGCCTTCGGCAGACACTGTTGTTTTTGATTTTGAATTTTTGTCATTCGATATTGTTTCGTATTTCGATATTCGTATTTCGAATTTATTTTCTGTCAGAAAAAACGAAGTTTAGAGCTAAGAAATTAAAACCTGTATAAACAATAACTTTTTAAAACTTAAGTTGAGCGATTCTTTGCGAAGAAATGTGCCAAGATCTTGATGCAGCAAGGTTTGCGAAAAGCGCAGGCATACCAATGGATATGTCGATATTTTTCGCAAGTCCTTGATGCGCAAGAGATTGGTGCAGGTCGAGTAAAAAATCGCTCAATTCAGGTAAAAACATGGAGGTTAATTTTGATTAGTATAGCATATGCAATGGGACAGGGCGGAGCAGCAGGCGGCGGACAACCAGGCGGGTTTACAGCATTTATCCCCCTTATTATCATGTTCGCCATATTCTATTTTCTGCTTATCCGGCCCCAACAGAAAAAAAGTAAACAACATCGTGAAATGATAAGTACTCTAAAAAAAGGTGACCGCGTAGTAACAAGCGGTGGTATTCATGGAAGAATTACCAATGCAGATGATACCACGGTAACAGTGGAAATAGCAGATAAAGTACGAATAAAAATAAATCGCGGGAATATAGCTGCACTAAATCAACCTTCCCCGCCCCAGCCATCTGTTGAAAACAAGGCTGATTAATTCGTTAGGTAGATAGGCTGAAGACTGAAGACTGAAGACTGAAGACTGAAGACTGTCAAAGACCTTCGGGCTTTATTCCTCAGTCTATCCACCTGAGTAGTTAGTGTCTGAACGAAAAGTCTGGTTTTTTGTAGGTTGGGTTGAGCGTAATCAGTTATGTTGGGTTTCGCACCTCAACCCAACCTACGAATATCAAGCAATTACCAAAATATGGTTTCAGTGAGCGAAACCCAACAAATCATGTGGCAGGAGTTTTCGTTCAGACACTAAATAGTAAATATTCTTAATCCTTTTAGCTCTTTATTGAAGGGAATATCCAATTGAAGAATTTTTCATGGCGAGTAATTCTAGTCTTTGCGGTTATTATAGCTGCAATTGTTTATATTCTTCCTACAATAAATCAAGGCTGGTGGCCACATAAGAAGATAAATCTTGGTTTAGACCTTCAGGGAGGAATGCACCTTGTACTTGAAGTTGATACTGAAAAATCAGTTGAAAGTACAATAGAACGTATGACTTATGAACTCCGGAGTCTTTTAAAGAAAGAAAATATAAGGTACATCGGAATAGACAGAATAGAAGACACCAAAATATCGCTCAAAATACGTGGTAACAACAATATCCTGAGTTTTAATAAACTTCTGGATACTGAACTTAAGGATTTGCGGGTTCTTTCAGAATCGACTGATGATGAAATACTTACCATGGTATTAAATTTGCCGGATAATGAAACTCGTCATATAAAAAAGCTGGCGGCTGAACAGGCACTTGAAACAATAAGAAATCGTATCGATCAGTTCGGCGTAAATGAGCCTGATATACGTCGCCAGGGTGAAAAACGAATTCTTATCCAACTCCCGGGCATCAAAGACACACAAAGAGCAAAGGAGTTAATCGGTAAAACAGCTCTCCTGGAATTTAAATTACTGGATGAAACCCATGACCTGGATGCCGCTTTAAAAGGAAATATACCGGCGGGCAGTGAACTTCTTTATCAGGACAATGAGGACTCAGCAACAGAACGCGTCATAAAATCCCCCTATCTTGTAAAGAAACGAACTCTTCTAACTGGTGAATACCTGACGGATGCAAGGGTTCAAATAGACTCCCAGTTTAATGAACCATATATTTCCATCAATTTCGATAAAAAGGGGGCAAGGATTTTCGAAAGAATAACAGAAGAAAATGTTAAAAAACGACTCGCAATAGTCTTAGATAATAAAGTCTATTCCGCACCTGTTATTCAGGAAAAAATTACCGGCGGCGAAGCACGCATTACAGGAAATTTTACAACAGAAGAAGCGCGTGACCTTGCAATTGTTCTTCGGGCAGGCGCCCTGCCGGCTCCGGTTGAAATCATTGAGGAACGAACTGTAGGCCCCTCTCTTGGAGCTGATTCAATAAGAAAGGGACTTATCTCCATGTACGTTGGGGGCATACTCGTTGTTCTGTTTATGATTGTATATTATAAGGTTTCAGGCCTTATCGCAAACATTGCACTTATCCTTAACATTGTCCTGATTGCCGGAGGACTTGCAGGATTTCAGGCCACCTTAACTCTTCCAGGTATTGCAGGAATCATATTAACTATAGGGATGGCTGTTGATGCCAATGTTCTGATATTTGAACGTATCAGAGAAGAAATGAATCTGGGCAAGACTCAGAGAGCTGCCGTAAATGCAGGCTATAGTAAGGCCACCCTTACCATTCTTGATGCAAACGTAACAACTCTTATCGCAGCTCTTGTCCTGTTTCAGTTTGGAACCGGACCGGTAAAGGGTTTTGCCGTAACACTGAGTCTTGGCGTATTAGCAAGCCTGTTTACAGCACTTATCCTTACCCGGCTTGTTTTTGATTATCTCCTGATAAACAGAAAAATTAAAAGTTTGAGTATATAAATAAATAACGGCTTCAGGGTTAGTGAAAGTTAACAAAAGAGAGGTAACCGTGAACGGCTATCAATCATCTTTAGAGGACATATAAACATGCGGTTTATAAAATCCGACATAAATTTGAATTTTATAGGAAAAAGCAAGTTAGCATTCTACATATCCGCAACAATGATTCTTATCAGCTTTTTTTCTCTAATACTCCACAAAGGCCCAAAATATGGAATCGATTTTGCTGGCGGCACTTTAATACAGGTAAAGCTCTTTGCTCCTGCAAGCATTAATATAATCAAATCAGGACTTGATACCATTGATCTTGGCAAATCGTCTGTTCAACAATTTGGAGACAAAGAAGAGAATGAATATCTTATCAAAACCGACATATCGGTTATGACCTCTCAAGGACTTTCCGGCAAGGTAAAAAATGCCTTAGAAGCCGCTACAGGAAAGGAGGTAGAAATCCGACGCATTGAGATGGTGGGCCCTCAGGTGGGTAAAGATCTGCGTGAAAAAGCGCTCTTCGCCATGTTCTATTCCCTGCTTTTTATTACAATATATATATCCGGTCGTTTTGAATTCAAGTGGATTTTAAGCGGAATCATGGCAGCAGCACTTATGAGCAGTGTCTATTTTCTCTCTTTTATTAACCTCAGCATACCTATCCTGATCACATCCGCACTCATCTTAGCCCTTATACTCTTCTGGTTCCTCAATCTGAAATATGCAATGGGTGCTATTGTAGCTATAATCCATGATGTTATAATTACCGTAGGGATATTCTCCATTTTTGATAAAGAATTCACCTTGCCAATTATTGCCGCACTTTTAACTATTATAGGTTATTCTTTAAACGATACAATAATTGTTTTTGACCGCATACGAGAAAATTTAAAAAAATACCGGAAAAAACCTTTGGATTTCACTATTAATAAAAGCATTAATGAAACTCTAAGCCGTACCATATTGACCTCTTTAACAACCCTTACAGTTGTTATTGCGCTGTTTGTCATGGGAGGCGGCATCGTCCACGACTTTGCATTCGCAATGATAATCGGAATTCTTATTGGAACGTATTCATCAATATACGTCGCAAGCCCAATACTCCTGATATGGCGAAGGCGCGGAAAGAAAATTCAGTTATGAAAACCCTGTTTCCATGGTTTGCCCTTAAAGGTGTCTCCGGTATAGGAAATCACCTTTTTAAGCGGTTGTTAGACCGCTTCAGGTCACCGAGCCTTGTTTTTGAAGCATCACAGGAAGACCTTCTTCAGGTAAACGGCATAACGCCCCGCATAGTTGCTGCGATTAAAGCTCACAACATACCGGAACCAGTCAAAAAAGATTTCGATCTTGTAATGAAAAAAGGCTGTCAAATTGTTACAATGTCTGATCCGGTCTACCCTTCTCTTCTACTTCAAATACCAGATCCACCGCCCTTTTTATATGTTTTTGGGAATCTTTGTAACTCTATAAAGAATATCGCAGTAGTGGGATCCAGAAATGCGACAAGCTACGGTATTTCAATAACAAAAAGGCTGAGCGAGGAATTAGCTGTTCTTGATTTTACAATAGTAAGCGGCATGGCAGTAGGGATTGATACTGCTGCACATACAGGTGCTTTAATCGGCAAAGGAAAAACAATAGCCGTGCTTGGAAGCGGTCTCGAAAGAGTTTATCCACATAAAAATCTGAAGCTTTTCCATAAGATTGCCGAAAAAGGCGCTGTTATTTCCGAATTTCCTCTTTTAGAGGAGCCTGAACCCCACAATTTTCCAATAAGAAACAGAATAATCAGCGGCATTTCACTCGGAACAGTTATCGTTGAAGCAACCCAAAAAAGCGGCTCACTCATTACAGCACGCCTCGCAGCAGAGCAGGGAAGAGAAGTTTTTGCCGTGCCTGGCAATATCAATTCTTTTAAAAGTATCGGAACACACAGTTTGATTAAACAGGGAGCAAAGCTGGTCGAAAATACACAGGATATACTTGAAGAGCTTTCTCCTTTAATAACAGATGATAGCTTAAATAATAAAATTAAGCATAAAGATAAACCTGAAGATAAAACAGACAAACCGCTTTCTTTGTCATCAGAAGAATCGCTTGTATTTACAGGCCTTGGTCACTACCCTGTTCATATAGATAATCTTGCACGAAAAATATCTATGGAACCTGGAAAACTCTCAGGCATACTTCTTAAGCTTGAACTGCAGGGTATTGTTAATCAGGCACCAGGGAAATTCTTTTCTACAGAAATAAGTAATACCTAAATTGAGGAGATATAGTGACTAAACCACTATTTGTTGTTGAATCACCAACAAAGATAAAAACTATAAAAAAATATATGGGCTCGCAATACAACGTTGTTGCCACAGTTGGGCACATAAAGGACCTCCCTGCAAAAGAGATTGGAATAAATATCGAAAAAAACTTTGAGCCTAAATACATTGTTATTCCAGGAAAACAGAAAGTTATAAACTCCTTAAAAAAAGCCGCTGGTGATGCAACAGACATTTATTTGGCGCCTGACCCTGACAGGGAAGGAGAGGCTATTGCATGGCACACCGCAGAAGTTCTCAAGAAAAAAGGAAGAAAATTTTACAGAGTGCTTATTCATGAGCTTACCCAAAAAGCTATTAATGAAGCAATTGCAGCGTCTGAAGATCTCCATAAGAAAAAATACGAGGCTCAGCAGGCACGAAGAATTCTTGACAGACTGGTTGGATACCAGACATCTCCATTGCTGTGGCGCAAAGTAAAAAACGGCCTCAGTGCCGGGCGTGTACAATCAGTTGCAGTACGTATAATATGTGAAAGAGAAAGAGCTATTCAGGCCTTTGAATCGGAAGAATACTGGTCTATAACAGCACTTCTCGAAAGCACCTCACCTCCACAATTTAAGGCAAAACTTGTAAAAAAGAACGAAAAAAAGATCAAAATTCCTGACGAAAAGGCATCACTCGCCATCCTGAATGAACTTTCAGAAAATAAATTTATTGTAAAAAAAGTTCAAAAAAAGATTACGAAAAAAAATCCTCTCCCCCCTTTTATCACAAGTAAACTTCAACAGGAAGCAATCAGAAAGCTTAAATTCTCTGCAAAAAAAACCATGGTTGTGGCACAACAGCTTTACGAAGGTATTGACATCGGAACAGGTGGAACTGAAGGGCTTATCACTTATATGCGAACCGATTCCACCAGAATTGCAAAAGAAGCTGCAGAAGAAGCACTTGTGCTGATTCGGGAAAAGTTCGGTGAAAAATTTGCTCTTGATAAGCCAAGATTTTTCAAGAATCTGAAGAAAGCTCAAGATGCTCACGAGGCCATCAGGCCAACATCGGTTTTCAACACTCCTGAAAAATTAGCCCCTTATCTCTCCAAGGACCAGATGTCTCTGTACCGTCTTATCTGGCAGCGTTTTATTGCGTCGCAGATGCAACAAGCTCTGATAAATAAAAATACAATCTCTATTAAAGCTGGGCTCTATTTGTTTACAGCCGGCGGATCATCTGTTAAATTCCCAGGCTTTATGGCTGTTTACATGTCTGTGGATGAAGAAATAGAAAGCGAAAAAGAAAAAATCAATCTTCCTGAATTATCTGAAGGAGTAGAATTAAAGGTCAATAAATTAGATCCTAAACAGCACTTTACCATGCCGCCGCCAAGATTTTCAGAGGCTTCACTTGTAAAAGAGCTTGAAGAAAACGGAATCGGCCGTCCCAGCACCTATGCTTCAATATTATCTACAATCAAGGAAAAGGGATATGTTGATTTTCTAAAAGGATACTTCAAGCCAAGCGAACTTGGATTTATCGTTAATGACCTTCTTGTTAAAAGCTTCCCAGACATATTTGAAGTTGATTTTACAGCTAAGATGGAAGAAGATCTTGACCGTATAGAAACTTCGGGAACAGATTCTTTAGAAATTCTCACCCGTTTCTACGGCCCCTTTAAAAAAGAACTGGATGCAGCCGCAGAAAGTATGCTCAGCATACGCGGCGTGGGCATACCTACAGATCTTTCCTGTCCTGTATGCAAAAAACAACTAAACATCAAAGTCGGCAAAAATGGTCACTATATTGCCTGCAGCGGATACCCTAAATGCAAGTATACAAGGAACTATACCCGAGATGAAAAAGGCAAAGTTCACCCAATCGAGCTGCCTGAAGATGAAATATCAGATATAGTTTGTGAAAAATGTAAAAAACCGATGGTATTAAAGCAGGGCAAATACGGCAAATTCTTAGCATGCAGCGGGTATCCGGCGTGCAAAAATACTAAATCTATAAATTCAAACCAACCAGATAAAAGTACAGGTGTAAAGTGTCCGGAAAAAGGCTGCACCGGCGAAATTGTCGAAAGACGGTCAAAAAGGGGGAAAATCTTTTATAGCTGCAACCGTTATCCTGACTGCACATTTGCCCTCTGGGACAAACCTGTAGCAGAAAATTGTCCGGATTGCGGCGCTGAATTTTTAGTAGAAAAATCCACTAAAAAACAAGGCACTTTTC
The DNA here is from genome assembly GCA_030272815.1 of Deltaproteobacteria bacterium. Lineage (GTDB taxonomy): Bacteria > Desulfobacterota > Desulfobacteria > Desulfobacterales > ETH-SRB1 > B13-G4. The sequence goes on from JAJSZT010000054.1 coordinate 14,389, forward strand.
TAATGTGCCTTAATAAAAAATGCGGATATAAAAAGATCCTATAAAATAAGGAACCACGCTTAGTCGTAGCTGTTAAGCTAAGAGCTTAGAGATAGCCCGAAGGGCACTAACTTAATTGATCCGGCCCGCGCTGTACGCCGATCACCTTGCCTTGGATCAACACTTCCCCAAACTTGTAATGGATCAGTTGGCGAGCTACAACAAATTGTAAACTATACAAAAGGTGCACACATCATGCGTGTTTTCGTTCCATGATATTGCGCGTTTTTTTCCACTAATCGGTAGTCCCTACAAAACAATGCAGGTTTGGAAATACCGCCATGTTTTGCTTTGTAAACACCTGATTTTTCACCATGTGCTGCCAGAAGCTATAATATGTAACTTGTTGAAATTATTGACCCGCATTGTTTTGTAAGGACTACCCACTAATTCATTGTTATCCAAACTTATATTATCCTGATGACACCAAAGCCCCCCTAAGAAAGCGTTAAAAGAAAGAGTCGATTCCAACCCTTATCGTGGATTCCTTGTTTTTAAACCGGCATCCTTTATAAGCTTTTGGGCATAATGAGCAGGAATTGCATAGGTGATTCCGCTGGGATCGGAAATAGCATGTTCTTTGGTTCCCTTAACAAATACCATATTGATAATGCCGATAACCCGACCGGTTTCAACATCATATAACGGACTGCCGCTGTTGCCGGGATAAGCGGTTGCATCGAGTTGAAAAACCTCATAGGGTTGTTGCAAACGCTGAACTATTTCATGGTTAATCTGACGGCCACGATGCACGGGGATGACAATCGGAGTAATAGCAGAGATAATTCCTTGACTGGTTGATGCATAGAGCCCCAGGATCGCACCCAAAGGATAACCGGTAAAAGCGTACAATTGGGCATTCCCGTACCTTTTGGTCATCGCCAAAGTCCATTGCCGGCAGCGGAGGCCCGTTAATTTTAAGCAGGCACAAGTCGTGTTTTTTATCAACGGCAACCGTACTGGCCGGGCGGATAGAGCCTGATTTCCCCAGACCGGCAAAGACGGCTACATATTCGAGTTGATCCTCTGCCAGTTTTTCAGGAATAATGTGGGCATTGGTAATCACATGAAGACCGTCGGCCACCACAAAACCGGTACCTCTAAGGATATTAGGGGGACGGCGAGTTTTCTGAACGGTTCCCACGCCGACGATACCGGGTTTAACCCTTGCAATCGTATCCACAAGCGGCTGGCTGCCCGCACCCGCCCACACCGAACTGCCGATTAAAAATATTAGACTAGCCCAGATGATACATAAATTATGCATAATAAAACCCAACAGTACTTTGTTTTGATACGGCCTCATTTTTATTTTAATATCCTGTATAATCCGCTATATTTTATTAAGATTGTATGAAATGTCATTCGTTTTTTAAAAGATACGCCATGGCTTCCTGATTGCTTTTTCTATGGTGTTACCCAGCCACTCATCCGAAAAGGTGAAATCGGCAATCTCTCTTTCTTTTAAAAATAGACATCATATTTTCTATTTTACGCAAAATATGGATAGAGATCAAGCCAATTTTGAACCTAATTTAAAAATCACACCCCCGGACAGTGCAATAAGACTGCTTATTATAAACAAATTAAACGAGCCCATACTTTCATATAAATAGCCGTTAAAGAGAAATCCAACCGTCATCCCAAGGCCGTAAGTTACAGCATTATTTGCTGCCTGCCCCAGAGTTTTGGCTTCATCAGGAGTTAGCAAATCAATATACAATATACTTGCTATATGAAATGCACCATATGTGATGGCATGAAAAACCTGTGATATCAGGATTAAAACCGGAGATTTTACAAAGAAAAGTATTAACCATCTTAATGTTGCTATCATAAATGAAAACACCAGAACATTTTCCAGGGAAAAACGCTTGAATATTTTGTCTGACTTTATCATTACAAGTATCTCTGCCATCGACGCCATAGCCCAGGTAATTCCGATAAATGTTTTACCATAGCCAAGGCTGTCTAAATGGATGGAAAAGAAAGCATAGTAGGTTCCATGGCTTACAAGCATTAAAAAAGCGCAAAACAGGAAGACAGATAAACGCCTCTTTAATAGAACTTTTGCCTTAGGAGTAAAAGACTCCTTCTTTGAAATGACAACGTCAGGGATTCTAACAGAAATAAATGCCTGAAGCAGGGAGCCGGCAAGAATTACAGCAATAATAATCTCGATTGAAAAAATATCAATTATCCTGCCGAGGACTATTACAATAACAATAAAGGAAATTGATCCCCATGCCCTAAGCTTCCCATAACTTTTCTTCTCTTTGCCCAGTACATCCATAGTAAAGGCTTCAAGAAAAGATATAATGGGAGCGTAAAAAATTCCGTAAAATATGGTAATAACCAGCATCAACCAGAAATCAGTGGTATATAGATAAAATGCCCATATCCCGGTACTCACAAAATTGCATAAAATATATATCGGTCTCCTGATCTGAAAGCGGTCCGCCAGAGCCCCCCAAAATAAAGGGAACAAAACTATCATCACCGTTCTAAGGGCAGACAGTAGTCCTATTTGAAAACCGGTAAAATCAAGATGGTAACAGTATAAATTAAAATAGGGCAAAGAAATGCCCATAATGCCAAAATATAAAAAATACTGAGAACCGATTATGAATCTGAATGAATCCCTGGGCCCTTTAATCATATTTGTGCAATACGGCATTTCTATATAAAACACAATCCATTCTATCTATAGATATTTTCGTAGCCGTTCACGGCTTGAAATTCGAAATTGGAAAGTAGAAATTTGGGAGAGATGAAACGAGTTTACGAGTTGGATGTTTACAACCTGGCAGAATACAAAGCAATAGTTGAAAAACTCGGCCCCAAATTGAATGCGTTCATCAACAGTATAAAAGCATGAAGGCCAAATTTCTAATTTCTAATTTCAACGTTCCGTGAACGCTTACATATTTTCTTTACAAATTAGCTTTATCATGCTATTTTTTTTTATACTTAAGTTGATAAACAAACATCTAATAAGCCGTAACAAGCGGGAGCCAATAATGGATTATATCAAAATACGATTTGGCGATAATTTTGATGAATTAGGTTCCAAAATCGAAAAAACCATTGAGGACATGTTCAGATCTATGAATCCTGTTTTTTCTCTTTCTGAATGTACCTGGAAGCCTCAAATGGATATCTATGAGATTCCTGGAAAAATAATTATTATAGCTGAAATTGCAGGAGTTAATAAAGAGAACCTGGAGGTAGAAATCAGCAGCAAGGCCGTTAAAATTTATGGGCATCGTATTGAATTGCCGCGCGTAGAAAACACAAGATACAGATTAGCGGAAATCCAGTATGGTAAATTCGAACGTATCCTTTTTCTTCCCGCACCCATTGATACTGATAAGGTAACGGCATCATATCTAAACGGCTTTCTTCAGATCAGGCTTGCCAAACTGCCGCCTGCTGACATACACAAGGTGCCGATCACTGAGGAATAGCAGATTCCCAATTAAAGTCTTAAGAAACAGACTCCGGAGGTATCTATGACAGATAAACAACCATCATTGGACTTTGGAAGTAGAGAACTCCCGGAAATACTTTCTATTCTTCCTCTATTTGATGCTACTTTATTCCCCAAAATGGTTGTGCCGGTTGTTATAATGCAGCGCGAATCCATTCAACTGGTAGATGAAGCAATGTCTAAAGATAGAACCATTGGACTTATTCTATCCAAGAATTCAGAGGTTAAAAGCAAATACACTCCTGATGATCTATATAAATTTGGCACAACCGCACTTATCCTTAAAATGGCAAAAATCGAAGATAATAGGGCACAATTGCTTGTTCAAGGTTTGGGTCGATTCAAAGTAAAAGATTTTATAAAAGGAAAGCCTTACCTGCAGGCCAGGGTAGAAAATCTTCAGGAGATAGAAATAAAAAGCAAGGAAATCGATGCCCTTATGGCCAACCTTATAGGCCTGTTCACCAAAGTTGTCGAGTTCTCTCCGGGATTATCACCTGATATTCTTTCTATGGCGAAATCAATACAGGTGCCGGGCATTCTCGCAGACATGATTGTTTCGATCATAAATTCAACATTAGAAGAAAAACAAAAAGTTTTAGAAACCCTGAACATAAAAAAACGACTGCAAGAAGTTACACGTCTTGTTAATTATCAGTTGGAAATCCTTAAACTTGGGAGCAAGATACAGTCCCAGGTCAAAGGCGATATGGATAAAAAGCAGAGAGAATATTATCTCCGCCAGCAAATGGAAGCGATCAAGGAAGAACTCGGCGAAAAAGATGAAACAAGTATTGAAATTGAAGAATACAAGGCTAAAATTAAAGAAAAAAATCTCCCTAAAGAAGCACTTAAAGAGGCTGAACGAGAAATTGGCCGCTTATCACGAATGCACCCTTCTTCTTCCGAATATACTGTGGCATCAACATACCTTGACTGGCTGACATCACTGCCCTGGAATGAAAGCACAGAAGACAAGTTAGATATAAAAAAGGCCAGAAAGATTTTAGATGATGATCATTACGGGCTAAAGAAACCAAAAAAACGTATTATAGAATTTCTGGCGGTACGGAAACTCAAGCCTGAATCAAAGGGACCGATCCTTTGTCTTGCAGGTCCTCCCGGTACAGGAAAAACATCTCTTGGCCGTTCAATAGCCAGAGCTTTAGGCCGCAAATTTCATAGAATCTCACTTGGCGGTGTCAGGGACGAAGCTGAAATCAGAGGACACAGGCGAACCTATGTCGGCGCTCTTCCAGGGCGTATTATTCAGGGAATCCGGCGCGCCGAGTCAAACAATCCTGTCTTTATGCTGGACGAAATAGACAAGGTCGGAAGTGATTTTCGCGGTGATCCATCTTCGGCTCTGCTGGAGGTTCTTGATCCGGAGCAAAACTTTTCTTTTTCAGATCATTACCTTGATGTGCCATTTGATCTGTCAAAAGTCATGTTCATTACCACTGCAAATATTTTAGACACAATACCTCCGGCTCTTCGAGACAGAATGGAAGTCTTGCATCTGCTGGGCTACACTCTGGATGAAAAAATTAAAATCGCAAACCGTTTTCTCATACCTCGTCAACGCGAAGCACATGGTCTCAATTCATCTCAAATATCTTTCACAAATGCTTCAATAAAAAATATAATCACAGGCTACACAAGGGAAGCTGGTTTAAGAAATCTTGAACGCGAAATTGCAACTATCTGCCGGGGTGTTGCAACACAAATTGCCGAGGGTGATACAAAAGCAGTAAAAATCAATGTAAAAGATATCTACAAATACCTCGGTCCTGTAAACTATACTTCCGAAGTCAGAGCAAGACCTTCAAAACCGGGCATAGCCATGGGGCTTGCATGGACGCAAGCGGGAGGCATGCTGCTCTTTGTCGAAGCTACATCCATGAAAGGGAAAAAAGGCCTTACCTTAACCGGTCAGCTAGGGGATGTTATGAAGGAATCCGCAACAGCGGCTTTGAGCTTCATCCGTGCAAATGCTTCTAAAATAGGAATCTCCGAAAATTTTTTTGATAAAATTGATATACATATACACATACCGGAAGGAGCCATACCCAAAGACGGCCCTTCTGCCGGTGTCACCATACTTACAGCCCTTGTATCTCTTCTGACCAATAAAACAATAAAAAAAGATCTTGCCATGACCGGTGAAATTACCCTGAGAGGTCGAGTCTTGCCGGTTGGAGGGATAAAAGAAAAAGTTCTTGCCGCCCATCATGCAGGGATAAAAAGCATTATCATGCCAAAGTGGAACGAAAAAGATTTAGAAGAAGATATACCGGAAAAGGTAAAAAAAGAGATTCAATTCCACTTTGTTGATGAAATGATGGAAGTACTGAAAATTGCTATAGGAAAGTAACCAACCGTGAACCGTGAACCCGACAACCTGAGTAGTTTCCATTTTTTTTCTTCAGTTACTTTCCTTGCTGTTTTCGCTGGGCTCCTTTTTTTATTCCACGGATGTGCCACAGTAAAATCACCTCCTGTCGAATCAAAAACTTCCCCGACATTCAGGCCTTACAAAGTAATGGGCAAGTGGTATCAGCCGCTGCATGACGCAAAGGATTTCGTGCAGGTTGGAAAAGCATCCTGGTATGGCAAGAAATTTCATGGCAGAAAAACCGCAAACGGTGAAATTTATGATATGTATGCCATTTCTGCCGCGCATAAAACTCTGCCGATTGGGACATATGTAAGGGTGCACAATCTACATAACAATAAAAAAATCGTGGCCAGAATCAATGACCGCGGGCCCTTTGTCCGCGGCAGAATAATTGATCTTTCCTATGCTGCGGCAAAAAAAATTGGTATAGTTGGCCCAGGTACGGCAAAGGTCAAAGTCGTAGCCCTGGGTGTTGCCGGAAAATCTGAACCCAAAACCGATAAACGCCGGACTTATGTCCCTGTGAACTATTATGCAGGAAATTTTACATTTCAAGTCGGCGCATTTCGCGACCGGCAAAATGCTGAAAGGTTCAGGGGAAAACTTGCTCAACAATACAGAAATGCTCACATAACAACTTATGACGGCGGTGATGCGATCTACTACAGAGTACGGCTTGGGGAATGCTCAAATCTTGAGCAGGCAGCAGAGTATGAAAAATATCTTAATGACAACGGATTTAATGACGCCTTTATTGTTGCAGAATAGCTGAATGGAGTTAAAAGAAAATTGCTGAAAAATGTGGTTTTTCTGGACAGGGACGGCGTTATAAACAGGGATTCTCCTGATTACATAAAGAGCTGGGCGGAATTTAAGTTTATCCCCGGCAGTATTGATGCGATAAAACTTCTTAACTTAAACGGCTTTGTTGTTATCATAATTACAAACCAGTCGGTTATAAAGCGAAACATGGTATCATTAGACGACCTTGAATATATTCATTCCATGATGAAATCAGCGTTTAAGTCAGGCGGAGGAGAGATAAAAGACATATTTTACTGCCCTCATATCCCCGAAGACAGATGCGACTGCCGCAAACCAGAGCCGGGATTAATTCACAGAGCCCAAAAAACATACCATATTGATCTTGCAAATTCTGTTATGGTAGGCGACAGCGTAAAGGATATTATGTGCGCCCGCAATGCAGGATGCGGTCACAACATTCTGGTAAAAACAGGAAACGGAGTTGATGCTGAAAAAATCCTTGCACAAAAAAAGATTTTCCCTGACCAGGTGGCTGAAAATCTTTTAGATGCAGCCAAATGGATAGTTACCCATAAATAAAACCTAAATTGAGCGATTTTTTACTCGACTTGCACCAATCTCTTGCGCATCAAGGACTTGCGAAAAGTCTCGACATATCCATTGGTATGCCTACGCTTTTCGCAAACCTTGCTGCATCAAGATCTTAGCACATTTCTTCGCAAAAAATCGCATAACTTAGGGCTCGGTCAAAAATAAGTTGGTAGAATTTGCGCCCAAATTTGCCGTAGATTTCATCGATCTGATTGAGCAAAACCGCAGGAATAGCGGGCTATTTCGAGGATTTTTGCGAATGAAGATCGGTTAAAGATATGGTGAAGTTGGGATGCAAAAATGCCAAGTTATTTTTGACCGAGCCCTTAGGTAAAAACCCAAAAAAATAATGAACATGTCCCTTCCCTTAACCGTCCTTGAAGGCAAACTCGAACAAATTACATATTTTAACAAAGAAACCCTTTATATTATTGCAAAATTAAAACACGGCAACACAGATAATCTTGTTACAGTTGTAGGTTTCATGGGAGGAGTAAGTCCGGGCGAAGCGCTGAAAATAATGGGAGAGTGGGAAACCCATCCCAAATACGGACAGCAGTTCAGAATCAAATCCTATGATGTAACTCTGCCGGCATCTGTTGAAGGAATAACAAATTATCTTAAATCAGGTATTATCAAGGGAATAGGCCGTTTGATGGCAGGCAGAATAGTGAAGCGCTTCGGAGCCGACACCCTGAATGTAATAGAGAACTACCCGGAAAAACTGTTTGAAGTAGAAGGAATAGGAAAAACAAAAGCAGCCTCTATCAGCAATGCATGGAAAGATCATCATGCAATAAGAAGTTTAATGCAGTTCCTTCAAGAAGCTGGAGTAAAAACCTCATATTCCGCTATACTGCTCAAGGAATACGGCCTGGATGCTCTGAACATAATACAAAGCAATCCCTATTGCCTGGCAAACGACATTCCAGGTATCGGTTTTTATATGGCAGATGCAATAGCGCTTAAGCTTGGAAAATCAGAAAATGAACCGGAAAGGGCCAGAGCATGTATTATCCATCTTATGCAGCAATTATCAAATGATGGCCATGTTTTCGCTTATCTGGATCAACTGACTGCACGCTGCAAAAATCTTTTTCAAATAGAATCTGAAGCAGCCGAAGAAGCAATAGAATATCTTTCAACTGCCGGAGAGCTGCTTATTGAAAACAAAGCAGAAGTCCCGGATAAAAAAGCCGTTTATTTGAAAGCCCTTCACCAGGCAGAAGCAGGCCTTGCAAACAGGCTTAAAGCCCTTTTGTCCGTTCCTGTTGTACCTCAAGGAATAGATACGGAACAAATATCAAATGAAATCCTGAAAAAACTGGCCATAAAGCTTTCAGAAGAACAGCTTAATGTTCTGGAAAAAATATTTTCTTATCGGGCAGTAATCATTACAGGAGGCCCGGGAACCGGAAAAACAACCCTGATCAGGTCGATTAATGCCGTATTTAAAGCTCTTGGAAAACAAATCAGCCTGGCTGCCCCCACAGGACGCGCGGCAAGGCGGCTGGCAGAATTAACACACAGAGATGCAAAGACCATTCACAGGCTTCTGGGATATAATTTTAAAGATAATCTTTTCGACAAAAACCAGGACAACCCCCTTGATGCAGACGCAGTAATCATTGATGAAGCCTCAATGGTGGATACATATTTGATGTTTCATCTGCTGAATGCAATTCCCATGACTTCAATGCTCATAATGGTTGGAGATGTTTTTCAACTCCCATCTGTCGGCCCGGGCAATGTACTTGACGACATGATCAAATCAGACATTATACCGGTTTTCTATCTTAAGAAAATCTTCAGGCAGGCCAGGGAAAGCTCTATTGTTCTCAATGCCCACAGGGTGCTGAAAGGTGAATTCCCTTTACTCAAACATATAAATGAACCAGCCGACCTTTCTGAATTTTACTTCATAGAACAGAACAATCCTGAAAAAGTTGTCTCCACAATTGTTGAGCTGTGCACAAGGGCCATCCCTGAACGCTTTGGCTTTGATCCGGTCAAGGAGGTTCAGGTTCTGGCCCCAATGCACAAGGGCGTGGTGGGCACAATTAATCTCAATCAAGTGCTGCAAAAGGTATTAAACCCAAACCCTGTCACGATTAATGCTACAAATAATTCTTTTAAACCCGGCGATAAGGTAATGCACCTGAAAAACAACTATCAGAAAGAAGTCTTTAATGGAGATATAGGTACTATAATATCTATTGACAGTAAAAAAGAGGAACTTTCAGTTGACTTTTATGGAAGGGCGGTAAGTTATGATTTTACGGAAACGGGTGAATTGTCTCTCGCTTATGCCATATCGGTACACAAGTCACAGGGTTCGGAATATCCCGCAGTAATTATACCTCTAATGACACAGCATTATGCTCTGCTCCAGAGGAACCTTTTATACACTGCTATTACAAGAGGAGAAAAGCTGGTAATCTTGATCGGAATGAAAAAAGCGCTGGACATCGCCCTGAAAAACGACAGGCCCCGTCAGCGCCTTTCAATGCTTACAGACAGGCTGGTAACATTGTAAATTGCAGATTCTGGTGTTTGCACCCTTGACAAGTTTAAACTGTTTTTGTAGAGTTATTACCGGTGAGCGGTACAGCTTCAAGATTAAGTATCGGTTCCAGGTCTTCGTTCCGAAGCGTCAAATCTTGCCTCGGGCAATAATGCGGATTATCCGTAGCGCTCTGACCTGCTTAAGCGTGCTGCTCACCACTTTCCCAGTCACTTCATCTGAGACCTTTGCAAAACGCCCCCTTTTGCCCAAATAGCGCTAAAGCTTCACTTCGTGCCGGCGTCAGACTCAAATTTTAAGCCTCGAAATACTCAATGTATTCCTGCATTTAAAATTTTCGCCTTCCTTGTATCTGCATTCTTGCTACTCGCTGCCGTACTATCTGCCGTACTGCGTCAAAGGACAAATATTTCACGAGAATATAAATCATCTTTCCTGAGGTGGATTTTTTTAATATTCGGCTTTATGGCATTAATTAAACAGGTATTAGTTCTAGTTTTCCCCACAAGCCTATTTCGTCATCCATAATAATTGCAATACCATTAATACCATTAATATTTTTTCCGATATGTATAGCTTTTGGGATATCAGCTTTTGATTTAATATGATTGCCTATTGAAGTTGCCGCTGCATCGGCAAGAGGGCATGATTTTGATAATACACATACAGCATCAGCATTGCCAAGGCTTAATGAATGTCCAACAGTACCTGATGATGTACACACAGCAGCAGGTTTTTTTATTGAATCTATTCGAAATCCAACACGTAAACTTAATGGAGATTTGCCTGCAAAAATACCGATTTTAACCGGTTCATTAGTCTTTAAAAAAATATCGCCTCCATTTTCTACAACAACTTCATCAGAAGATGATAAAAGATCAAGTCCAACATATTCTGCAATTGCGCCGGCAACCGCAGCCATTGGCCCAACACCTGCTTTATCGCTGGCATTTACCATATCTCTGACTATGCTCGGTGAAGGACCGTTAATTTGCCACGGTTTAAGTGTTTTTTCAAATTCAGGATACCTGTTAATATAACTCTCAACATATCCTCTATATTTCAAAACCAATTCCGCTGTTTTATCCGCAAGGATTTTCCCGGCATGTATGAACAAATCTGTTTCTTTAACAACCACATTAAAAGAAACCAGATCATTTTTTTTTACCAGATTGCGGTAGGTACGG
>JAJSZT010000055.1 GCA_030272815.1 Deltaproteobacteria bacterium
ATCTGTCTTTAGATGCTCATACTTATCTAAATCAGCTACAATCACGTCTATGGGAGCTCCAATATCTTTAAAACTCAAATATATCTTCTGAGTTAATGAACGCTGTTTTTTGACACCTCTTTTCAATACAAGAAGGTCATAATCGCTACCCGGTTTGTCATTACCTCTTGCATGTGAGCCAAACAGGATAATCTTGTCAGGTTCGGCTACCTTGACAATAGTTTTTATTGCCTTTTCTAATGAATCATTCATTTGACAACCCCTCCCTCATGCCGTAGTCAGTTGATTCTAACGCATCTTTATCACAAAGAATTCTCTATTCCTACTATATCTCTGCTTTTATCATCTACCCCAAGAATTAACTCCCCTCCAGCTCCATTCGCAAAAGCGATAATGGTTTTTAACCTCTTCGCTCTGGGTGGCAGAGATCTTTTTAACTCCAATTTACGATTTTCAGGTTGTCTTACTTTATCAAGTATATTCATTTTTCTCACACGAAATACCCTTTCTCACATTTTCTCACAGTGAGAATCGGAAGGTTTGTGAGTAAGGACAGGCATATCATCCAACGTCCTACCATCCAACAAACGCCCCGCCTTATTCCTGTTAATCCTCCCAATAGGCGAAAAAAAGACACTCCATCGGATTTTGGATTTATGGAGTAATTCTCTGCCGATATCCACTGCGCTTCTTCCAGGTGTCCCTGTTCTGATTAAAATTGCGAGAAGCTCCGCATTGCTTAATGTCTGTTCGCCATACTTGAGCAATTTTTCCCGTGGCCGGTCATCTTCCGACCATTCACGGATAGGGAGGGGATACTTTGTTTTTTCTTTTTCTTTCATTTTTCCGTTAATTCACATTCCAATATATCAAGAAAGCAGTGCCGATCCCGGGTGATTTTTTCAGATTTCAAGATATTTATTCTTTTCTTGAATATGGGACCCGATACCACGAAGGTATGATATTCCCCGCCTTCGCCGGAAATATCAACCCCTTTGATTTTCGAAATATCCTTTACAAAGTCATAATCAATCCTGCGTCCCAGCCATTCCGGCCCCAACACATTTTTTTTTATTGCCACAATAACGGCTTCGAACCCTGTTTCTATCAGCTCTTCTATGAGGTTCTCCCTCTTCTTCTCTCCCCACAGGGGCAAAACTGCCTCCATCCCTGATTCTCTGCTGACCCTTTTCACCCATTCCCTGTGCTCTTCCAGATCAATGTCTCCAAAGATTCCTACCTCAACTCCCCTACCCTTCAAGCCAGACAGTGTCTTTTTGAATTCCGCCTCGTATGTTTCCCAGGAGCTTCTCGGCTGAACTATTGTAATGCCCATCGCCTCAGCCTGTAATCTCAAGATATCTGTCCTGATACCGTGAGATCGGGATATCCGGCCGTCTTCGGCCACCATGTTTAAGAGATGGGTTACATGAAAATCTCCCATCACCCTATAATACGAAAGAGCTGCATCTTTTCCTCCGCTCCAGGAAACAAATGTCTTTACTTTACTTTTTTCCATTCCAAAACATCTCCACATGTTTTACAGTGAAAGTTATTGAGAGCCATGCCGGCACCGCAACACTCACATATTTTTTGTCCCTTTTCAGGAGCGGGAATTTCCCCAACCACCTCCCTGTAAATACGGTAATAATAGAACTGTTCCTTGTTCAAGAATCTTATTGAAAAATCCCTCTTCCCTTTCTCAAACTCCTCATCTGTCACCCTTGATTCAATAATATTTCTTAGCTTTGTCATACCTGAGCCAACCTCAAGTGGTCTCTTGCTTTGCCACAATATTTCCTGCGGCAACACGCCTTCAAAGGCCTTTCTCAGTATCCACTTTCCCCAGGTTTTCCCGTTTTCTCTTCTGATCTTAAAATCGACATCAATACCTTGACTGAAATCCATAAATTCTTTATCCAGAAAAGGCTGTTTTATGTTGATCCCCAGATTTTCCCCTATTTTATTGGAACTGAATCGCATTGTGCGATACATTCGATCCAGGTATTTTCTTAAATCTTTTTTCTCCAGCATGAAATTGTAGCCTAAAAAAATTTCATCACTTCCATCGCCTGTTTTCATGCTCTTTATGCCCATATCCTTCGCACATTTGAGTCCCAGGCAGGCTGTCACATCGTTTGGAATAGCCGGATCAAAACTCCTGAGTATCTTTATAACTTCCGGAATTGCGGCAATTGCCTCCTCAGTTTTCACAGTCTTGTGATAATGCTCCAGTTTGAGAAATTTTGCCACCTTTTCGGCATAATATCGATCCTCTCCGTATGACTCAAGTCCGACCGAAATGGCCCTGCAATTTGTTGAATATGCAGCCACGAGTGCGGTATCCAGCCCGCCGGAAAAAAGTATCCCTTCCGCTTGATTTCTACTAACTGCTTCAGTAAATTTTCTTTTCAATTCACGAAAAATAAATTTCTCATCCTTCTTCATATCTTATCTCTATACCCTCTTGGTGTAACCATAAAATCCAGGTAAGTAAACGATGTGCTGTTTCCGATAAAGATTATTGTCTGCATGTTCACATGCGCTTTGTGAAGATGTTCAAGGGGAATAATCGTTACCATTTCATCTTTTCTCATGGCGCTTACAACAATTCCTGCAGGGGTTTTTTTATCCCTGTATTTTAATATAATCTTCTGTGCTGTTTCGAGTTGCCGGCTTCTTCGTTTACTTTTAGGGTTATACAAAACAATTACAAAATCCGCACTTGCAGCAGCTTCTATGCGTTTTTCAATGATTTCCCAGGAGGTCAAAAGATCGCTTAGGCTTATGGCTGCAAAATCATGACTTAATGGCGCTCCAAGAAGGGATGCACCGGCGCAAAGCGCGGGTATTCCAGGAACAACTTCAACTGTTAGTGCAGCTTTTTCATTGTATAGAAAATTATAAAATAGCGAAGCGACATCATTATTCGACGTTGGACGTTGGACGTTCGATGTTCGACGTTCATCTTTTAATTTGTTCTTTAATGCTGTTTCACTTGTAGAAGGAGAAATTACCATGATATTCTCCTTTTTGCATATCTCAAAAACAAGCCCGGCCATGGCATAAATCCCTGGATCACCGCTCGAAACAATTGCGCACGATCTTCCTGTAAGAGCAACATCAATGGCGGCTCTCACACGTTTAACCTCTTTGGTCATTTGCGTACTGATTATATTCTTATCTTTAATAAAAGGACGAATTAGATCTATATAGGAGGTATATCCTGCAACAGTATCCACTGATTCAAGAACGTCCGTTGCCCGTTTGGACAAATGATCATAACTTCCCGGGCCTATTCCTACGATATAAAGGGTATTCTGGCGATGGCAACTGTGACATTTCGGGTCGAATGTTTTGGCACAATCAGTTTCCCGTTTTTTGATGCAAGAATTGCCGCTGCTTCGCATACGCTTTTTACTCCTGTATGTTTTTCCACCATGTCGGATGGTGATTTAATACCGTTTGCCCGGTTTAATTCTTCCTTGTCGTAAAAACTAATAGGAAGCTTAAGTTCTTCTGCAAGGGCTATGAGCCCAGGTTCATCTGCTTTTAAATTAATCGTTGCTATGCTTATCACGCTGGATATTGCCAGTTTCGATTCTTCGAGCACTTTTTCAAGAAATTCTTTAATCTCCTTCACGGTTGTGTTTCTGTTGCATCCAATTCCTGCAACAAGTGATCCGGGTCTTAATATCAGCATCTTTTTTGAAAGATCGGCCAGCGCGTCATTTATAAATACACCAGGCGTATCTTCATTTTCCGTAATTTGTCCTTTTTTAAAATCTGTAAGAATATGTGCCGTAAAAATATGTGATGGCTCGATACTGTCACGAAGAAGTTTGTATGGATCATGGAAATAAAACTTTTTCCCGGTAATAAAGGCCATGTTTATGTTTTTTATGGCTTCCGGGTTTTCTATAAAAAGATTATGCTGTTTTGCCAGCACATCAATAGCAGGCGTCTGGTTCACATCCGTAGCTGTGGTTATTACAGGTTCAGCCCCTATTAACCCGGCAACCTTTATGGCAAGCGAATTGGCTCCGCCCAAATGACCGGAAACAAGACTTACGACATGTCTGCCGATTTCATCAACCACCACAACTGCCGGATCCGTTGTCTTATTCCGGATACAGGAAGCAATAAGCCTGACTACAATTCCCGTTGACATTATAAAAACATGTCCTGTGTATGCATGAAAGTTACTGGATATAGCATCAAAGAGTCTTTTAAAATAAAAAGCCGGAATATCATTTATGTTCAGATCAGCAGAAAGCTGCAATCTTGCATAAGGCAGACTCTCTGCAATTTTCCGGGCAAGCAGCGCACCCTTAGGCGTAATAGCCCACAGGGCGATCTTGTCATTTTTTTTCTTTCTAAACCCGTGTGAAAAATTCTTGTCATATAGTTTTGATTTGTATTTTTCTTTGTGTTTGCCGATAGCCAGTACCTTTCCGACGATAATAAGAGCCTGTCTTGTTATCTTCTCTTTTCTCACTATTTCCGGCAACTCTCCAGGGCTTGTAAAAATAATCTTTTCTTCAGGTTGACTGACACAATAAACAACTGCGCAGGTCGCATGTTTTCCATATGCTTTTTCAAGAACTCTTGCCACTTTATCAACCATGGATATGCTAAGATAAATCGCCATGGAAGCTTTATGCTCTGCAAGTAATTCCAGTGCTTCATTTTCAGGCACAGGCGTTCTGCCGGCCATACGGGTTAAAATAAGTGTCTGTGAAACTTCAGGCAGAGTATATTCTATTCCCATGGCTGCTGCAGCGGCAAATGCAGCAGTTACTCCGGGAATAACTTTACAGGGAATAGATTTTTTATCCAGCTTTGCCATCTGTTCAAAGATGGCACCATAAAGACTCGGGTCTCCGGTATGAAGGCGAACTACCTGTTTTCCTTTTTTATACGCTTTTTCAATTTCATCAATAATCTCTTCAAGATGCATGGAAGCGCTGTTTAAAACTCTTGTTTCGGGTTTTGTCCATTTTAATACAGTCTCAGGCACAAGAGAACCTGCATAAATGACAAGGTCAGCATCAGCAAGCGCCTGTTGCCCCTTAACCGTTATCAATTCGGGATCACCAGGTCCTGCCCCTGCGAATATTACAGGATGTCTGACGTATTCATCTTGATTATGGATAGTTGATCGGGTTTTCATATTCTATTTTCCAATAAAAATGTCTCACGCAAAGGCGCAAAAGCACTAAAAAGATGAACGTCGAACATCGAACATCGAACGTCCAACATCGAATGATGAAATCGCTTTGCTCTGCCAGTTTATAAATTGGCAGAATACCTTATTCGACGTTCGATGTTGGGCGTTCGATGTTGGACGTTCATCTTTTAATTCGACGTTCATCTTTTAATATGTTCTTGCAGAAATTATCCATACAGGATTCAATGCTTCGAGCCGCTCGCCCCATGGCATATCCTGTCCCCGATGAATCTGAACTAACACTATATCTGTTTTAAACCCCTTGCTTTTAAGTGTTTTAAGAGCAGCTTCAACATTCGACAGGATAACGGTATTTATAACCATAACTCCGTCCGGCTTTAAATACTCTGAAGCTGTATCTATTATTTTCACCAGATCCCTGCCGCCGCCACCGATAAATATCCGGTCAGGCTCAGGCAGGCCCTCGAGACCGTTCGGAAGAACAGCCTGCACAACTTTCAGGTTTTTTACATTAAATTGCTTTTTATTCGCCTTAATATTGTTGATCCTGTCTTGATTTTGCTCAACTGAAAATATTTTGCCCTTTTTTATAAAAAGAGATGCCTCAATGGAAATAGAACCCGAACCTGCTCCCAGATCCCATAATATATGATCTTTTGAAAGACAAAGCCTGGAAATTGTAATAGCTCGTATCTCTGATTTTGTAATAAGACCTTTCTGGTATTCATACCGGTTATCCGGCATGCCCAGGTAAAGCTCCTTATTCCCTTCAGGCTGAAGCGAATGTCGTTTTAATATAATCAGGTTGGGCTGTGAAAAATTCATATCCGCAGCCTGGCCGGGTTCATACCAGTCAAAACGTTCAGATTCAGTTCCAAGCTGCTCAAAAATGCACATTTTTATGTCTTTAATCCTTTTTTCAAGCAGACGTCTGGCAAGCCATGCAGGATTTTTTTGTGAATCTGTGTAAACAGCCACACTTTCGTTCCTGTCAAGTATGCTGAAAAGTTTTCTTTCACTATTCCTGCCATGCAAACTTACGACTGAAATATCATTCCAGGGCTCCTTTATCCTGGAAAAAGCCGCAGCAACAGTAGAAATATTTGGATATATCACAACATTGTCAGGCCCAAGAGATTTTATCAGCAAGGAACCTATACCGAAAAACAGCGGATCACCAGATGCAAGTACTACAACATTTTCTTTGCGCATCTTGTTTTGTATATAACGGACAACTCCTTTAAGATCTTTGCTGATCTCCTTTTTATCTGCTGCATGATCATTGAAATACTTAAGATGCCGTTTTCCTCCTACCAGGACATCAGCATCTTTTATCAATTTCATGTGCTTTGCGGTAAGATCTTCGGGAGTAAGCCCCATTCCGATTACAGATACCTGTTTCATGTTTGTTTTAATCCCCATCTGAATCAAATACAACTTCCCCGCTGAAATCAAAGATAATGCCCTGTATATCAATATCAGAACCTGTAAACATCCTGGCAGCTTTAACCATTTTTCTTCCTAGGTGGGAAATAATTTGAGGATATTCATTCATAATAAAATCAAATGCATGTCTTGCTGTATTTGCAGATAATATCTTTTTCGCAAATTCCCGACTTTTTGTGATTTCAAATGACCAGTCTGCAAGCTTCTTCATAGTCAAACTTGACTTGGCGGCATGAGTGTGGGGCACCCCTTGTGCCATCTTTACCGCCTTTCCGAAAAAAGCGGCGAGAATAATTTTTTTAAAACCATTCTTTGATGCATCCTCAAGAGACATTTTGAAAAAATCACCAATCTGTATAAAAGCCTCTTCAGGAAGCTTCTCAAACAAAGCCTGGGAAAATCTTTCACTGCGACGGCCGGTTGTAAGCACCACCTTTTCTATGCCGAAAGCCTTTGCAACAGACATGGACAACCTTATCGTCGCAATATAGGCATCATGAGACATGGGCCTCTCTACACCTGTAGTTCCCAGAATAGAAATTCCGCCAAGAATGCCCAGCCTTGCATTCAAAGTCTTTTCAGCCAGTTTTTCTCCTTCAGGCACAAAAATTTCGACTTTTACCGGTTTGTTTTTATTGTATTTTTTTAATAACTCCGTAACAGCTTGTGTAATCATTTTTCTGGGGCCCGGGTTTATTGCAGCTTCTCCTGGTAAAATTTCAAGACCCGGCTTTGTGACCATGCCTATACCCTTTCCACCGCTTATAGATACAGTCCTTTGATTTCCATTGTCCAGGAGTGTAACTATTGCTCCGATTTCCGCCCTATGCGTTATATCCGGATCATCCCCTGCATCTTTTATTACCGTACATTTTGCTTTGTTTTCTCCCTGGGATATACAGGTAAATACGGGAATAATGATATTGTCTCCCGTTAAAAGCTTTATTTGAACACTGGAAGGTTTTTCACCGGTCAAAATCAGTGAAAGAGCTCCCCTTGCCGCAGCCGCAGCCGCAGTGCCGGTTGTAAAACCAGTCCTTAGCCTTCTTTTTGTAGTCATTGATATATGTTGTACGTCCATAAACTGCGCTTTTTGAAACGGCCAGGATTATAAGGAAAAATAAACCACGAAGGACACGAAGGGGCACGAACTTGCCTGCGGCAGGCAGGGATTAGAATTAATGTTTTATAATTTCTTCGTGCTCTTCGTGCTCTTCGTGCTCTTCGTGCTCTTCGTGATAAAGAAAACATAATAAAAAATCGAATTCATCCTAAGTAATAATAAATTGTGCCTATGATGACAAGGCTCACAATCCGAAAACCCTGGCCCATAATCAACAATTGAGTTCCCATTTTCGGAGAAAAAATTCCAACATACCTTGGCAACTGATGACGCAGAGCGCGAATTGGAAATGCAATTATATTTCCGATCAGCAGGGCTAAAACAGTCTGTTTTGTTGTAATTACTCCGGCATCAAGAAGCGCGCCCGCTGCAGCAAATCCTGAAGTAAATTCAGCGACAAAACTTAAAATCACAACCGAAAGAGCTTCAACAGGCATAAAGGTTGTGACAAAATAACCTGCAAGCCATTTACGCACCAGGTTAAAAATACCCATCTCATTTAAAACAAAAATAAGAACATAAACAGGTATTACATAAACAGCGATCTTTGCAATGCGGCCCGGCAGCTTCTTTTTTACACTCTTTACTATTTCCCCTGGTCTTCTATTGTGCTGCGCAGGAAGTTCTTTTTCTTCTTTTTTTAAATCGCTCTTTTGAATAGACGATCTAATGTGCCCGTAAATCAAAAAAAGCGCTGTTCTAAAAAGTGTAGCAGCAAAGGTTATAATGAAATAAATAACTCCTGCCATTTTTGTAAGCGGCAAAACAATAAAAAATGTTGTTGGAAGGTGAAGAAAATAAGCCGGAAACTGATTGACGAAGTTGGATAAAAAAAGCTGCTTGCGACATATTTTTCCTTCTTTATAAAAGCCCAAAAGCATTGCATTTGCAGCAACGCCTGAAAAAAAAGCTGTTGTAAAAGCAGCGCTGCATCTATCGCCAAGATTACCAAATTTAAAGAAAGGCCTGGCCAGTACCGCAAGGCTTTTTGTCCAGCCCGAAGCTTCAATTATCTGGCCTGCCACAAGTCCTGCACAGATAAAAAGCATAAGACGAAAAAGCGGCCATAAAAGTCTTGATATAACTTTTTGACAGCATAGATCATCAGTTATATATATTCCAAAAATCAGTATTACAGCAGAAATCGTCAAAGAAACAGTTAAAGACCAAAATTTTGGTTTAGTCATTTTTTGGCATCTTTCATTTTCCTGTTTACACTTTTCATAGAAGCATCGCGATTCCTGCAGATTACAATCCAATATCAAGGACGCAGCAGTCAAGCTAAAAGGCTATGAACGTCGAACATCCAACATCCAACATCGAATCTTGAATAAGGTATTCTGCCAATTTATAAAATGGCAGAGCAAAGCGATTTCATCATTCGATGTTCAACGTTCAATGTTCGATGTTCAACGTTCAATGTTCGATGTTCGACGTTCAAAAAACGCTTTACTCTGCCGTTCAATATTCTCTTATCATATACATTTGTTTCCTTGTGCCTCAGTGGCTAAGCTCTTTTCTGTTTTGCAATAATGAGTGTCCAGTAATTCGGCTGTCTTTTACTAAACTGTTTGATATCCCTTACGATTTCTTCTTCAGGAAGCCCGCAGTTTAATACTCCCACACTGTAATTATATAGCCCGGATTCATTAAGTGCAGAATCTATGTCCTTAATATTTCGGTATGCTTTGAGAAAAACAACAGATTCCGGCTTGACTGAAAGCTCCCGCAGATGGTCTCCACCCCTGGCTCCGGAAACAATTAGAAGTGATTCTTCGCCTTCCACCATCGGAATATTCAGGCAGGAAGCGGCTGCCTGGTATGAAGTTATACCTGGTATGGTTTTTACATTCACATGGGAAGCTGAGTTTCTGATATGTTTTAATATATAACCATAAGTAGAATAGGTCATGCAATCCCCTAAACTTAGAAAAGCAACGTCTTTCCCGAGTTCAAGCTCTTTTATAATTATCCTGGCATTATCTTTCCATGCTCTTTCAGTCTCTTTTTTATTTCTGGTCATGGGAAAAGAGAGCATTTTTACTAAAGTTGTTTCAGGAATATGGGATCTGGCGATGGTCACCGCCAGGCTGTAACTGTTTTTTGTAGACGCTGCTGCAAAAACCACATCCACCTTATTTAATACTTTAGAAGCCTTTAGCGTGATCAGATCAGGATCACCCGGTCCGACTCCTATGCCGTATAAAGTTCCTGTTTTTGTTTTGTTCATTATATCCTCGTCATCCACTTATTTATAGACTTTAAGATATCAATAACGCACCCAAAATCTTTATCTTAAACTAAGTTGAGCGATTTTTTGCGAAGAAATATGCCAAGATTTTGATGCAGCAAGGTTTGCGAAAAGCGTAGGCATACCAATGGATATGTCGAGACTTTTCGCAAGTCCTTGATGCGCAAGAGATTGGTGCAGATCGAGTAAAAAATCGCTCAATTTAGTTTAAAGCCTATACCAGTTTTGCCAGGGCATTTACCACACTTGCAGCAATGTTTGAACCGCCCTTCCTTCCAATATTAGAAATATAGGGTTGGTCCATTGCGATGAGATTAGCCTTCGACTCTGCAGCGTTTACAAACCCCACTGGAAGTCCTATGATCAGAGCCGGTTTTGCCTTTTTTTCTTTCACGAGTTCAATAAGCCGCAAAAGGGCTGTGGGAGCATTTCCAATTACATAAATGCCATTTTCCATGTCCGGTATGGCTGCATCAACTGCTGCTTTCGCCTTGGTAGTTCCGGTTTTTGATGCGATCCGGCATACTTCGGAATCGGTCATAAAACATTTGACTTCTGTGCCGAATCGTTCAAGATCGCTTTTTCTGATTCCCACTCTTGCCATGTTGGTATCTGTAACAATATTTTCTCCGTTTCTTATAGCTTCCAGCCCCCTGGCTATGGCATCTTTGTGGAAACGAATAGACTCCATATATTCAAAATCAGCCGATGTATGTATCATACGTCGCACTATAGACCACTGGTCAGGTGAAAAATTATGCCTGCCGGCCTCATCATCGATTATCTTAAAACTTAATTCTTCAATTTCATCAGGTTTCATGATTTTAAAATCTTTCTCGTTTATGGAAAGGAAAGGGCGTCTTCCCTGAAAATATCAGGATAAAGAATTTTGCCGATTTCCTGTATTCCGTTAAGAAGCCTTAAACTAGGTCGCGATACTATCATTTCATCAATAATATATACCTGGTCATCTTTTACCGCCTTGATTAACCTGAATCCTGTTTCGTTTTTAATAAAAGATAGTGTTGGGCGGTTCATTGCACCATACTGTGCAAGATAGACATCTATTTCAGCAGCATGGGAGAGAATGCGTTCTTTTCCATAAGCAGCTATATTTGTACCTCTTACCGATTTTGCATCATTGGCAATGTTTATTCCCCCTGCTGTTTCAAGCGCAAAAATCGCCATTGAATTGGGTGAAAAAGTCTTCATTTTGCTGTGTATAGCCTCAAAATAGACTCTTTTTTTTCTGCCCACAGTCTTTGTTAACGATTTAAAAACAGACACGCTTTCTTTAAAACCACTGATCATCTCTGATGCCTCTTTCTGTTTTCCTGTAAGGATTCCAAGCGCCGTCCAGTACTTGAACATATCATCAACCGTGCCGGGCTGTAAAGATGCGACCGTGATTCCGCTTTTTTCAAGCCTTGCCATAAGGTCAGGATATCCGCGATCAATCATTGGTCTTATCAAAACCAGATCCGGGTTGACTGCTAAAAACTTTTCCGGATCATCATGATATGAGAAAACAGCCTTTTTCATAGCTTCAGGAGGAAAAACTTCATGCATGGAGACACCGATTATTTCTTTATTCAGCCCCAATGCAAAGAGATTTTCAGTATGTGCACCGTAAAGAGAAATAATGCGCGAGAACTTCTTTTCAACCAGAATCCTCCTGCCGTTTTGATCAACTACAGCCCTTTCACCTGTAATACTAAAAGGCTTTGTATAGTCCTGGGCATAAACTCCGACAGGCAAACAAGATAAAATAATAATCAGTACTTTTATATATTTAAAATAATGTAACAATTTAGCCTTTTGAAAAAAAGTCTGACAGGATAACAGGATAAACAAGATTTGTAAGCGTTCACGGAACATTGAAATTAGAAATTAGAAATTTGGCCTTCATGCTTTTGTATTATTCTTCCCAATTTCAAGTTTCAAGTTTCAAGCCGTGAACGGCTTATTTTTTAAAAACAACCTGCATGGAATCGGAATAGGGTTCAAAATATACTTTTGCATCTACATTAAAAACAGATTGAAGCGTATTCTGGTTTAAAATTTCATCAGTATCTCCATGGGCAACAATACTCCCCTGTTTTATAAATAACAGATAGTCGCAGTAGATTGCCGCAAGATTAATGTCCTGCAGCACAGCAATCACAGTTCTTTTCTCTTTACTAACCCTTTGTGATGCAATGTTGAGAAGGTTTAAAGAATAACTAACATCCAGGTTTGAGGTCGCCTCATCTAAAATCAGAACCGGCGTATCCTGAGCAAGCGCCCTGGCAAAAACTACCCGCTGTCTCTCTCCTGAGCTAAGTTCTGTAATAAATCGATCATTAAATTTATAAATTTCGGTCTTTTTCATAATGTCATATAGAATCTTGTAATCTTCCTGAGACGGAACAGAAAACCTGGGAATGTATGGATATCGCCCCATCATGACTATTTCTTCTACTGTAAACGGAAAGTTAATATAAAAATTCTGGGGAACCGAAGCGATCTCTTTTGACAATGCTTTTTTTGAATATAAGGAAAGATTCTTCCCTTTATATTTAATGCTTCCTGATGCGGGTTGCCTGTATTTAGTGAGAAGATCGATAAAAGTTGTTTTTCCACAACCGTTTGGCCCTATTATGCCGTAAAATTTTCCTGTCTCAAGGCTGATGGAAATGTTGTCTATGACATTTTTTTCTTCATAA
This sequence comes from Deltaproteobacteria bacterium, assembly GCA_030272815.1. GTDB lineage: Bacteria > Desulfobacterota > Desulfobacteria > Desulfobacterales > ETH-SRB1 > B13-G4. The sequence goes on from JAJSZT010000055.1 coordinate 12,717, forward strand.
AAAAAAGCTATTTTTTCAACTTCAAACGCCATATTTAACCAACCGACCTTGCTGTCTGCCGTTTTCTAAAAATATAACAGAAAAATGGACCACCGATCAGCGCAGTAAGTACACCTATGGGAATCTCGCCTGGAAGAATAGCTCTGGTGACCGTATCAGCGCACAATAAGAGTATTGCGCCTGATAACATTGAAACAGGAATAAGCTTGCGATTGTCAGGGCCTGTTAAAAATCTCACCATATGAGGAACCAGAAGTCCTACGAATCCTATAATGCCGGATACTGAAACGCAAATAGCTGTTACCATAGATGCAGTAACAAGAAGTACAAGAGTCACCCTTTTTGTATGCACCCCAAGGGAAGAAGCTGTTCGACTTCCAAGGGAGATAAGATTCAGATCCCGGGCGAAAAATATAATAATCAAAAATCCACCGCACAAAAATAACAATGTTATTATTACATCCGCCCATGTCTTTGAAACAAAACTTCCCATAAGCCAGAAGATGATTATTGAAACCTGTTCATCCGCCACGTATTTTAATAAACTTATTCCTGCTGATAAAATGGCTGCAACAATGATACCGGAAAGAATCAGGTTGTTGGAAGAAAAACCGCCCCTTGCAGATGAGAGATACACAACGAAAAACAGGGTGCCGGTTGCTCCTATGAAGGCAAAGGCGGGTACAGAACAGGCTCCAAGAACAATATTATCAAAAAGAACAATGTTAAAGAAAAATGCAAGACAAGCCCCAAAAGCGGCGCCTGCAGATACTCCCAGTGTGTATGGATCAGCCAGAGGATTTAACAGTATTCCCTGAAAAACAGCGCCTGCTACTGCCAGGCCTGCCCCCACTATTGCGGCTGTTAGTATTCGCGGCAAACGCACCTCTAACACAACCACGGAAAGAATTTCATCCATTCCTTTAAGAAGATCCGTTTGTCCTGATATTTTAGCAAAAATAATTTTTGCTACGTCAAGAAAGGATAAATGAATATATCCCATACCTGTAGATATCACAATTATCGAGCATAAAGCTGCGCTCAATAATAATACCTGGATTCCGCTTGCCCTTTGAAGCCTGTTTTTCAAGCCGTGTGATTTTTCCTGTACTTTTATGGTCATTCTTTTTTAAAAATGCGCCAATACTGTCTTTAAATGTGCGACCCAGATATCAACAATGTCATTATATTCGGCCGTTCCTTTAAGTACAGGTACGCACTTTATCCCTGCCTTTGTAAGGATGCTCTTCCATGAATCATCTTCATCTCCCGCCATGTCATTTCGGGCATGATCACCTGCCACCGACATAAAGGGCATAAGATAGGCTTTTTTGATTTTTTTCTTAAGAAGTAAGCCTTTAATATCATCTATAGTTGGTGAACCTTCAACAGTACCCACAAAGATATTCGGGTCTTTTTGTTGGAAATGATACATCATGGCAGCGTAAAATGCGTTTCCAGGGTGGTGAGTACCATGGCCCATTAGCACAACCGCATCTTCCTTTTTCCTGTCTTTTGGTATATTTTTTATAATCAGTTCCGTTACTTTTACAAGATCATCTTCTTTCCCAAGAAGTGGGTAGCCTACAAGAATACACTCAAAGCCTCCCGACATCTGCCCAAATGCATGGGCATTCTGTACAAGTCCGTGGTATTCTTCACCGGCTATGGTGTGCAAAGACTGTACTGCCACATGGGTAAATCCTTCATCCATCATCTTTGCCAGGGCCATCTCCATGGAATCTAATTGCTTGCCTTCTTTTGCTAATTTATGGCGTATGATATGTGAAGTATATGCCCATCTCAACGGCACGCCCGGAAAAGCATTTTTTACCCTTTTGTCAATGTTTTTAAAAGAAACCTGTGCTTCAGGTATGCTGGAACCAAAGGCAACCAGCAAGATTCCTTTTTTCATGGGTTGTTTGTGGCCGTGGCCTTCGGCTGCAACAGCAGCGGATAAAGTCATGGTTAAAATAAGAGAAAAGACTAAAATAGTAATTTTTCTTTTCATAATTACATCCTCCTTGGTTTTAATGGTTATTTCACTCACACAATTGGATCTCACGTCCCGTAAGCCTGAGACCGGAATTATTGCCGATCTCAGCAATCAAACAAACAATGCGTTTCATCCCCTTTGTTGTTAGCAACCACCATGCATCCATGACATCGAAATGACCAAATCTTGAAGAGACAATCTCTACCTTATCTGCCTTGATCTTTAAGTTCTTAACCGCTTCTGTCATATCAAAATCTTTTTCTATATTTTCTTTTCCAACAACATAAACAATTACCCCTGTCTTCATTTTTTACCTCCTTTGTGTCTAAGAGCCCGGGGCAAAAAAAATCCCCGAATCGAAATTAATCGATCCGGGGATATCCCTTTTTTTATCCTCAAAATCCAATGGTGCGGTTTTTAAAGTCCACGAAATTCACACCAAATGTTCAGGCAGGTCTTCTGACTCTCGGATCATCCTACTTGCCGCGTCTTCCCATCCAGTTTAAACTGGACAGTGACATTTTGAGACCTTTGCAAAACGTTCAATTTTCAAAGGTCTCATTTGCGGTTTTTGTCCCCGATTACAGCGGCGGGCCCGTCCCTGATTTTCACAGGGTTCCCTATTATGCTTCAACCTAAATTGAGCACCTGAACAATTTTAAGTTTAATTAAAAACTACCTCGCAAGTCAAGAAATTATTTTATTTCTCCTTTTCTGAAACACCTGCCTCTTCAAATGTTAAAACATCATTAAAAACCCGCAGAGCGGCCTCCATAATCTCCATTGCCAGCACCCCACCGGTTCCTTCTCCAAGTCGCATCCCTAAATCAAGAATAGGCTCAAGCTTCAGATGTTCCAGCATAGCTCGATGGCCGGGCTCTTCTGAGCAGTGTCCTGCAAAAAGATAATCAGTAACATGCGGACAAAGGGCGTGGGCAATCAATGCTCCCGCCGTTGAAATAAAGCCATCAACCATAACAGGACGACTATGATACGCGCCTGCAAGCATACAGCCGGCGATTCCGCCTATTTCAAAGCCCCCTATCTTCGACAGTATATCAAGTCCGTCTTTTCTGTCCGGCTGATTTACCTGAATTCCAGAATTGATAATATTTCGTTTCCTCATGAGCCCTTCGTCATCTACCCCTGTTCCCCTGCCGACCATATTCTCCAGACTCTTTCCTGTAATCACAGCTCCAATAGCAGCAGATGGAGTTGTATTACCTATACCCATATCGCCAGTGCCCAGAATCTCTATGCCTTTATTGAAAAACTCAGAAGCAAGATTAAACCCGGTTAAAATTGCCTTTTCAGCTTTCTGACGTGTCATGGCAGGGCCTTTTGTAAAATTTGCTGTCCCTTTTGCAATTTTATGCACCAAAAGACGATCTCCACCATCCATCGAATCAGGGTCTAACTCAGGAATGATGCCCATATCTACCACCCAGACCTCTGCACCTACATGCCGGCAAAGTGCATTTATTCCTGCTCCCCCTTTCAGAAAAGTACCTACCATAGCTCCGGTAACATCCTGTGGAAAAGCGCTCACCCCTTCATTAACCACCCCGTGATCTCCGGCCATAACCAAAACAGCCTTTTGATTTATAGATGGCTTAAGATTCTTATATATTCCGCATAACCGCTCAGAAATATCATGAAGCCTTCCCAGAGCTCTCGGCGGCATAACCAATTGAGCCGTACGTTCCCTTGCCTTTATTATCCATTCCCTGTCAAGCGGTACAATCCCATCCAAAATTTCATCAAGCTTAATTTCTTCTCTATCAATCAAATTTTTACCCTCCTAAAATAAAAAACCTCAAGCAATAATTTGCTTGAGGATTTACCTTTTCCCCAAAATCAACCAGACATATGGCAGGTCTTCTGACTCTCGGATCATTCTACTTGCCGCGCCTTCCCGCCCAAATTAATTGGACAGTGACATTTTGCGGCTTTTGTCCCCGATTACAGCGGCGGGTCCGTACCGGATTTTCACCGGATTCCCTATTATGCCTTACACAGGCACCATATACTGAGACCTTTGCAAAACGCCCCCTTTTGCCCAAATAGCGCTAAAGCTTCACTTCGTGCCGACGTCAGACTCAAATTTTAAGCCTCGAAATACTCAATGTATTCCTGCGTTTAAAATTTTTGCCTTCCTTGAACTTAAACAAAATTGAACATTTTTCAAAGGTCTCATACTGCAAACCAAATTTTCGTATATTTTATTTAACAACAAAGGGTTGTCAAGACTTTTTAATATCCATGCTTTTGCCGGCATTCATCCAAAGTTGTTTCAAAGCCACCAAAACTTCCTTGACCCATACGATTAGCCCATGTTAAGGATACACGCGGGTTTAAAATTTATCTGAAAAACACTACTTATTCGGGGGTAACAATGAAACTTATAGATATCGCACCAGTCGAGGTATGGCAGCGCCTCGCGCAGGAAATTTATGATAAATTCGGATTTAACGGAAGCATTGTAGATAGAGACGGAGTTGTGGTTCATCTGCCGGCAGGATGGGCAAATAAGGTTTGTCCGGCTATAAAGGGAAGTGACGATAGCCGGGTGGTTTGTTCGTCCGCACAGTTATCCATGGCCGAAACCGCGCGCACCACGCAAAAAGCGGTGATTAAAAAGTGCGATGTCGGCTTTACCAAATTTGTAATACCTATATTTGTCAATGAAGAGTTTCTGGGCACTGCGGGCGGATGCGGTATTCTTATTGAGGGTGGAGAACTGGACGATTTTTATATTTCAAAGCTCCTCCATATAGAAGAAGAACAAGTAAAAAAACTTATGGAAACTGTAAAAACAAGCTCTATAGACAAGCTGGAAGCAGCAGTCGAATTTGTACAAAATAGGATAAAAGAACTTACACCTTCTTCAGTCGAGTAAATTGACTGAGTCCCTAAAACATCTTGAGGTAAGAATATGCAGGACGATTTAATCTCCGCCATGACCCATGAGGTCAAGGAGGAGGTTATTAATAATTATTTATATGAACGACGGTTGATAGAAGAACAGATCACCTATGTTAAGGAGCTGGCTGATCATGCCGCTCAGCTTCAGGAAATGCTCTTCAAACGCTTTGCACGAATGTATAACTTACTTCCAAAGCCTGAATTCATCAATGAGTTTGTGTTTCTACTTGGATTGAAAGAAGCCCCTTTTAAGGACCGGATAGCTGATGATCCGGAATACCGCAAAGATGTACGGTTCATTAAGGTTCACGGCCTAACCGATCGTTCAAAATTTAAAAAACTCTTTCTGGAATCATATAAGAGGCTATGCACCTGGAATAACCAGTACCTTGAAGCTTACAGGAATCTTATAGATGAATGTAAAGCGGTAAATCACAACCTGAAAAAGTTTGAGGACAACCATGACCTTCTTACCATCCTGAACTTCCTGAAAGGCATGGATCTTGAAGAAATTACAAAAAAACATTTTATGGGCGATAATTTCGCACCCGAAGAAATAGCCTCTATTGAAAAAACCCTGCGTTTTAAACCTGTCAGCATAAAACAATTCAACCTCATACCCCCTCCATGTCTTCCCGAACTCACTGATGTTCAGAACCAGATAAAATCTCTGGCAAATTCTGTATATGACCGGTGCAGTAACAAGATGAAAACGATTATAAAATAATAACCGGAGGTGAAGATGAAGGACTGCAAAAAGTACTTTCCACCCAGGGAGTTCCAGAAAAAGGCGGCAATTAAAAGCTTTAGGCAATATAAAGAAATTTACAAACACTCAATTAACAATCCACAGGATTTCTGGGCAGAAAGAGCCAAGGAGCTCCACTGGTTTAAAAAATGGGAAAACGTGCTTGAGTATGATTTTACCGAACCATACGTGAAGTGGTTCGAAGGTGGAAAAATTAATGTATCCTATAACTGCCTTGATCGACATCTCTATTCATGGAGAAAAAACAAGGCTGCCTTGATTTGGATAGGTGAGAATTCGAATGAAAGTAAAATTTATACTTATCAGATGCTTCATACAGAGGTTTCCAGATTTGCAAATGTATTAAGAAAAAATGGGATCAAAAAGGGAGACAGAGTCACCATGTATCTTCCAATGATTCCCGAACTTGCAATTGCAATGCTCGCCTGTGCGCGGATAGGAGCTATTCACAGTGTTGTCTTCGGAGGTTTTAGTGCGGAATCTTTGATGAACAGAATCAAAGATTGCGGTGCCTCAATGTTAATCACGGCAGAATGCGGATTTCGTGGTGGAAAAATCATACCTCTAAAACAAAATGCCGACAAAGCCCTTAAAAATTGTCCCGAGGTTAAAAAGTGTATTATAGTACGCCGAACCAATACAGAAATAACCTTAAAAAAGAAACGAGATTCATGGTGGCACGATGAAATGAACGCTCCGGATATAAAAAACTCCTGCGAACCGGCTGTTATGGACGCTATTGATCCACTTTTTATTCTTTACACCAGCGGTTCAACAGGTAAACCAAAGGGAGTACTGCACTCGACAGGAGGATATCTTCTCTACGTAAACCAGACTTTTAAATGGGTATTTGATGCGAGAGATGAAGACACCTTCTGGTGCACAGCAGATATTGGGTGGATTACCGGACACAGCTATATTGTTTACGGCCCTCTTTCAGCCGGCGCTACATCAATAATGTTCGAGGGGGTTCCCACCTATCCGGATCCCGGCAGGTATTGGGAAATCGTAGAAAAATTTAAGGTATCTATTTTTTACACCGCCCCAACAGTTATCCGTGTGTTGGCCAAATATGGTGAAAAATGGCCCAGGCGTTATGATCTCAGCAGCTTAAGACTGCTTGGAAGTGTTGGCGAAGTCATTAACCCTGAAGCCTGGCACTGGTATCATAAAAACATAGGCCAAGGCAAATGCCCTGTAGTTGATACATGGTGGCAGACTGAGACCGGTGGAGTTCTAATAGCTCCTATACCCGGGGCAATACCCAACAAACCTGCATCGGCCGGAGTTCCTTTTCCCGGCGCAGCCCCGCTTATCATTAAGGATAACGGCAAGAAAGCCCGCCTTAACGAGAGTGGCTGCCTGGTCATGACTAAACCATGGCCCGGCATGATGCAGGGCGTTTATGGTGAACCAGAGCGATTCAAAAACACATATTTCAGCCAATTCCCGGGCATGTACTTCACCGGCGATGGAGCAAAAAAAGACAAGAACGGCTATTACTGGTTAATGGGACGCGTGGATGATGTCATTAATGTCTCCGGCCATCGCCTGGGTACAGCAGAAATTGAAAGTGCCATTGATGCAAACCATAGCGTGGCGGAGGCAGCTATTGTCGGCTATCCCCATGAGGTAAAAGGAGAAGGGATATATGCCTTTGTTTCTTTAAAAAGCGGGGTGAAGAGATCAGAAGAATTGAAAAAGAAATTGATCGCCCATGTAAGAAAAGATATCGGCCCAATAGCAACGCCTGAGAAAATTCAGTTCACGGATACGCTGCCCAAAACCAGGAGTGGCAAGATCATGCGGCGGATACTACGTAAAATAGCGGCAGGTGATATAGCCGATTTGGGAGACCTCTCCACTCTTGCAGACCAGTCATGTGTTGATGTCATAATAAAAGAAAGGCTGTAAAGTCTATAGTAAAAAATAGCATGGAAATAAGAATAGGGACTTCGGGCTGGTATTACAAACACTGGAAGGGCCCATTTTATCCGCTTAAAATTCGAGATTCTGAAATACTGCCATTTTATCTTAAACACTTTGATACAGTCGAAATTAATAATACCTTTTATCGCCTGCCGGAAAAAAATACCGTTAAAGCCTGGTGCCAGCACACACCTGACGGTTTTCTTTTTGCAGTAAAGGGAAGCCGCTTTATTACACACATGAAAAAGCTCAGCGATCCGGCCGAGTCTGTCAAATATTTCTTTGACGCTGTAAAACCTCTTGGGCGGAAACTCGGCCCTATTGTTTTCCAATTGCCTCCCAGATGGAAGTGTAATATAAAACGTCTTGAAGTGTTTTTAAACGAACTCCCAAAAGAGCTAAGATATTCCTTTGAGTTCCGGGATAAATCGTGGCTCTGTTCTGAAATTTACAGGCTTCTTGCAAAACACAATGCCGCTTTATGCATTTATGATCTCAAAGGCTTTGAATCACCGCGTGAGATTACGGCTGATTTCACCTATATTCGTCTTCACGGTCCATCCAAAAACGCATATCAGGGGTGTTATGATAAGAACTCTCTTCATAAATGGGCGGGTCGTATAAAAACATGGAAAGGCCGATTGGCTGCTGTCTATATTTATTTTGATAACGATCAGATGGGATATGCTGCTCATAATGCAATGCGTTTAAAAGAAAAGCTTGAACAATCGAATATTATCTGATGGATAAAAGTATAACCTATAAACGTTCAAATGTGCAGAGCAGGATTGTGGCTGAATATTATCGGCATACTATTGATAACCGGCTTAACATACGCCATTGCCATACCAGTACTGCTCTGACTTACCGTTCAGGCGCTAATTATGACCGGTTGAGCAAAGTTTCTTGCTTGCCAATAAATGCTTTGAAAATGTGCTTCATTTCTAAGAGTTGACATAAGGTCTTAAGATAGCATATAAATAAGATAATTCGTTTTGCGCCCATCTTATTTATCAAAAGCTAAAGGGTAAAAATCATCAAATATTGACTTTTTGATTCCATTCAATTTACTCATAGGAGCTTCATTTGTTTCAATAGATACAGTCAAAATTGTTTTTAAAAAAAACCAAAGGATTTTTATATGAACAGTAAAAACAGCGATGGCATTGAATTTGAAGTCGAGGATGAGGATATAGAAGAATCTTTAAACAAAACTGTTTATGTTCCTCTGGATAATAATTTGGAGTTAAAGGAAATTGTACGCAAATATTTTCGCTTACCGGCAAGCAACCCGGATGAAGTAAAAATGCAAATTAATGATCAGCAATATGATATTATTGATATTGCGAGTGAAGGAATCGGAATTCACTTGCCCCTGCCTGGAATTTTTTCTGCCGGCAAAGAATTGAACTCACTAAAGCTGACTGTTCAGGGAAGGATTTTTAAGCTGCATGGCGAGGTAGTACATATTTCTCCCTGCGAGCATGGTAACTATCTTTGCGGTATAAAATTTATTGATCAGGATGAGGAAAGTGAACGTATAATCAGTGAATACATTAAAATCAATCGTGCAAAATTGTTTTCATAATTTTAATACCAGATCAGTTTATTAATCAATCTGGCGAGGAGATCGGTATAATGGAAAAAAATAAGAAGAAGGATATTTTTGATGATCTTCTGAAGGGATCAGAGGAAGACTCCATCCCCGGCGTGGAAGATTTGACAGAACTATTATACCGTCGAGGCCAACCATCTACTGAAGCCTCAACAAAAAAAAGTGTCAGGGCACCAAAACAAAAGAGAAAAGAAAAAACGCCAGCCAAAAAGAAAGTTACATATTATATTCCTGAAAAGATTTCTGTTGAGCTTGGCGAAGCAAAGGCAAAAATCAAAGTAATGGTCCCTAAAGAATTAAAATCCCGGGTTTCTATGTCAAGGATTGTGGAACTGGCGTTGAACTCAATATTTAACGAACTGGAAACAAAAGGACAAAAGAGTTCTTTGGTGAAAGATATTTTAAGAGAAAGTCAAAAAAAATAATTGTGTTCAATACATTTTCGAAATTCGGAGTAAAATTGACGAGTTGTAAATAGAGAGATTCTTTTAACCTAAGTTGAGCGATTTTTTGCGAAGAAATGTGCCAAGATCTTGATGCAGCAAGGTTTGCGAAAAGTGTAGGCATACCAATGGATATGGCGAGATTTTTCGCAAGTCCTTGATGCGCAAGAGATCGGTGCAGGTCGAGTAAAAAATCGCTCAATTTAGGTTTAACCCAAGAAAATTATATAAAGAGGAGTCTTTGTGATTACAATTATTTGTCCTAAATGTAAGAAAAAACACGATGTTGATAAAAATCGAATTCCTCAAAATGAAAAAATAATTGCCCGCTGTAAAGCATGTGCACATCGGTTTCCTATACAATTTACTGATAAAGTCCATGAAAAAATTAAAAAACCGATGCCTGAAGGAAATCGTGCCGCCAGATCGATCAGTGTGTCGATCAGCAAAGGTGGGGTGGCGAAGACAACAACAGCGGTAAATCTTAGCGCCGGGCTTGCGCTTTCCGGATATAAAGTTCTGCTTGTAGACACCGATACTCAGGGACAGGACAGCTATATGCTGGGGATTAATGCAAAAGCAGGGCTGACTGAATTATTGACGAATGAATTAAGTCCTGAAGAAGCAATTGTTGAAGCCAGGAAAAACTTGTGGCTTTTGGCAGGTGGAAAATCTCTTGCCGGAATAAAGCGTCTGATAGACCGAAAAGATTTTGGTGGAGAAATGACATTGGCAGACGCACTTACCCCTCTGGAAACTCAATATGATTATATCATTATTGACACATCTCCAGGATGGGACCCATTGACGGTGAATGTTTTATTTTATGTTAAAGAAATTTTAATTCCGGTTTCGCTTGAGGTTATGTCTCTTCAGGGGCTTGTTGAATTTTTAAAGAGTCTTTCTTCTATACAGAAATATCGCAATGAAGTTTCCTTAAAATACATTGTGCCAACATTTCATGATAATAGAATAAAACATCCAACTAAAATTCTTAATAAGCTTAAAGAGCTTTACGGTAAATATATTTGTAATCCTATTCGTTACAACGTAAATTTCCCCCAGGCTCCTGCTTTTGGCCAGACTATTTTTGAATTTTCGCCCGGCTGCAGCGGTTCCCAGGACTATCGGGAATTGGTGAGGAGAGTTGCAAGCGATAACAGCCTCTTCAGATAGATATATTCGTAACCGTTCACGGTTTACAGTTATCGGTTCACGGTTGAAAAAAACAGAAGGTCGAGGAGAACTATGGGGGTCCTCTTTTGAAGATTTAGAAGTTTGGAAAAAATCTTGTAGGTTGTCAGTACGTCTTTATAAATTATTAGGAGATTGCCGTGATTATGGAATGAAAGATCATAACGGTTCACGGTTCACGGTTTTATGTTTTGAGCAACCGCAAACTGTAAACTGTTAACCGTTATTACGAGAGGTTAATATATTTTCTGATTTAGATGCGAAAGAATTAATTCAAGAGTTGAAATCAATATCCAAAATGCTTCAATCGTTGCATAGTTCATTGAAAAAACTGTGAACTGTGAACCGACAACCGTGAACGCTTACATATATTCTAACCTTTTGGTCATGAAAAATTGCCTTGCCTCCTTTTATCCATGTCGTTCAACTGATGGAGTACTTTTTATGCTATCAAATACCAGTTTGACCATACCCATAGAGCATGAATTTTTATGTCGGACTAAATTTAACTTTAATAGAACTTTGATATCAAAAGTTTTTTAAAACAGAGGTTAAAATTTAAGGAGTTATTAATGAATATATCCAGAAATTGGAAAAACTTATATGACCAGCTAAATAACAGCGATGAACCCGTAATAATT
>JAJSZT010000056.1:0-3327 GCA_030272815.1 Deltaproteobacteria bacterium
CATAACCATTACGGTCCTATTATCGTTGAACTAACATCCGTATTGGATCTATGCTATCGGTCCCGCGAGGGGCCGTTCCCCATATCCCAATACATAACTGGGCCAGACGGGTCGTGCAGGCCTGAACAAAGCGGCATCTATCAAGTTCGGCTTAGTGAACGATATCGGAATCCACCTAACTATATATCCAGCGATGTCGCCATCAGAAGGTTCCCGGTGAAATCTCGTGCGAATATCAATTGGACCAGGTTGATAAATCGGATCTCCAGCTACAGCCCCTGGAGGTGCAGCTATGTGGGCACAGGTTAGGCCCAAAAGTTCACGCGACGCTATATCCCAAACAAATGCTCCAAGAGTGCCTGCTGTACTGCTTATATGGCCAATTGAGATGCCGCTAATCAAAACTTCAAACCTCTCTTTAGGATCCGTTGGGAATAATGTCGGGTCAAATGGCCGAGTATATGAACTCGCAGAGACTGGTGGTGCAAAGCTAACTCCCAGAAGTTTTTCGATGTTCGAAGCTTTGCAAATATAGGTTTTCCTCAGAGCTTGTTTCACCGCAACCACTAGTCCGACTGGACCATCATTATTAAATGCCAGGGATCCACTATCGCCTGGAAGTGCAAAATGATTCTGAGATGTCGTCATTTTTTTTAATGTCTAACATGCTTACCGGTTGGGGCGAAGCGGCAGCGTAGCCCCAATCCGCGTAAAGCATAAGGTTGTGTGCCGGGCAAGGCCCTGCTGCTAAATGGTGATGTTCGATATTTATGACACAAATATCGGGCAAAGTCCAGACCCAGCCTGACGGAGGCGAAGGGTAGCCAAGGGCAAGGGTGTTTGCAGCAATGCGCGCCTGGTGGAAGCCGGAGGCAAAAGCGTGGGTCGACGTACAGGTATGCCCCGTATCCAAAAGGGTAGAGGGCAGGCAGATTTGAGGCGGGACAAAGCCGGGACGAGTCCGCAACACAGGACGAAGTCCTATATCCGTCATGGCTGAGTCACGTAAATCTGACGATCGTGCGCTGAAAGTAGCCGGAGCTTACCCCGGGAGACCCGTTGCGTGTCCTTATATATAAATAGGACTGAGCGAACCGTAAGGGGGCCGAAGAGGACTCACCCAGATGAAGGCCCAAACGGTGCCGCCTGTCGAAGGACTATGGTGTCAAAGCTTGAATTGTGAATTAAACCTCCCATATTCACAATTCAAGCTTTGACACCGATTCTGCCAGGCTTTTCCCAGTCCGTGTTCAGCCGCTTGTTATGCGATATTTTGATTTAAGGGGGAATCGCTCTGGATGCTCTATTGATTCAGTATCTAAATCCACATCCAGATCCGGCCAATAAAAATGACCTGGAGTTGGCTCCTCAACATTAAGTATTTTCCCCACCGTAACATTCTTGAACCAGGGAAATTTCTCATAAGATATAAAAAGTTCTTTTTCTTCTGTCAGAAGCCACATACCATGCTTTGAAATATTAGTAACTTCCACTTCTGAAATGCTTTTGCCAAGCGCTTGTGAGTTCATCATAATGCTCCTCAATAATCATTTCAATTTGCTTCAGTTGCAATCGTGATAAACGATAATTCTGAGCCAATTCAAGCTCTGGCTCCAGCCAAAATTTTGCTTCACCATCCCCGCAGTAAGCATGAACATGCATTCTTGGTTCTTCACGGGAAAAAAAAAAGAATCTGTAACCCTTTTTTCGAAATATCGTTGGACTCATTGTTTTCCTTTTTGTCACGCACAAGTCATTCTATTGTTCTGTATATCTCTATAGTATTGAAAATTTATTCACATCGTTACGCAGTAATCAACTCATTGTCGTTTTTCCGTAAGTTGAAGTTTTGACGACTACTCTGTCAACATTTTTCTTGTATCTCAGAGATATTTTCTTAACAAGTTTTTTGTGCTATTTTTACTAAATATTTCCGTATATCATTCCATATAGAATGATATAAAACTTCTGGAGATCTCCATCATGCTTAGGGCTCGGTCAAAAATAACTTGGCATTTTTGCATCCCAACTTCATCATATCTTTAACCGATCTTCATTCGCAAAAGTCCTCGAAATAGCCCGCTATTCCTGCGGTTTTGCTCAATCAGATCGATGAAATCTACGGCAAATTTGGACGCAAATTCTACCAGGTTATTTTTGACCGAGCCCTTATTGTGAAACTTCTCTATGGCTGCGGGCTTCGACTTTTTGAATGTTTACAACTTCGTGTGCATTGTTTGAATTTTGATATGGGAATTGTAACTGTTCATGACAACAATGATTTATACTCATACGATTAAAAGTTTGACAATTAAAGAGGCAAAAAGCCCGCTCGATTTTTAATTACTGTCAAAAAATCTAAGCTGTACTTTTTGGGGAAGGATTTTTTTGTGATAGAGTTTTTCAAAGAAACTTGTTAGCCCTTTCAATTGCAGGTGATCAAGATTGTAGTTCAACAGCTCGTAGTATTTTTTGGAGATGTCTATATCTATTCCAAGAATTTCTGAAGCTTTTTTGGCAATATCTTCTAAGTTCTTCTTTCCTTGTTCCTTTGAGATATCAAATAGTTTTATTATTAATGATACAACTTCCGGCTTTTTATCTGCAAATGATTTTCGTACTGCCCATAATGCAAAAACAAATGGCAGGTCTGTTAATTCCAGCCACATCTGACCAAGGTCAAATACATGATCAAAATGTAATTCCCATTTTTCTTTTAAAGCTTTGTCGCCGATAATAAGTGCTGCGTCCGCAGATTTTTTAATTTCATCCGGGCATTGAATCGGCATTATTTCAAATACGGGCTTTACTCTTTTTATTGAAAAAAGAAGTTTTATCAGCTCTGCGGCTGCTGCTGACTTGTCTGTAATGATTACTTTGTTGTCAGTCAGCTTTTCGAAAGGCTTTTTGCTTACAAGAATGACACTCATAACTTTTCCAAAGCAGGAGATTGACAGGTCGGGAAGAAGCAGCCATTCATCCTGGTGTTTTGCATAAGCAACAGATGATACAGGGCTTATGTCAAGCTTATTTTTTGCCATCATATTATTCAAAATTGAAGGCGGTGCGCTTACTATATTTAGCCAGTCAGGTTTTAAACCATTATCTAAGCCATAATATACCGGAGCTGCGTTCATATAACTTATACGGCCCAAATTGACTGGGAGAATGGCTATGTTATTTTTAAATGGCTGTTTCATTTATTATAATTTTTCACCACGGATTTTCACGGAATTACACTGAATTATCAAAACACCCTTCTCAATATTGCGAACGTCTCCGCAATCGTAATAGTTCACCGCAGAGCCGCAAAGAGCGCAGAGTTTA
>JAJSZT010000056.1:3427-23392 GCA_030272815.1 Deltaproteobacteria bacterium
TCTTTATTTTGTTTTCCGCTGAGAGGGCGGAAAGCAAAAAGAATCAGCCCCTCCGGGGCATTTGGGGCAACTCGCAATGGTAAATGTGCACTAAAATTAAACTATTATGCAGCAAAGCTGCTGAGTAGTTTTCATTTGCCGTCCTCTCAACGGCAAATGGAAAATCATCTTACCCTGCGTCCTCTGCGCCTCTGCGGTAAGCCGTTACAATTTTATTACATAGGTCTGAACTGTTACCATTTATTTATTTCAAGACGTTATTGTAATACCGTTTTGCAAGACCCTTTGAAATCCGCATTTACAAGGGCATGCAGAAGTCCTGATCTGCTCGATACATCAACCGGCACATAAACAAAAGCAGCGCGTTTTCCCGGTGTTAAAGAGCCAAACATTTCACCAAATCCTAAAGAGCTTGCGCCGTTAAGTGTTGCCATTGCAAGGATTTCAGCCGGTGGTATAGAGGGAAAAGATTTTGATACAAAAGTCATCTCATCGAATATACTTAATGACTCCGCACTGGCCAGACTGTCTGTACCAAGACAGGGCTTTATTCCGGCTTTAAGCATACCTGTAATGTCGGGCATCGTGTTATGAAGATTGAAGTTGCTTCTTAAACAGAGACATACACGGACATTGTGGCGCAAAAGTATTTCAAAATCCTTTTCGTCCGCATGGATAAGATGTACAGCTATAGTGTTTTCGTCAAGAACTCCAAGATCTTCAAGATATCTGACCGGAGTTTCAACCGGCAAATTCCAGCCTGAAAAATCAATTCCCTTTTCCGTCATAAAATCTGCCCAAAATCCTTTTCCTGTTGTCAGGAAAAGGATTTCATCTTCCGACTCCGCCAGGTGAATGGAAAAGGGGGTATTCTTTCTACGTGTAATATTTTTTAAATCTGCAAGAAGTTCAGGCGACAGGGTGTGTGGTGCATGGCCTGCAATTGATTTTATTAATAATTTGTTTCTGTTACATGCTATTTCTTCAGGTAAAACATTACCAAGAAATTCTCTAAACCATACACCCCTGAGCCTGGAATTTGATACTATTTCCCATGTCAGGCCAAGTGTGGATATTTCACCTATAACTCCGCATCCGGATTCAATAAGCTTTTTGACACCATTTATTGCACCGGCTTTAAGAGTGTCTGTGCCGGCTGAATTGCGCAAATTAATTAAATTTTCAACCCAGTTCCTGAACCCTTTTTCAGGTAACACTTTGTCCTTTAAAGCACAAAGTTCAAGATGAGTATGTGCGTTTACCAGAACCGGCAAAAGCGCGCCTGGGCCATGATCAATAACATGTCCGCTGCATGAACTCCGGCCAATGTCCTTAATCAATCCCGAATCGACATGTACAAAACCATCACGGATGATTGTATATGGATCGATCACCACCCATCCGGCTTTGTGTATTACAGAGGAGTTGACATTTTCATGGAATTTCATAACGTGCTGCTTAATATTTAGTGCCTGACCGAAAACCCCTGTTTTCGGTCAGAAATTCGAAATTCGAAGCACGAAATACGAAACAATAACCAAAATACGAATTTTTTAATGACAAAAACATTGTATTTCCAATGTGTTGGTTTTGGTTATTTTGTCATTTGGTATTCGAATTTGTTTCGGATTTCGGATTTCGGATTTCGATATTCGGATTTTGCCTGAACATGACTTTTCGTTCAGGCATTAGTTAAGCTGCTATCCAAAATATTATAAAAACAATCCCTTTGCATGGCTTGATATCCGGCTTCCTGGATCAGGCGGATCATTTCTTCTTTTGGCAGCCTGAACTTTACTCCTGCCGCGGCTACAACATTCTCTTCTATCATTGTACTGCCAAGATCGTTTGCTCCAAATACAAGTGCTGTCTGGGCGATTTTATCTCCCTGAGTTACCCATGATGCCTGTATGTTCTGTATGTTATCCAGAAACAATCTGCTGACAGCAAGTACTCTAAGATATTCTACAGACGTGGCTTTTTCTATTTTTATACGAGTATTGCCAGGCTGAAATGTCCAGGGAATAAATGCGGTAAAACCGCCTGTATTATCCTGTAGATTGCGGATTTTCATGAGATGCTCAATTATATGTTCCGGCTTTTCCATATGTCCGAACATCATCGTGGCAGTGGTTCTGAGACCGCATTTATGAGCTGTCTTCATGACTTCTAACCATTTATCAACAGGACACTTGTTTGGGGATATTCTTTCCCTGATTTCATCCACAAGTATTTCAGCACCGCCGCCGGGTATGGAGCCTAGTCCTGCGTCGATGAGTTTATTTATGGTATCTTCTAGGGACAGGGAGGATTTTTCCGCTATAAAAGCTATCTCTGGTGGAGAGAATCCATGTATATGAATAGGGAAATTGTCTTTTATAAATTTTAAAAGATCAATGTAGTAATCAAGCGAGAGTGAAGGATTGAGTCCGCCCTGAAGAAGAATCTGAGTTCCTCCGAGAGACAGAGTTTCTTCGATTTTTTCTTTTAGTTCTTTTTTTGATATTACATAAGCATCAGCATGGCCCGGAGGGCAATAAAATGCGCAGAAAAGACATCCGGAAATACAAACATTTGTATAGTTTATATTTCGGTCAACCACAAAGGTAACAACGGGTTCAGGGTTAAGATGCTGCCTTTTTTTATTTGCCAGTTCCGCCAGCGTAAGAAGTTCAGCCTCGTTGAGCAATGTAAGTGCTTCTGATGAGTCGATACGATCATTTGATGCTGTTTTTTCTATTATTTTGTCTAAATTATTCATACTATTTGTTTATACCTAAATTACAAGCTTATAAGCCTAACCCTGAAGCAAATTGAAGATTGAGTAGTTCACCGCAGAGCCGCAAAGAGCGCAGAGTTTATCTTTATTTTGTTTTCCGCTGAGAGGGCGGAAAGCAAAAAGAATCAGCCCCTCCGGGGCATTTGGGGCAACTCGCAATGGTAAATGTGCACTAAAGTTAAACTATTATGCAGCAAAGCTGCTGAGTAGTTTTCATTTGCCGTCCTCTCAACGGCAAATGAAAAATCATCTTACCCTGCGTCCTCTGCGCCTCTGCGGTAAGCCATTATAATTTTATCCCATAGGGCTGCTGAACTGTTACAATATTCAGAGTTAAGTAACTAAAGCCTTATTCTATACTGCGTTATAGAAAGAATCACGTTCAACTGGCGTGAAACCTGCCGAAGATATAAGATGTTCCATCTGAGCACGGCTTAGACCTTTTGCTGATTTTGCTCCAGCCATATGCGTGATCTTTTCTTCAATTATTGTACCATCCAGATCATCGGCTCCAAATGAAAGAGCAACCTGTGCCAGCCTTTCGCCCATCATAACCCAATAGGCCTTTATATGGCTGAAATTATCAAGCATAAGACGCGCCAGGGCTATGTTCTTTAAATCGTCAAATGCCGTAGTGCTTGGAAGATGCGACAGCCTTGTATTTTGTGAGTGAAAAGCAAGAGGGATAAATGCTGTAAATCCTCCTGTTTTATCCTGAAGTTCTCTTAATTTTATAAAGTGATCGACGCGTTCATCAAGTGTTTCTATATGGCCATAGAGCATTGTTGCATTTGATGTTAATCCTGCACTGTGTAATGCTTCCATTATTTCAAGCCATCTGTTGCTGTCTATTTTTCTTGGGAAAAGCTTTTTTCTGACTCTGTCGCTCATGACCTCAGCGCCTCCGCCCGGGATCATTTCAAGTCCGGCCTTTTTTAATTCAGCAATTGTCTCTTCTATTGATAAGCCGCCAACTCTGGCAATATGGTCTATTTCTACTGCTGTAAAAGCTTTAATAGTTGAATCAGGACGTACTTCCTTAATGGTATTGAGAAGTTCGATATAATAGTCAAACAAAAGGGAAGAATTAAGTCCTCCAACAACATGTAATTCACGAACAGGTTCATTGATACGTTCCATAAGCCTTGATCGTACATCATCAATGGAGAGAGCAAAGGCATCTTTGCCGCCGTCATCTCTTGAAAATGCGCAGAACAGACATCGGTTCAGACAAATATTTGTGAAGTTTAAATGCTGATTGTAAACATAAAAGGCTTTTTTGCCGTGAAGTTTGCGGCGAACATAATCTGCCAAATGTCCTACGCCAATCAGATCATTGCTTTTATAAAGGGCAATACCATCTTCAAATCCAAGACGTTCACCTGAAACAACCTTGTCGTTTATTTCGTATAAACTTTTATCTAAAAAAGAATATTTCATAATCATTATTCAAAAAGCATTAACTTTAATTATAATTTTTTTGGTTATGACCACGTGGTCATTTATATAAAATAAATAAGAAATATAGCAAGGATTTTTTGTTAGCTTGAAACAAAAAACCCCGCCAATATGGCGGGGTTAAACCTAAATAAAGTTCATTTATGTAAGCTTCAGGAGTTAGCTGTCTTGCTTCCACAATTTGGACAGAATTTATCTTCTTTATTTATCTGGGCATTGCAATTCCGGCAGCGTTCACGAGGCACTGCAAGCTCAATGAGAAGCTGTCCCTTTTTAACCGGAATCATCTTTTTGTCAGCCTTGTAGTCGGCGAATACAAGAACACGTTTTACAACTCCGTCCACCGGGGAGGTAACTCCATATTCAACCTTCATTAGCGCGAGGTTCAATATTTCTTCTCCTGCTTCAACGTTATCGCCGACTTTTTTGTGTACAAGCCAGAGGTCAGAATCAAATGGAGCACCAATATGATAGGGGTTGTCTTCATCAGCCATTTCAACTCCACGCTTTTCTACAGCCCCTTTTTCAACTTGTATTTCCTGTACGAAAACTTCATGATCCAGTTTATAGCGAGTTCGTCTTGTGCCATTCTTGCTTACATTTCCGATGTGCATTACCTCAATGGTATGGACTTTTCCATCAGAAGTTCTGAATTCGCGCTCAACACCTGTTTCAAGACCCTCAAACCATATATCATCCGGAAGCACGTTCGGATCACTGAATTTCTCAAGATTTTTTATCAGTTTTAATGCATCTCCGGGATGATTGAGATAATTAACCAGCTCATTTTCATTCGGTTCTCTTCCTATGTGAGTAGCAAGTTCTTTCTTTAATTCATCAATATCAACAGATGGCAGGAAGTTAAGAGGACTTTCCTCTGTTCTGTTTGCAATAGATTCCTCGTATTTATCTCCGAAAACTGACTGATAAACCCATAAAGGAGGCCATCCAAGGGGAAGCTTGCCGAATTTTCCTAAAAGAAGATTTTTCAAAGCATCGTTTGCGTTGATAAATATAATCTGGCGATCTTTTTTTGTTTTTTCGTCAAGTTCATCTTCCGGAACAGAAGTAACTTTCTTTAAAAGATCTATGATCCTTTGTACCTCCGTCATTCCGCCCCGTTCATAGGCATTAACAACCATTAAATATCCGTTGGTCCAGGTAATCTGAGAGCCCGGTGTAACGTCATGGTATCTGATCAGCTTTCTGTAAAGTTCAAGAACCAGCAGGATGCTGGGAAGCAGGAATGCATAGCCTTGTTTCAGAGCGCCTTCCTGGCTGCTTGAAGTTGCACCGCCCGGCAGCCCGTGACGTGTTACATCGTAATCTATGCCAAGAAATGTCGGCCTGCAGTAATGATCATAAACAGGCATAATCGGTTTTAATACAAATGCTGTTTCCCTGATTCTTTCTTTATCAAGACGTGTCTTTAAGCCGAGTTCACCTTCGATATAAGCTAAAACAGGCATAACAGCCGTCTGGCCGTAAAATCTTACACTTGGGCCGTCTGCGACATCCAGAATTTTTGCTCCTGCCTGAGCCGCAGCGCCAAGAGCAGGTACGGCAAGACCGTCTGTGGCATGGCGGTGATATTGAATAATCAGGTCTGGATATTTATCAAGTATTTCAGATACAAGACTTTTTATAAACCTTGGGGGACATACTCCTGCCATATCTTTCAGGCAGAAAATTATTTTTTTGGATGCTTCATCCTTACTGCATTCGAGAATTCGCCCTGTCATTGAAAGTATCTCATCGAGCACACCAAGATAATGAGGCACATCAAATCCTTCTGCCCAGCTCAGACTTATAGCTGGTTCGAAAATACGGTTTTCAGCTTTTAAGGCGATTTCCGCAAATGGTGCCATATTTTCGATATGGTTAAGAAAGTCAAAACAGCGTATTACATGGTAGTGCTTATTTATCAGTTCGCCTGTACGCTGCATAATTTCCCGGCATTGCGGAGCATAGCCAAGGATATTTGTTGAGCGGATTAGTATAAGCTTCTGTGTATTTGGTGCAAACTTATTCCAGTCTTCAGCTTCTTCCCAGGGATCTGTCATGCACCCAAGCATTCCCACATGATAATGTGCACCACCACCATTTTCAATAGATACATATCCGCATCTGTCAATAAGCGGGCCTATCAGACGGTCAGAATAAAGCCGGAATCTATTTCCGGTTTCCGACTGTGTGATATCTCTGGGAGTAGTATTGCAGAACTCAACGTATTCTGAGTTTCGAAGTGTATCAAGGACTTTGTCTCTATGACCGTTCGGATCAAAAGGTGGAGAATATGAACGGTCGTTAGCGGCTTTTTTTGAAACAGAAGAAACATCAACTGCCATTGGCCCGACGTTGGTATCGCCGAATTTTCGATATTTTCCAAGGCCTAAATAAGGATTATATCCTTTTGCTGTAATTTCAGCCATTAGATATGAAAGCCTTATCTCTTCAGCTACAGCTTCCCTGTAAACCATGAGTTCAGGAGTATTATCGATAAATTTTGTATCAACTTCACCATCAATGAAATTGGGATTAGAGATAACTTTTTTGTGAAAAGGAATTGTTGTTTTTAAACCATCTATAAAGTACTCGGAAAGAGCTCTTTTCATGATTGACAGAGTTTTTTCCCATGTTGCACCATGTGTCATGAGAAGGCTTCCAAGAGAATCATAAACTTTGGGGAATTCATATCCGCTGAAAATACATGAATCAAGCCTTACGCCCTCGCCGCCGGGAGAGAGATATCTTGTAATTTCACCTGCATTTGGTTGAAAATTGGCCTTTGGGTCTTCAAAATTTATACGACACTGCATTGCGAATCCCCTTGGTTTCAGGTCTTTCTGATTTAACCGCAATTTTTCGCCAAAGGAGACTCTTATCATTTCTTCTACCAGATCTATACCATATAGAAGTTCTGTGATGCCGTGTTCAACCTGAAGCCTGGTGTTAGCTTCAATGAAATAATAATTCAGGTTTTCATCTACCAGGAACTCAAAGGTGCCAATAGAATCATAACCAGCAGCCGAAATTATTCTTAAAGTTGCATCTTTTAAAGCTTTCCTTAAATCAGGAGTCAGCTTTTTCCACGGTGAAGGGGTTATTTCCAGCAACTTCTGGTTTTTTCTCTGTGCAGAGCAGTCACGCTCGTCAAGCACCACCGAATTGCCGAATGGTCCGCATATGGCTTGTATTTCCAAATGCCTGACAGAAGTTAGAAACTTTTCAATATATAAATTAGGATTGCCGAAACTGACCTCTGCAATAGCTGAAGCCTTTTCAAAGTTGTGTTCAAGTTCCGTCTGAGAATTAATTATTACAATACCTCTGCCGCCGCCGCCCCCTTCACTTTTTATCATGACCGGATAGCCGATTTCTTTGGCTGTATTTTTTGCTTCATCAAGACTTACCGCATCATCTGAGCCGGGAATAACAGGGACATCAACTGACTTTGCAATTTCACGGGCCTTAACTTTGTTCCCCAGTTTTTTCATAGGGTCTTCAGAGGGACCAATAAAAATAATTTCATTGTCTTTACAAAGAGAGGGGAACCGGTTGTTTTCTGCTGCAAAACCCCATCCAGGATGAAGAGCCTTTATATTGTGCTGTTTTGCAATACGTACGATTTCTTTTATATCCAGATATCCACCTTCGGTTCGAATAGTGTATGCCTTATCTGCTTTGGTAACATGCGGGGCTGTCTTATCTTCTTCTGTAGCGAAGGCTACATAAATTCCCCCCATTTCCTGTATAGTTCTTCCTATACGAAGAGCAGGTATACCACGATTAGCAACTCCTATCCTCACGTTTTTAATTGGTGAATTCATTGTAGTTTGTCCTCTCAAAGGTTTTTAAAATTAAGGTCTTTTTCATTAAAACTAATCTATTAATTGTTTTTTGTCAATCTGAGTGCGCCGATTTTTTTCTTATTTGACTATAGCTAAGTTGAGCGATTTTTTGCGAGATATAGCGACATGTTGTGATACCTTTCATATTGACGTATATGTATGTCTCAGGTAAACTTTATAAAAAAAATGGTAACCGTTCACGGCTTGAAACTTGAAATTGGAAATTGGGAAGAACAATACAAAAGCATGAAGGCCAAATTTCTAATTTCCAATTTCAATGTTCCGTGAACGCTTACAAAAAATGTAACAGTTCAACTACTTGACCATTTTTCCACTCGACCACTCGACCAAAATATTATGTCCGGACTAAACATTTTTACCAGCAACCGCCTTGAGATACTGGCCGAACAACTATCAAGGATAATAGGCAATCCTGTTGGTTGTACTTTATCTTCTCCGCTTTCGGGTGAAATTATCGTTGTTCAAAGCAAAGGAATAGAGCGATGGTTATCAATGGAGCTGGCAAGGCACAATGGTATCAGCGCAAACATATTTTTCCCCTTTCCGAATACCTGCTTAAATGAGATTTTTAAAAAACTAATGCCGGATATGCCGGATGAGTCTCTATTTGATCATGATGTTATGACTTTCAGAATTATGGATATCTTGCCGGAATGCCGGAACAAGTCAGGTTTTGAAAGCATTAAAAAATATCTGACAGATGATGAAAATAAGCAAAAACTTTTTCAGTTGTCTGAAAAGATTTCAGAGTCTTTTGACCAGTACCTTGTTTTCCGGCCGGAGATTATTTTCAAGTGGGAAGAGGGAAAAGAAGATCACTGGCAGGCAAAACTGTGGCGTGAACTTGTATCCGGCAATGAAAATCAGCATAGGGCGTGGCTGAGAAAAGCCCTTATACAAAAAGTCAGGGACAGATCAGATAAAATAGCTGATCTTCCTGAAAGAATATTTATATTCGGCATATCCTATCTACCACCATTTCATACACAGGTATTTGTAGAATTATCCGGCATTGTACAAGTTATTTTTTTTGTTCTGAACCCTTGTATGGTTTATTGGGCGGATATTGTTTCCGAGAAAGAAAAAAATAGAATTAAGAAAAAATACGTCGCAGGAGCTTCTGCATTAGATGAACTTCATCTTGAAACAGGCAACAGGCTTCTTGCATCTATGGGGAAGCAGGGAAGAGATTTTTTTGAACTTATCAGTGGATTTGACTGTGAATCGTATGAACTTTTCGAGGACCAGGCGGAATATGACATGCTCTCATGCGTTCAGTCAGATATATTATATTTAAGAGACAGAGAACATGCGAAAAATAAGTTCTCAATTAATATTGAGACAGACACCTCCATTCAGGTTCATTCATGCCACAGTCCCATGAGAGAAATTGAAGTGTTGCACGATAATTTGCTTGCCATGTTCGAAGAAAGCCCGGATCTTAAACCAAAAGATATTATCGTAATGACACCGGACATAGAGACGTATGCTCCATTTATCCATGCTGTATTTGATGCTCAGGCAAATGATTCATTGCGCATTCCTTTCAGCATTGCAGACCGCAGTATTAGAAAGGAAAGACGAATTATTGAATCATTTCTGTCAATACTCGATCTGAAAAACAGCAGATTGGGGGCAGACCAGATTATTTCTCTTCTGGAATCGTCAGGGATAAAAGAAAAATTCGAAATGACTGAATCAGATATACAGATTATCAGACGCTGGATAAATGATACAAGAATCAGGTGGGGAATTGATGCCACAAGCCGGACCAGGTTAAATCTTCCTGCATTCCATGAAAACACCTGGAGAGCCGGCATTGACAGGATGTTGTTGGGATATGCGATGCCAGGTCATGAAAGAGATATGTTTTGCGGAATTCTTCCCTATGACAATATTGAAGGAAATGAGGTCAAAATTCTGGGAAGATTTCTTGAATTTCTGGACAGAGTCTTTAAGTGTATAAATGACCTGAGCCAACCTGAAACATTATCCAAATGGGTTGATATTCTTAACACTATAATTGACAGATTTTTTCCCCGGAATAACGATGATATTGAATATGAAATACAGCTTATACGCTATGTTCTTGATGACATATCAAAAAAGCAGGACCTGTCCGGTTTTGATAAAAATATAAATATTGAGGTTATAAAAACATATCTTGAGACGCGTTTTGAACGTGAGAATTCAGGCTCGGGTTTTATTGCGGGAGGGGTTACATTTTGTGCGATGCTTCCAATGAGAAGCATCCCGTTTAAGGTTGTATGCCTTGCAGGTATGAATAATGAAGCATTCCCGCGCGATTCAAAAACTTTAAGCTTCGATATTATAGCAAAAGACCCAAAGCCGGGAGATAGATTAAGAAGAAATGATGATAAATATCTTTTCCTTGAGGCGCTTATTTCGGCAAGGAAGAAGCTTTATATCAGTTATGTGGGGCAGAGCATCGAAGACAACACTCAGATTCCTCCCTCTGTTGTTGTAAGTGAATTGCTCGACTACATTGAGGAAAGCTTTTATGTTTCCGAAAAATGCATTCTTGATCACGTTATCACCAGGCACAGACTACAGGCGTTTTCTCCAGAGTATTTTAAAAGAGACAGTAAGCTGTTCAGTTATGCTAAGGAAAATTTTATTGACAGCAAAAGAGCTTTTAAATCTAAAATAGCTTTACATTTTGTTTCAACAGGGCTTTCAGAGCCGTCAGAAGAATGGAAAAATCCGGATATTGAAACCTTATGCTTTTTTTTCACCAATCCTGCCAAATTTCTGATTGAAAGGCGACTCGAAATATTTCTTGAAGAAACATTGCCTGTTTCAGAAGACAGGGAAGCATTTACATTAGAAGGCATTGAAAAATACCATGTAGAGCAGCGACTTTTTCAAAGTTGCATATCCGGTTTTGACTTGAGGCGTTCGTTGCCTGTATATAGGGCAATGGGGCGACTTCCTTACGGCAATGTAGGGGAACATTACTACAGAGAATCAGAAGTTAATGTAGAAGATTTTGTCAACAGAATAGATGATTTTAAAAAAAATCTTCCTCCTGTTCAAGTTGACCTGGATGTTTCAGATTTTAAAATAACCGGTGTGCTGGATAATATTTTTGAGTTTGGCCTGGTTAATATCCGTTACGCAAAAAGGAAGTCAAAAGATCTTTTAAAATCCTGGATCTATCACCTTGTTTTTTGCTCATTGCCTGAACAAGGCTATCCGAAAAAGAGCCATCTTGTTTGTAAAGATGAAACATGGGAATTTGATCCTGTTAAGGAAAGTAAAGATATTTTAGAGAATCTACTTGCATTATACTGGCAGGGATTATCAAAACCGATTCACTTTTTTCCTGAAACATCGTTTGATTATGCCCAAAGAACATTGATAAAAAAAGAAAATCAGCAGAATGCTTTAAATTACTCAAGAAAAAAATGGATTGGAGAATATTACAGAGGCGGCTGGAGCGAGTCGGATAATCCTTATTATAATCTTTGTTTCAGTAAAACAGATCCGTTTGATAAAGAATTCATAAGAATTACAGAAGAAGTTTTTGCTCCGCTTTTAAAGCATTGTAGGAGAATTTGAGTTTTTTTATTATGTTTTTTTCACCACGAAGCTCACGAAGAACACAAAGAAATTATAAAAATCATTAATTCTAATCTTCGTGCTCCTTCGTGTCCTTTGTGGTTTAATTTTTCCTTTTCATTAACCCATGATACAGTTATCAGATGAGGAGGTAATTGATGCCAACTCAACTACCGCATACGCTTCGCGAACATCTTCAACAGAAAGATCAGAAACTTGCAGCAGTTGCCAACAATCTGTGGAGAATATCCCGCCCGATTCACGAGCGGCAGAACCGCCCTGACAGCAATGAGAACGGTCTTGTTCATGTCCAGGCAGTTGAAGATAATATTTGGCGCTTGCTGCAGACAACCACGCTTTTAAACAAGGCCAACAACCTTGGGGATTTTATGCCGTTTGAGCTGTTTCTCCTTTCTTGCGCTGCATGTTGTCATGATTTTGACAAGGCCCTGAAAAGCGCTTTACCTAAAGGGTTTAAGCATGGAGAAGGGTCAGGCGATTTTGTTGAAAAAAATATGAACATACTCGGCCTGACCCGACCCCGGGCCAATGGAATCAGCAGCGTGATCAGCATCCATGACCTGATACCAGGTGAATTTCAGGAAGAACTCAAAAAGCTCAAAACAAATCAGGCGTCCCCTGTTGGGCCATTTAATCTTCGGCGTCTGGCCGTGCTTTTAAAGGCGGCTGATATTTTGCACTGCGATAATTCAAGAATTCCAAGCCTGGGAATAGAACCGGATAAATTAAAGGGACTGGACAGAAAAAAACACCTTTGCAGGGATTGCACGGACGGTTGGCTCCCTAATGGAACGCGAATTGTTATTCAGGCATCTCCGCGTACAAAAGAAGAAATCGAGGCGGTCAGTGAATGCCTCGGATATATGAAGAATTCTGAATGGCCTGCGGTTTCGGGTGGTTTGGAACGTTACAATTTCCCATATCAGCTTGAAATGGAACCGGACGTCACGATGCAAGGTGGCGGCCTCAAGCAGGACGAGAAGGTGCTGCTGAACACATACCTCAAAGACGTCATAACAGCGACTGATCGAATTGATATTCAAGGGATCTACTCAATGTCCAGCGCGGGCCACAAGTCGATCTATTTTCCCATTGAACAGCACTATACTCCGCTTAAGACCATGAGTAATCCCGCACACCTTAAAGAAGCGGTTGGCATGATCAAAGAGGATGTGCGCTCAGCCGAGCGTGTACCCTTGACTGATTTGCTTTCCTCTTACCGGCGTCTGTTGATTATTGGCGAGCCGGGTGGAGGAAAAACCACCTTTTTGCGGCTTATTGCCTGTGTCCTGGCAAAGGACGCGCTTGAACCGGACGAACCTGCCAGAAAACGCCATCTCGGCCTTTCATTGGATGAGCCCGTGCCAATACCGATCCTGATCAGGCTTTCCGCCCTGGCTGGAACCTTGAAGAAAGGGTGTCCGGCAATCAACGGCGCCGGGGCGTGGCGTGTGCTTTTGCAGACCATGGAAGAGTTGTTTGGCAAAGAAAACAGCTCGTTGCTGAAAAAGCTGCTTGATAAGGGAGGCTGTATACTGCTCCTTGACGGATTGGATGAGGAGCCTGATCAAAATATCAGAAAACAGATGAAGGATGTGACAAATGCTGTTATTCATCATTGGGAGGATAATCTTTTTGTGCTCAGTTCCAGGCCGTTTGGTTACCATGCTGTTGCGGCTTTGGAAGAAATGGCGACTGCACATATCGACTCCTTTGGGAAAGAAGAGATCCTGGAATTTCTGAACCAATGGGCATATGCCCTGTTCCCTGATGAAGAAGAAAGGAACCGTGAGGCATATCTTCCGGAATTGGAATCCGCGGTCCTGAATATGCCCCGGATTCGCCGGATGGCCAAGAATCCCGTGATGCTGACCTGCCTGTGCGTGGTTCACTGGAATGAGAGAAAGTTGCCTGAGGGTAAGGCCGATCTTCTGGCCGCGGTTTTGAGGTGGTTGCTCAATGCAAAAGAAGAGAAACGCAGACAGAGAGGATATTCCAATACATTTGCCGAGGAGTGTTTCAAGTCGCTTGCATGGGCTATGACTAACCACAAAGATGGTAAACAGGTCAGGGCTGATCTCATGTGGGCCGCGGAACAGCTTGCTGTCCCGTTTTTAGATGAACTTAGAGTACAGCACGACCGTTTGCGGAAAAAAGGAATCATTTTTCTGGAAGCCGAGATGCTTGACAGCGGTATTATTGAGCAGGCAGGGTCAGGGAATATTAAATTCTGGCATTATACCTTTCAGGAGCATTACACAGCCCGTGTCCTGGCGGAATTGAGTGATGCAGATGGACCTGATGGATGGTGGCATGCTGTCAAACCCCATCTGGATGACCGGCAATGGGATGAGGTACTTGATCATTTTGTTGGATGTCTGGCCTGGCCCGGGCGCAGGAGGTTGAATCTCCTTGTGGAGCGGGTCTTGGGTACAGCGGACGGAAGTCTGACTTCCCTTGCCCGAGCAGTCGGCGTGCTCGGCAGGATCTTGCGCATCCTGACTGTTTACGACTATAAGCCGCCCGAGCGGCTTGGCTGGCAAGAGGCCAGGGACCGGGTAATGGACATCTTCATTCTTGACGGCGCCTCCCGTGTTCCGGTTGAACAGCGTATAGCCGCGGCAGAGGCCCTGGGCCAGGCAGGTGATCCGCGGATTAACCCGCTTGCCCCTGAGATGCTTCCTGTTCCGGGAATGGAGGGGGTTCTCTTGGGCAGGTATCCAGTGACCGTGGCGGAATATAATTGCTTTATTGAAAACAACGGGTACAGGGATTCTCAATACTGGGAAGACAAATGGTGGGGCGTGAAAGAAGTGCAAAGATGGACCATACCCGAAGACTGGGATGAACAGATCGAGCATCAGAATCGGCCGGTGACCGGGGTTTCCTGGTACGAGGCCGGAGCCTACTGTAACTGGCTGACTGCGCGGACCAATCTTTCCTATCGTCTGCCCAGGGAAAAGGAATGGGAAGAGGCGGCTACAAACCCCAATGGTGGATATCCCTGGGGAGATGATGAGCCGAATCCGGAACTGCTGAATTTTGATTTTAATGTCGGCGTCCCGACCCCGGTGGGTATATATTCGGCTGGAGCAGCGCCTGGCGGTCATCTTGATATGTCAGGCAACGTCTGGGAGTGGAACCGGGATTTGTATAAAAAAGATGGCTCTTACCGGGTGATACGCGGTGGTAACTGGTACGGCGTTGCTCGGCGCTGCCGGTCGGCGAATCACAACCGCAGCTCGCCCGACAGCCGCAGCAGCGCCCTTGGCTTTCGCCTCTCCAGGTCTGTTTCCCTTGGCCCTTGAGCCCTTAGACCCTTGGCCTTCGCACCGCAACGGAGAGAAGGGAGCGAATAGCCGCCAAAGCTTAGCATGCGGTGTATGAGCGACCGGATTGCATATGTAATTGAGTAAATATATTGACAAAAGATATATTCAAACGGGTTTTTGTAAGGACAACAGAAAAATGTCTGAAAAAAAATCAATAACCATTCTTCATTTGTCCGATATACAGTTCGGAGCGAATCATCGTTTTGGGGTTGATGTTAAAACTAAGGATGGAAGCATTAAAACCCTCCTTGGAAGGCTTACTGATGATCTCAAAGAGATGAGGGATGATTATGGTTTAACCCCTGAGCTTATTGTATTGACAGGCGATCTTGTCGAGTGGGGAATGAGGAAAGAATATGATGATTTTTGCACGTTTATAGATGGTGCGATTGACTTTACGAAATTAACCAGAGGGAAAGTAGCCCTTGTCCCTGGTAATCATGATATAAATCGATCATTTTGTGAGGCATACTTTTTAGAATGCAAGGGAAATGAAGAAAAAACGATAGAACCATACTGGAGAAAGTGGAAACCTTATAAGAAATTCTTCGATACTTTTTACAAAGATTTTCCAGGCATTACATTCACAAAAGAGAAACCGTGGACTCTATTTGTTTTTGAAGATTTAGAACTTGTTGTTGCAGGCTTAAATTCCACAATAAAAGAAAGTCATCGTAATAACGATCACTATGGATGGTGTGGCGAAAGTCAATATAGATGGTTTAACGATGAACTGAAAGAATATATAAAAAGAGG
Source organism: Deltaproteobacteria bacterium (assembly GCA_030272815.1). Classification (GTDB taxonomy): domain Bacteria; phylum Desulfobacterota; class Desulfobacteria; order Desulfobacterales; family ETH-SRB1; genus B13-G4. Next base: position 19,228 of record JAJSZT010000056.1, read on the forward strand.
GTGGTTTCGCATAGCTGCGGTTCATCACAATGTAAGGCGCAATGCAACAAAAGATGATGCTAATTTACGCGATGAAAAGGATCTGAAAAGATATTTAAAAGAATCATTAAACTTGATTTTACATGGCCATGTTCATGATGCAGATATGGACTGGCTCACAAACGTATGTCCTATTTTGGCTACAGGAAGCGCCGCGTTAAAACCTGAAGAGCTGCCGGCTGAAATCCCCAACCAGTATCAAATTATTCAAATTGAAAAAAATAAAATTTCCCGGTGGTGTCGAGCTTATTCAAATAAAAAAAAGAAGTGGATGGGTGATAATCTGCCTGTAGATGGAGGTAATGACTGGAAGCAGAGCAAAGAAGTAACATTTAAAAAAGTGTTTTCAACATTTGGCACAGACAAAGAAGACAAAAAGGAATCTGATGCAACGCTCCAGTCAGATTTTAACATGGATGACGAAATCAGGGATTATCGTCAAAAGGCAGAGGCCCTGCACTCAATCTTGCCTGTGGCTGGTTTTGTTACTTATCTCAAGGTAAGCATCGACATAGGGGACATTTTCGTACCCATGCGCGCCATGCTGGACCTGAGGGGTTTTGATGATGAGCGATTTCTAAGCTCGGAGCATGCCGAGAAATGTCTCAAGCGCAGCGATGCCGGCCGTGAGATCTCGTTACTTGAGGCCTTTCGCCAATCCGAGATGCGCGGGCATAAGCACCTTGTCATCCTGGGAGATCCGGGGTCAGGCAAGACCACGCACTTGAAAAGGCTGCTGCTGTGGTGTCTGCGTAAAGGCCCTGAATCCCTGGCCCTTCCATCCGGGATGTTGCCCGTGTTTCTGCCCTTAAGGCAACTTGAAAACATTGACAAAAGCCTGGACGTCTTTATAGAGGAACAGCTTGACAGTCGCCATTATAAAACCCCTAAAGGCTTTGGCAAGGGGCTGCTCAAACGGGGAAACCTGCTTTTCCTGCTGGACGGACTCGATGAAGTGGCGGATCTCTCCCAACGTGAACAGGTGGCGAAATGGATCGTAGACGCCCTTCCTGATTATTCTAATTGCCGATTTGTAGTTACCTGCCGTTTTGCGGGATACAGTCCCACGGTGCGTCTCAACGAGGGCTTCCTGGAGATGCACGTGCGCCCGCTTACCGGGGACCAGGTGGAGCGGTTTGTCCACAACTGGTACAGGGTCGTGGAAAAGGGCCTGGCAAAAGACCCAGAGCTGGCCGAGGGTATTGCCGCTGAAAAGGCGGACAAACTGATTAAACGTCTTCAAGAGCCTGATTTCAGGACCAGCCGTGTTTTTGAACTGACCCGCAACCCCCTGCTGCTCACCAATATATGTCTTGTGCACCGGCACAGGGGAGGGCTACCGGGCAAGCGGGCCCGGCTTTACGAGGAGTGCATCGACGTGCTCCTGGAACATTGGCGGGAGGCAAAGGGGCTTAAAGTGGGCGTAACCGCCCGCGATGGATGCAGGGCCCTGCAGCCCGCGGCATACTGGCTGCATTCAAAGGAGGGAAGGACCCAGGCAACGGCCGAGGAACTTAAACCTTACATTGAGCCTGTTTTAAAAGCCGTGGACTGGAAGGACGGCACAACCGAGGATTTTCTCCGTACGATCCGCGACGACAGCGGCCTTCTGACAGGCTGGGACCAGGAAAACTACGGATTCATGCACCTTGGTTTTCAGGAGTACCTGGCTGCGCGGGAAATTCGCAGCAGGGCATTCGAAGATGAGACTATTTTACGCGAACTGGCTTTGCATTTTGGAGAATCATGGTGGCAGGAGGTTGGATTGCTCATGCTTGCCCTTGAAGATCCATCCCTTTTTAAGCCTTATATGCGGGAGGTTGTAAAACTGCCGGCGTTTATAAAACATACGAGTCTTGTTGAAGCGTGTTTAACCGATACTGCTGAAAAATCAGCTCAGCCTTTTTTTGAGTTGCTGGAAATCCACCCTGGAAAGGATAAAGAACTATGGGAACGCCAGTTTTATGCGTTGAAAATCGCAGAACGACTGGACCCTGGTGCAATTGAAGGTATTAAACAAAAACTGGTTAATCATCCCTCGCTTGATATCCGCAAATGGATTACCGGGAAAGAAGAACAAGCCTTCCTGGATATTATCACGGCAGAGCGGGGAGGTTACGAACTGATCAGGATTCCCGGAGGGGTATTCATGATGGGCTCGCCTGAATCGGAAGAAGGGCGTTATGACGACGAGGGGCCTTTGCACAGGGTAAATGTCCCGGATTTCTATATGGGCAGATATCCGGTAACCAATGAGGAGTATGGCTTGTATCTTCAAGAAAACCCGGACTCACGCGAGCCGGCAGATTGGGCCAACCAGCAGTTTAACCAGCCCAGGCAGCCGGTTGTGGGAGTGAGCTGGGATGACGCAAATAAATACGCAAAATGGGCCGGTCTGCGCCTGCCCACTGAAGCGGAGTGGGAATATGCATGCCGGGCAAACACACAAACCAGGTATTATCTGGGTGACATGGAAGAAGACCTTGACCGAGTAGGCTGGTATGGTAGAAATTCAGACTTCCGGCTGCACCCTGTGGGTGAAAAGGAGCCAAACAGCTTCGGTCTGTATGATATGCACGGAAATGTCTGGGAGTGGGTTGAGGATGACAGGCACGATCATTACAATGGCAGGTCGAATGACGGAAGCGCCTGGATCGATAGCCCAAGAGGCTCTCTCCGGGTAGTTCGCGGTGGTAGCTGGGACTATGTTGCCCGGGGCTGCCGGTCGGCGAATCGCAGCAACGGTACGCCCGGCAACCGCCTCTACTTCCTGGGCTTCCGCCTCTCCAGGTCTGTTTCCCTTGGCCCTTGAGCCCTTGGACACTTGGCTTTCGGCCCGCAGCGGATGGGCACTGAGTTTCACTGAAAATTGTAAACAATGAGTTAGTTACTATATGAAGATTTGAGCTATAAAATCATAGGTGCAGCAAGGGAAGTATATAAAGAACTTGGTACTGGTTATAATATTGAGCAGGGTATTTTGATAATTCAGTGTAATTCTGTGAAAATCCGTGGTGAACTATTCCGAAAATTAAACATTGCAGGAGAATTTAGATTTTATGTTGACCCGATTAAAAATATCAGGATTCAAAAACCTTGTTGATGTGGATGTTCATTTTGGGCCGTTTAATTGCATTACAGGAGCTAATGGCTCCGGCAAGTCAAATTTATTTGATGCCATAAAATTTCTGAGCGCCTTGTCTGACAGTACATTAATTGATGCTGCTGTTTCCGTATGTGGTGAAGGAGGAAAAACGCCTGATATACGCAGTCTGTTTCACTGTGTTGGCGGTAAGTATGATAAAGAAATATCTTTTGAGGCAGAGATTATAATTCCGGAACAAGGTGTTGATGATTTAGGCCAAAAAGCCAAAGCCGGCATTACATTTTTACGTTATATTGTTACTATAGCTTACAGAGCTAATGATGGCCTGCATTCAACCGGATCACTTGAATTAGTACGAGAAGAACTAGACCGTATAAATCTGCAAGATGCTTCCAAACATTTAAAGTTTCCCCATAAAGCAGGTTTATGGCGAAAGTCTGTAATAAAAGGCAAGAGAGCATTGCCCTTTATATCAACCGAAAATTCAGGGAAGCAGAGAGGCCCCAGTAGTATTAAATTAATTCAGGATGGAGTTAAAGGGCGAACAAAGACTTTTCAGGCTGTTGCTCTTCCTTGTACTGTTCTTTCCGCAGTAAATGCTGAGAATCCTACAGCATTTTTGGCACAACGTGAGATGCAGTCCTGGCGGGTATTACGCCTGGAGCCGTCTTCATTATGGAGACCCGATATGTTTGCAACTCCTCCTGGATTAGGCGCTGATGGTTCTCACCTTTCTGCAACATTGCATTATCTATCACATCCCCCGGATAGCTCAAATCTATATAGCTCAAATAAAGTTTCCGACAATAAAGCTGCATTGGTATATGATCAAATTGTTTCACGCTTATCAAAATTTAATGAGAATATTTACAAAGTAAGAATTGAACGCGATGAAAAACGAGAACTTTTGATATTAGAAGTTATTGATCATGATGGTACAGTTCATCAAGCAAGTTCAGTTTCCGGCGGGACATTGCGCTTCTTGGCCATGATCGCCTTAGAGTTGGATACAAGGGCAGG
>JAJSZT010000057.1 GCA_030272815.1 Deltaproteobacteria bacterium
ATATGTTTCCTTCTTATAGCCTTAAGCGTCCTTGTCATGTCGTGGATGAGAGGTTTGGGCTAAGGTTTTATCGACACGAATTTTTTTTCTTGACCAATTGCTATTAATTTTCTACATTTTTGTAGAAACATATTGGAGGTCTTTTATGGCTCAGGCTCGTACACAGATATCAGCCTATATTTCGGAAGAGACAAAAAATCTAGTGGAGCGGTATGTTCGGGCGCGCGGTGTCAAGAAAGGTTTTCTGGTCGAATCAGCATTGCTGCATCATCTTCAGGCTCTTGAAAAATTACCTGCTGATGTAATTATCCCGCCACGCCTTGTTGTTAGCCGGAAATCAGGGGAGGCAATTCTGGAACAGCTTGAATTGTGAATTAATGCTTGACAATTAAGCCACTACCTTTTAGCAAAATCAGTATGGGCAGAGCAAGCAGAAGCTTGGCGAGAGAAGCCTGGCAGCTCTATCAGTCATTGCGCGAAAACCTTTAAAGAGAAAATGAATAAAGACAAAAAAGTGAAAAGCCAGTTTTGAAAAATTAATTCACAATTCAAGCTTCCCCACTACTACCTCTATTGAGTGTTAAGCGGTTAGATAAAAACATAAGTAATAATATTTTTGTTGTCGATCTTTTTTATTATTGGTATTTAAGCGGTCAATCGTATAATTACTTGTTCGCTATCAAAATAATAAATTTCGGGCATTGGTAAACAAATGAAATATAAAATTGAATTCAAACCAAGAGCTTTGAAAGATTGCAGGAAAATCTCCAAGCCTCAATTAGCACATATTTTTAAGCAGATTGAAAAGATGTCGGGTGGGCTAAAAGGAGATGTAAAACGTTTAACAAATTTTACTCAAGAATATCGATTAAGAGTAGGCGATTACAGAATCCTTTTTGAAATAGAGGAAGAAAAATTAATCATTTATCGGATTCGCCATCGTAAAGATGCCTATAAATAAAGGAGGGTCATTATGATCTCAATAAATCCGCAAATACTCGAAAAAAATGGTAAAAAAGAATTTGCGATTCTTCCATACGAAGACTTTTTAAAAATGCAGGAAGAACTCGAATGTTATAATGATCTTCGTATCCTGCGTGAAGCAAAACAAGAAGAACAAAATGCTTCCTCAGTTAGCTTTGAAGAAGCTAAAAAAATATTGAACATAGAATAGCGAACAAGCCGCTTGGGCTACAAAAAATTGGGGAAAAATACATGAAATTGTACTGGGTTACAACGGAGGACCATGACGAAGACTGGTTCATCGTTGCTTCATCTTCAGAAGAGGCGTCTAAATATCACGAAGATATGGAAGGCTATGAATCAGGTGACGCAAAGGCAGAAGAAATACTGGATATTCCGGAAAATGTTCCTGATGAAACGGGTTGGCCTTCTGATGAACTTCTGCTTGCGGTGGGTGCTAATTTTCTACTCAATGATCAATCAAGAGTCGTTGAAATTGCAGGAAGGAAGTTTTGTGAGGGCATGTTGGAAGCTACTCTTAATGAAATTAATGATGATGCATTCGAGGAGCGTGGTGACGAGCGGCTGAACAAAACGAAAAAGCCCTCTCTTCATTAACCTTAAAGAAGCAGTTCGGCCCAACAAGTCCGTTGAAGGCGGAGTGGCTATTACTTGCGGCTCTTGTTGGCCAGAGCTGAAAACACCTACATTTATTTTGCGAAAACTGCGACGCATACTCGTCGCCCGCTTAACGGCATTAGAAGTAAATGGAAAAGTACAAAGCTATGGAAAACACTGACAAGTTAGCAGTTCTTATAGACGCGGATAATGCTCAACCAAGCATTGTGGATAGTTTACTGGGAGAGATAGCAAATTACGGGATAGCAAGCGTCAAGAGAATCTATGGCGATTGGACTACGCCTGGCCTGAAAGGTTGGAAAGAGGTTCTATTGCAACATTCTATTCAACCAATGCAGCAATTTGCGTACACAAAAGGAAAAAACGCAACTGATAGTGCAATGATTATCGACGCAATGGACTTATTGTACACCAGTAACTTTAATGGATTCTGTATAGTATCTAGTGATAGTGACTTTACCAAGCTGGCGTCAAGAATTAGAGAGTCAGGATTATTAGTGTATGGTTTTGGAGAGCAAAAGACGCCTTCCGCTTTTGTTTCGGCTTGTGACAAATTTATTTACACAGAGGTCCTTCGAGCTAAGGCTGATGAAAGTGAAGCGATTGTCAAAAAAACCAGCAATGAATTAAAACAAGATACCAAGCTGGTAAGCTTGTTACGCAATGCAGTGGAAGCGTCCTCCGATGAAAGTGGGTGGGCTCAACTTGGGCCTGTCGGCAGTAATATAGCGAAACAATCATCTGAGTTTGATCCGCGCAATTACGGATATGGAAAACTGGGCGAACTGGTTTCTGCAACAAAGCTTTTTGACATAGAAGGAAGGCAAATAGGAACCACCAATTCAAAAGCCCTTTATGTTCGTGATAAGCGGAAGAAATAGAAGGAACACTAATTCAATGGAGCAAATGTGTTAAGGCTTGCTAAGACATCCTTGGCACGAATATTTCCCTTAACACCCATTTCTACTAAAAGATCAATAGTCTCAGAAAGTGTCAATTTTAACAAGCTCGAAGCCTCCCTGAGTGTAACCCTTCCTTCTTTATAAGCTTTAGCAACATAGGATTCGAATCCGACCCTGGCCAGTTTTCTCAATGATTGGGCCTTCTCCACTTTTTCTATCCTGGACACATATTCTATGGCCTGTTCGATATCTTCGGGAATTCGCATGGATCTTACTTTCATTTTGTTTTCTCCATCAATAGCCTAACAGTGCTGTGCTCATCTTCGCTGATGAATTCGGCTAACAGCTTTAATGCCCAGAGAGCGGTCTTTCTATTTATCATGTTGTCCTGTAAGAGATGATAGATAATAAGACCAGGCAAAATGAACGGGATACCCTTTATTCTCAGCAAACGTGTAAGTTTTGCATCGTCGGTAGCAACTGCGTTGTAGTCTTTTTTTCGGAAAAGCGCGATAAGAGCGTCATCCGCTTTAGTGTGATCAAAATAAGATTTAACTATCGTAATTATGTTAGCCTTAATATTTTTTTCCACTACAAATGCGTCCGAGCATCCTTTCTCTTTCCCTGCATCAACAACCTCTTTCTGCACCACATCAGGGATAAAGATAGTGTCTCTGTTTCCCACAAAATCTTTTAGACCAGCATTTGTAAGCTTGATAAGGCAGTCAGCATCCATTAATAGTTTCATGTAGTTTATTGTAATCAATAAGATACAATTCTGTCAAGACAAAAAAAGATGGCCTGTAGGAAAGATATAAACCGACAAAAAAAACAAATTATCTATATTGCTTAGGTTCAATCCGATACTTCTTTAATCTGAGCCCGACGATTCTCTCAGATGTATCGAGATGCCTTGCTGCTGCGGTTATATTCCCTCTAGTGCTCTTTAGTGCATCAATAATCATATCTCTTTCAAATGTGGATATAGCTGCCTCTAAAGAGCCGGAGGAAACTGTGCCCGATTCTTCGGCTGTCTGGGTAGTAGGTGGTAAGTGGTAGCTGTGAATTACGTGGTCACTACAAAGAAGTACTGCCCGTTCCATACAGTTTTCAAGCTCCCGCACATTACCAGGCCAGTGATAGCGCATAAGCATATCAATGGCGGGCGTGGAAATCCTTCTTATGTCTTTTTTATACTTCTTGCTGTACTTTTTAAGAAAATAATCTGCCAAAAGAAGAATGTCTGTCTTTCTTTCCCTCAAGGGTGGCAGATAAATTGGAAATATATTGAGGCGGTAATATAGATCTTCTCTGAAGCTACCATCCACTAAGGCCTTTTCCAGCGGCTTATTGGTAGCTGTTATAATCCGAACATCGATCTTGATGGCATTAGCTCCACCCACCCGATCCACCTCTTTTTCCTGTAAAGCTCTCAAAAGCTTAGCCTGAGCAGTGGAGTTTAGAGTACCAATTTCATCCAGAAAGAGAGTGCCCTCGTTGGCGCATTCAAATTTACCGATCCTTCTTTCTGTTGCACCAGTAAAAGCACCTTTTTCATGTCCGAATAACTCACTTTCTATCAAAGTTTCGGGCAAAGCAGCGCAATTTACCTTGATAAACGCCTTTTCCGCCCTCATGCTATTGTAATGGATTGCATTGGCCACAAGCTCCTTGCCTGTACCGCTTTCCCCTCTGATGAGCACAGTGGCATCGCTGGCGGCAACATGATCGATCATCTCAAAGACCTCTCGCATTTTATTGCTGCTGCCCACGATGTTATGAAAGCTGTATCGTTCTTTGAGCTTTTCTCGAAAGGTTAAATTTTCGTTCTTAAGGCGGTTCCTTTCGTCCTCCATCATTCTACTGATTCTTATAGCCTGTGCTACATTAGAAGCAATAATGGTCAGCAATCTCAGATCTTCTTCAAAAGAAATTTCCTCGCTAAAAAGCCGATCTACACTCAGGGCTCCGCAAGCAAATGTCCCTATCTTAATGGGCACACAGATGAATGAAATATTGTTTTTCTGGATGTCTCTGCGTGCTCCGGTCCGATTTAAGAATAACGGTTCCTCGCCTACTCTTAATACAATAATTGGATCTCCATCTTCCACTACCTTTCCTGTAATCCCCTCACCCACGTGATACTGCCCTCTTCTCATTTCTTCATCCGTAAGACCATGTGCCGCTTTAATGGTCAATTCCTCGGTTGATGGATCCAAAAGAGTGATAGTACCTCGCTCCATACCCATTCTGGAATGAAGTATGTCAAGGATAGACCCTAAATTTTCCTTTGGATCAGAAGTTGATACAAGGAGCTGGCTGATTTCATAAAGAACAGTTAACTCCTGTACCTTTCTTTCTAAAGCTGAACGGCTGGAAGATTGCATCTTACCTCTATAATAGGCGGAAAATATGAAAAGGAAGAACTATAGACTTTCAGATAAATAATTTCACTGCGTTATCAGTCAAAATCTTCGACGACATACACATAAGCACGACTTACTAAGATTTTTCCTTATAGCCTTGGGAAATGAATTATCTGAAAGTCTATATTTAGAATTCATCATGATGACAAGTTGGCAGATAGTGGCCTTAAACTCTAAATTAGAGCCGTGTCTGTCTGAAACGCCGTTGTAACTGACAGACACAACCCTAATCTCGTGCCCACCTGAAACACCTTTGTAGCAGACGGGCACAATGGTTAACCAACCTTAAAAAGCAATAGACATAGTAGCGCCACCGAAGAAGTAATCGGAATCATCGCTGAAACCATTGGTTCCGGCAATATTGTCATCTGCCTTATCCGTTAATGGGAAAGAATACGCAACCATTGGGCTAAGGGTAAAATATTCCCCCATGGGTATAGTTAAGCCAGCAGAAATGAGTCCATCATGCATGCTTCTGTATTTCTCCGTAGTCGGGTTAAGATTTTCATCCATTTCAACGAAATCATCGTCATCGGAATAATAGTAACCCACCGTTCCTGCCAGATCCAGGGTTATGTCCTTAGGCAGCTCAAATGAATGAGATACAGCAAAAGACAAATACCATGACGGGATGTGGGCTATTTCACGGTAAACGGTGAGCGTTGGAGACAACAGTGCGTCAAGACCTATGCTGAGAAAAACTTCATGGGAATCATCAATGCCGTCCAGGCCGTAATAAATATAACCTAACCCCAAACAAGCTGGCCCAAAGCTCTTTTCATAAGATAAAGTCATGTCGGTCTCATTAAATTGGCCTTCATCCTCCCCATCAACCTCGGTATCTATGTTGCCCCACAGATTGAAACCGAAATTCTTATAACCCACGGTTGCCGAAGGCTGAATCACAATACTATCTTTACTAAACTCGTAACCACGCCATACATATTTGTTAAAAATTCCAACATCGGCAGACGCTGTTGGTTTATCTTCTGCCCAAACATTGATGGGCCCAAAGATTGATACCAATAAAGCTATAAAAGTCACCAGTCCGATAATTTTACTCCTCATTTCTCTCTTCCTCCTCATGTTTTTTTAGGTTTTATATTTGATGGCTAAACATTATTTCTGCGAATACGCTGAAACCTCAAAGTCAGGATATGCATTACCGGAATGCTCCGATAGATCCAGACCTTTAGCTTCTTCTTCAGCAGAGACTCTCAGGCCTATGGTCATGTCAATTATTTTGAACAAAATATAGGCTGCTGTAAATGTCCATATAAAACATGCTGCGATCCCCAGAAGCTGCACACCGATAATTTTTCCTGTTGTGCCTCCCATATTGAAAATACCGGCAGCCAGCGTGCCCCATGCGCCATTTACACCATGGACTGATATGGCGCCAACCGGATCATCAACTTTAATCTTGTCAAATATGATTACTGAAAAGACAACAATAATCCCCGCAATAGCCCCAATAATGATCGAGCTTGTTGGTGATACATTCGCGCATCCAGCGGTAATCGCCACCAGACCGGCAAGCGCTCCGTTTAAACTCATACCCGCATCAGGCTTGCCGAACTTAACCCATGATGTGATCATCGCCAGAACTGCTGCGGCTGCCGCAGCCAGGTTTGTATTTACAAAAATCATGGCAATGTCTTTTGATGCTGCAGTAGTGGAGCCAGGGTTAAAACCAAACCATCCAAGCCACAGAATAAAGACTCCAAGAGCGGCCAACGGTATATTATGCCCCAATATCGGCTTTATCCCTCCGTCTTTTATGTATTTGCCCAAACGCGGTCCAAGAACAATGGTGCCTGCCAGAGCAGCCCATCCGCCTACTGAATGAACTACTGTAGATCCTGCAAAATCAATGAAGCCCAAGCCTTCAAGCCAGCCGTTTCCATGATAAAGGCTTCCCCAGGCCCAGCTTCCGAAAACAGGATAAATCAAAGCGCTGATAAAGATGCTATAAAGCAAGTATCCGGTAAACTTCGTTCTTTCAGCCATTGCTCCAGATACTATAGTTGCCGCTGTGGCGCAAAAGACCACCTGAAACATCCAGAATGCCAGGACCCATGGATCACCATCCGGCGAAAAGTCGCTTAAGAAAAATCCGGATGTTCCAAGCCAACCGGATTTGGACACGCCAAACATCAGACCAAACCCGATTGCCCAGAATGCCAGTGATCCAACTGAAAAATCCATGAGATTCTTCATCATTATGTTCACAGCGTTTTTAGCTCGCGTAAATCCTGCCTCAACCAGGGCAAAACCTGCCTGCATGAAAAAGACAAGCGCCGCTGCAACCATTGTCCATACATAATCAGCGTGGGCCTGCACCAAATCAATAGCTGTTTTATTTGATTCCGGTGTGACTGCCCCATCCCCGGCCCAGGCAATGGAAAGGTTGCTCACTGTTAAAAGTAAAGTCAGTATAAGAGTTTTCATAATTGTTAACCTCCTTAGTAATATTAAATGGCATCCTTGTCTGTTTCACCGGTTCTGATGCGGATTACTTTATCCAGTGGCGATACAAAGATTTTGCCGTCACCGATCTTGCCTGTATTGGCCTTTTCAGCAATAGTGGACACGACTTTATCTGCCATGGATGAATCAACCACAACATCGATCTTCATCTTTGGTATAAAATCCACCTGATATTCGGCACCGCGATAGATCTCTTTGTGCCCACGCTGTCGCCCGAATCCCTTGACCTCACAGATAGTCATGCCCGTCACACCGATATCGTTCAGTGCGTCCTTTACTTCGTCCAGTTTAAATGGTTTAATAATTGCTTCGATTTTTTTCATTTAGCGCTCTCCTTTTAGGTCAAAAATTGTAATTGTTTGCACAAATGATAGAGCAAAGGACGTGCCACTTCGCCGATAACGGCACTATCTTGGGTTAACTATCCTTAATCACTAAATATTTATATCTAAGATACAATAGGGAGCAAATGTTGATTAATTACAAATATGTTGGATGGGCATATATATATTACAGAATTGTAGTTAAAATGAGCTAAAATGACGTGTTTGTAGATTTTGCGAACGCCTTTGAGCAAAATAAGACTTTTTTACGAAACCAATGAACTGCCCCGCAGCAAGCTGCGGAGTATCAATGCTTATCTTTTTCTAAAAGGAATCGCAGCAAGCTGCGGGGAATTAAACCCTAAAAGAGATTAAATTTTATACTGGAAACTGTTTGAGTAGATTAGGGATCATTATGAAAGAATTATAAGCAATTTGCAAATGTCCCATAGTACATACAAACGTTACGATTCCCTGTGGGTTTGTTAGCCCATGCCGGCTAACAAAGTATTTGGTTTTGAAGCGAATAACGATTATAATTGTTTTACTGACGATTCACGACGGCAAAGGAAAAAGGACCGCGCCGTGCCGCTGCCCCTGGTTGTTAACAAGTTACTTTTGAGTTTTCAAATTTTAATATTGCCCCTAACCACTGACAACTGATCCCTAATCCCTGCTTTCTCCACTACCCATAAGTTTCAACAGCGGCCTGAAAAGATCCATGGGAAATGGAAATATGACTGTCGAATTTTGCTCTGCCGACATCTCCCGCATTGTCTGTAGATATCTCAGTTGCAAAGCCATAGGGTTTTTTTCAATTATTTCCGCTGCCTCAGCAAGCTTTGCTGCTGCCTGAAATTCGCCGTCAGCATTGATAACTTTCGCACGGCGTTCTCTCTCAGCCTCAGCCTGTTTGGCCATTGACCTCTGCATTTCCTGAGGCAGATCAATGTGTTTAAGCTCAACTGTTGCAACCTTTATTCCCCAGGGATCTGTGTGAGTATCGAGTATTTCCTGTAATTGCGAATTTATTTTTTCCCTTGCAGATAAAAGTTCATCCAGCTCTGCCTGGCCGCACACACTTCTTAAGGTTGTCTGTGCAAGTTGAGACATTGCATAATTGTAGTTTTCAACCTCAACTATGGCTTTTGTCGGATCAATTACCCTGAAATAGATGACCGCATTCACCTTTACAGAAACATTATCCTTTGTAATAACGTCCTGAGGATCTACGTCCATAGCCACAAGGCGCATGCTGACTTTCAGCATTTTATCAATAAGCGGAATCAATATTATCAATCCTGGCCCCTTTGCCTTTATTACACGCCCCAGCCTGAATATCACCCCGCGTTCATACTCATTCAATATCCGTATTGCCGAGGTCAGGAAAAAAACAACAAGTATTATTATTGCAATTGCAGTAAACATTTTATCTCCTTTCGTAACAGTTTACAGTTTACGGTTTACGGTTCACGGTTGATCAAAACATAAAACTGTTAACTGCAAACCGACAACCGAACTAATCAACCAGCTCCACCTCTAATACAAGATTAACAACCTTTACCACCCGAACCTTTTTACCCTGTTCTATTATATCCTTTGAAGTTGCATTCCACAGTTCGCCATGAACAAACACTTTGCCTTCAGCCTTAATGTCTGTTTTCGCCACCCCGATTTCTCCGATAAGTCCTTTTGCCCCTGTCCTTGGTTTTGTGACCTGCGCTTTAAAAGCAATACCGGCAACTGCAACAAAAAAAGCTGAAACTATAACCACGGTCGGCACAAATACCGTCCATGATAGTCCTAACCCGGGAGCACTGTTTTCAAACAACATAATTGACCCAAGCAAAAGTGAGGCAATGCCTGCTATACTCAGAAGGCCGTAACTTATAATCTTCATCTCCATGATGAACAGAATTATAGAAAGTATGATAAGAAGAAAGCCGGCATAGTTAACAGAGAGAGTCTGAAACGCAAAGAAAGCTAAAATTAACGAAATTGCGCCAACTACTCCAGGAAAAATAGCACCCGGCTGAGACAGTTCAAAATAAAGCCCGGCAAGACCTATCATCATAAGGATATACGCAATATTGGGATCGCTTATGGTTTTTAATATCTTTGTCCTTAAACTTTCTTTCAGAATTATCTTATTGGCATTGTCGAGCTTTAATATCCATTTGTCTTCTATTCTGCGCCCGTTTATCTTATTTATCAAATCATCCAGGTCTTTCGCTATAATATCTATTACATTTTCTTTTAGAGCCTCGGTTTCAGTAACAGAAACACTCTCACGTATAGCTTTTTCAACCCAAACAGCGTTTCTCCCGCGCTTTTCAGCAATACTCTTCGCATGAGCAACCATATCGTTTATTACCTTTTCAGACATGGTTCCTCCAATTTCTTTACCACCTGCCCCTACCGGATGCGCAGCCCCGATATTTGTTCCAGGAGCCATAGCAGCAATATCTGCCGCCATGGTTATCATAACGCCTGCCGAGGCGGCTCTTGCCCCACTTGGGGAAACATAAACAACGACCGGCACCTTGCTCCCAAGTATAGCCATCACGATTTTTCTCATAGATTCGGCAAGACCGCCAGGCGTGTCAATCTCAATAATAATGCAGGAAGCATTATGTTCCGATGCCTTTTGAATCCCGCCTGTTATATAATCAACTACGCCCGGATTTATAGAACTTGATATTTTGGCTATATAAACATCATTCTGATCCGGAAAACAGTTCTCAGGAGTAAATGACAGAAAAAATAAAAGCGCAACAATAGAAAATTTGCATTTTATAAAGCGCATTTCTTTATCAGCCCCCCATCTCATTCATTAACATTTTCATATCTTCCCAAACATCACGCTTTTTATCAGGATTTCTAAGAAGATATGCAGGATGATAGGTAGGTAACACCCTTATGCCTCTGTATTTATGAAAATTGCCTCTGAGCCTCGAAATGGGTTCTTTTGTTTTTAAGAGTGTCTGAGCTGCAAAAGTTCCAAGCGCGCAAATAAAATCAGGCTTTAATACCGCTATCTGGCGTTGTAAAAACGGTAAGCAGGCTTTTATCTCGTCAGGCAAAGGATTTCTATTCTTCGGAGGCCGGCATTTTATTATATTGCAGATATAAACCTGCTCTCTTGTTAATTTTATAGCCTGAATTATCTTAGTCAAAAGCTGGCCTGCAGCGCCGATAAAAGGCCTGCCCCTTTGGTCCTCCTCATATCCAGGCCCTTCGCCAACAAATACAAGCTTTGCGCTATGATTGCCCTCGCCAAAGACAATATTTCTACGACCGTCACAAAGCCTGCACCGGCGGCAGTCACCCAGGTCTGTCCGGATTGATTCCAGTGTCTCAGGTAAAAAGGCTTCTTTGCTTTCCCAACTTTTAATAATATCAAGGCTCTTTTTTGAGCAATCAAATCCCCGGCATCCTGATCCGGCTAAGAATCTAAGGTGGTTTTTAACTTCCTCTATTGCTGAATTAAAACCTTTAGTATTCACTTTCCCAAATGATCTCCCTATAGACTTTCAGATAAATAATTTCACTGTGTTATCAGTCGTTGACGTATAACTAATACGCCTTCCTCCTTCTGGCCTTGTGAAATTAATTATCTGAAAGTCTATATCTCACCATGGTTACAATCCGATCAAGAAGAATATCAGCGACTTCATCTTTTCCCATTTCAGGGAAAGACTCGGTTGTCCCGTCTTTATAAAAAAACGTAACTTTGTTGCTATCTGAGCCGAAACCGGATGAGGGCCGGCCGACAAGGTTGCCGACAATTATATCAAGATTCTTTCTAACAAGCTTGTCAACTGAGTTTTTTTCAAGGTTCTCTGTTTCTGCTGCAAATCCTACAAGCAACCGGTTCTCTTTTCTCCTGCCAAGTTCTTCCAGTATATCCTGATTTTTTTGCAGAGATAAAACTATTTCATCCTTTTCCTTCTTAATTTTCTGTTGACAAGGATCAACCGGCCTGTAATCTGAAACCGCTGCTGCCTTTATAATAATATCTGCATGTTCCATATGCTCAAACACAGCAATGGCCATATCCTCCGCAGAACCTACCCTGATTACAGTTGCATTTAACGGGTCTGAAAGACTTGTGGGGCCTGTTACAAGGACAACCCTGCCCCCTCTTTTCTCAGCAGCTCTTGCAATCGAATAACCCATCTTGCCTGAGGATGGGTTGCTCAGGAACCTGACCGGATCAATGTATTCCTGAGTTGGGCCGGCAGTTACAAGTATATTTTTATCTTTCAGGTCTTTTGGTGAAAGGCGGAATAATAACCTGTCGAGTATATATTCCGGTTCAGGAAGACGGCCTGGCCCGCTTGTACCGCAAGCAAGTTCTCCGGACTCCGGTTCTATGACAAAAAGTCCATCCTGCCTTAATCTATCAAGATTTCTTTGAAGCGCCCTATTCCGGTACATATTTGTATTCATGGAAGGACAAATTATCACCGGAGATGTAACTGCAAGTACCAATGTGCTAAGAGCATCATCAGCTATTCCATTTGCTATCTTGCCAATAATATTTGCTGTTGCAGGAGCTATAACCAGGGCGTCTGCCTTCTCGGCCCAATCTATGTGTCCTATATGCTCGCTTCTGCTTCCAACTTTCTCAAAAAGACTTGAGCAGACCGGCTGGCCTGATAATGCTTCAAAAGTCAGCCGACCAACAAACGCCTCAGAATTCTCAGTCATAAACACCTTAACATTTGCGCCGTGTCTTTTAAGAAGTCTTAATAATTCTACGCTCTTGTATGCTGCAATACCTCCGCAAACACCGAGTAAAATATTTTTATTTTCTATAAGTTTCATAGTTAGCGCCCTTCGGGCGAGCTATTAGCTCTTAGCTGATAGCTGATAAGCTTAACAGCCACGAACACTTTTTATATACTGATAAGTAATGAAAGCTACTTTAGCAACCCTGTTTCAACCTCATTAATCCTCGGCGCAACCCATATTTCAACATGACTAGTAGTTAATTTTTCGATAATTTTAATCATACAGCTTCTGTTTTCCTTCTGAAACAGCATGATAGTTAGAGGAGACGATTTAAATGATCCTAAAATTCTCCAGTTATCATTAGCCATGCTGCTTTTAAAAAATTTAATCAAGGAATCGACCTTTATCCTGCCTTTGTAAGCATTAACGCCTGTTATAAAACCCGAAGTTTCAAATATAAAAGTTAACTCCTTGTCAACTTTTAACTCGCCGGGTACAAGTACATCTCCAAAGTCACAATATAAAGGATAGGTCCCCTTTTCCTTTTGTTCTTTTGTTGAGGATTCTGAATCTTTTTTGATGGATTTTAAACCTGCACACCCATTAACTAAAACAAAAAAAGCAGTCATTATTCCAATAAATGCCAAAGCAGTTCTTATCTGCTTTGATTTTGTCATATTCATAACTCCTTGTTTTTCAATTTTTGCAGCATGTTACAACTTAGTTGCAGATAAATCCATTTCCTGAATAACTTTTCAAGGCTTTCTCTATCTTTTTTTTGCTTTTCATTAAGTTTCTTCTCGACTTCAGAAAGTAAATCATTAAGCTCCCGGCTTTCAGGATCATACTTCAACAGGTGTCTATAGATCTCAACTGCTTTTGCAAAATAGCCCTGTTCAGTATATACATTCGCCATGGTCTTTGTATAAAAATCAGTTTGATTATTCATTTTTTAACTTTATGCTCACCGTTATTTTTAAGCTTAAATATCACCTCGTCTTCAGCTATAAGGCCGAGTTCTCGTCTAACCACATCCTCAATATATCCGGAGTCATCTTCCAATCGATCTATTTCACGATATAAAGAAAGATTATCCATAGTAATCTTAGCATTTTTTTCTATCAACAGGTCTCTTTCTCTTTTTAGCAGGTTAAGATCAACCAGTCCATTATCACCGAAAATAATAAATAAAAGCAAAGAAAATATAATCAGTATTGATAAAGATAATAGAATTTTTTGCTTTGAACTCACTTTATTCTCAAACTCATGCTCCTTTTAACAACAGCCAAGACTTTCTCAAGCTCCGGACTCCTGATAAAAAAAGAAAAAGAACCATAGAAGACAAGGCCGGCAAATATGCTGCCCATGAGTCCGAAAAAAAGGCCGATTAAAGTTTTGTCCTCTGATGGTATAATTAATAGTGCAATTGCCCAGACAACCGCCCCCATTATAAAGGAACCTGCCATTGTTTTGCAGGCGGATTCAGTAATACTTTTCCATCCCAACAAGCCAAGCTTGACCTTTAATGCACGGGCAAGGAGCCAAAAATTAAGCATGGAAGCCAGCGAAGTTGCAAGCGCAAGCCCTCTGTAGCCCATATACTGCATAAGAATAATACTAAATATTATGTTTGCAACAACAGATATTGCAGCCATCCGTACCGGCGTTTTAGTATCCTGAAGAGCATAAAATGTTGAAACAACTATCCGTACAGCCGAAAATGCCCACAGACCAATACCATAATATAAAAGTGCCGATGCCGTCAATCTTGTGGTTTCAGCATCAAAAGCCCCTCTTTTAAAAAGCAGCTCAACTATAGGCTCTCTTAGAACTATAAGTCCTACCATAGAAGGAATTGTAATAAAAAAAATCAATCTCATGGCATAGGCAAAGGTATCCCTGAGAGAATCGTAATCCTGAGCAGATGCCTGCCTTGAAAGGCTCGGTAGTACGGCTGTTGCTGTTGCTATAGCAAAAATTCCTAAAGGAAACTGAACCAGCCTGTCAGCATAGTAAAGATACGAAACGCTTCCTTCGGGCAGTAAAGAAGCCAGAAGAGTCCCGATTAATATGTTAATCTGATAAACTGCAGCACCAAATACAGTAGGAAGCATCAGCAAGCCCACTTTTTTCAGCATGGGATGATAGGTTTTAGTTTTTTCCCAAAAATAAAAACCTTTTTTTATAAGAAATGGAAGCTGAAACGCCAGTTGTAAAAAACCACCTATCAGAACCCCAATGGCAAGACCTGTTACCGGTTCAGCCATGTGAGGAGATATAAAAAGAACAGCACATATCATGGCAAAATTTAAAAAAACAGGGGCAAGAGCCGGTGCGGCAAAATGGCCTAACACATTAAGAATACTCATACAAATAGCGACAAGGCCTATAAAGAAAATGTACGGGAACATAATACGCGTCAAAGTAACTGTAAGTGAAAATTTTTCAGGTGAGACAGTAAAACCCGGAGCTATTATACGTATTATTATCGGAGATAAAAAAATACCGATAATGACGGTAATAACCAATATTACGGAAAGCAGCCTTATTGCAGACCTTGCTAATTTAAAGGCTTCATTCTTACCTTGATTTATAAGGCATTCAGTAAAGACAGGAAGAAATGCAATGCTCAGAGAACCCTCAGCAAAAAGTCTTCTTAATAGATTTGGAATTCTGAAAGCCACAAAAAAGGCATCCGAGCTTAGTCCTGCCCCAAAGAACCATGCTATTACAACATCTCTTATAAAGCCGAAGATACGGCTTAATAAAGTAGATGCACCGACGACGCCTGCGGCTTTTGTTACACGAGTATTTTCAGACATATAAATAACAGTTTACGGTTCACAGTTCACGGTTGGCTGCTTTTCGCTTTTCATATGCAAGTCCCGGCTTCTTTGTTAGACGGTACACTTTTCGAGTCAATTCACGCCTGCCTTACTGTGAATCCTCGATCTATCCCGATGTTAAAGCACAATATTTCTTTTCCCGCTACCATACGTCTTTGCGGCATGCTGACTTCTCCAGTCATCGTCTTAAGATCAAAAATTACCACGTATCCCTCATCGACGCGCTCGGTTAGAAGATATTTGTTGCAAAGCTGATCAATCGCCTTTTCAATAGTCTTATCAAGGCTTGAACGATTTATTTTGGTCTCAATAATGTACTTTCGACCATGATAGGTTAACAGAATATCGATTCTTCCTAATCCTGTTGGCGTCTCAAAACGAAGTTCGCCTTTTCCTCCCTCTACAAACTGATACAGCCAGGCAGTAAGCAGGAATTGTCCTGTTTTCTCGTATGGTTTTTGGCTTGCGTAAAACGCGTTTACGCCTATCTGCATGATATATTCCTCAAAATCAGATAAAATGGCTTCCATATTTAAAAGCCCATCAGAAGTAAAATAGGATTTAAGTGAAGTATCTGTGGTTGCTCCGGATTCTCGAAAAAAAGCCTTTAAAAATCGTCTTTTGTATATTGTATTGGCTACAACAGCTTTATCATTTGCTTCTTTGATCAGACCGTATTGTTCCAGCCAGGATTGATCCTCGTCATCCGGATTATAGTCAACTCCGTTGAAAGTGATCTGAACAAAGCTTTCTTTATATAATTTTGCTTTTTCAAGAAGATTATCAAAGTGACTGTTCCTTTCTTTAAGCATATGCCTTATTCCCTTTTTCACATCTTCTGCACTGATCGGATCTGTAGTTTCAGGTTTTATGTCAACCGTCAGAATGGTTCCAAGACGGTTTACCAGCCAGGGTTGTCCGGATGTTTCATCAAATACTTTTTTTACAGCTTCTTCCGTAAAGAGCTGGTTTGTCTCTTCTGTATATTGAGCATAAAGATCACGGACATTTTTCAGGGTAAATGGAGGGAGCTTTACCTGGTCTGCGATGTTAAAAGGAGAGACACCGCCCACAATCAGTTTGGTGACATTGCGTATTCCCACCAGCCCTATGGAGTAAAGGGCTTTGTCTAAACGCTTCTTGTATTTTTGATATAGTTCCCGGATAGATGTCAGAAAGTTTTCAAGTTCTCCCATGGGAATGCCATCGAATTCATCAATAAAAATAATGATACGCTTTGGAGGGATAACCTTATTTGATTTTTCAAAAAATTTGCGTAAAGAGATATGATCTGTGATATGATGCGTGCTTAACAGACCACGCACAGCTTCCACGTTTTTGCAATCAACTTTCTCTAATCGTTCCAAAAGCTGCTCGTAGACTCCTTCCTGGATCAGACCGTAAAAAGTGGCCTTGTCCAACTCTTTGTAGTCCTGAAAACTGAGAAGAATCGGTATATAGGTTGGGTCTTTTTTCAGCTTATGGCAAAAGTCTTCAAAATAAGTAGTTTTGCCGCTCTGTCTCGGGGCAAAAATGGAAAAATATCTTCCCAGGTCAACCATGGTTTTGATATCATGGTTATCCATATTGGTGACATTTTCCAGGGAAACATAATAGGAGGCACCTGGATCAACTACACCTGATTTTTCAAAGTACCGTTCCGGTTTCTTGTAATTCATCATTGCTTTCCTTAGTTTTTCAAAAAAAGATAGGCGCACTTCTCCCGTATATTTTTCTATGATGTAACCATTTAATATCTAATGATCAACTTTAACATTACTTTCATGTTTTTTGCGGAAAAGCAAACTTGAAATAAACCTTAAAATGTTCGCAATTCTGGGTCTATATGGAATACCCCTTCAGTCGAATGCTCTGCCTGACTCTGTCTAAAAGTTTTACCGGAGGATTACCTATAATTTACCCTTGATTTCAGGTGGTTATTGTGTTAGAAATTATGACAATTTATAATGCAGCCTTAAATTGAAATCCGAATATTTACTTTTAAGATCGACTCTTTTTTCTCAAAAATATCTCTGATATCGTAATTATTCAGGGGGTACACTGCTAACTCAAAGAATTTATTCACCGCAAAGCCGCAAAGAACGCAAAGAGAATTTTATTTTTCTGTTTACCGTTGAGAGGACGGTAAACAGAAAGCTTCAGAAGCTTTACTTCATTTGATGGTATTATAGAAAGCTACAATATGAGGCCGCCACAATTATCTGAATATTTTAGTTTATCAAAGTTAGCGTGATCTGCCCGAAGGGCTGGGGTTTATTAATTTTCGCCCTCTCAGCGAAAGTTAATAAGATAAAATTTTCTGCGTACTCTGCGCCTCTAATGAGCGGAGCGAATGGGCGGTAATATAATACCCTCTGAATAGATACCTGATATCAGGCATATCAAGCGTTTTTTCTCGCATATGGGATATATCAGCAAAATTGAGAAAAACAGCTCGCTTTTGTAATTTCAATATTCGGATTTGGCGAGCTACAACAAATTGTAAACTATACAATAAGGTGCACACGTAATGCGCGATTTCGTTCCATGATATTGCGCGTTTTTTCCCACTAATCATTGTTGGTTTTTATGAAAGAGCTTCTTGAAGCCGGCAAAGTAGTACCTGTTATAGATAGACGTTACCCGTTAAGTGAGGTTGCTGAAGCTCTCCGGTATCTTGAAGAAGGACACGCCCGAGGTAAAGTAGTAATAACTTTGGTGGAATACTTATGAAAGCGATTGTATACACAAAATACGGACCACCGGATGTTCTTCAGCTCAAAGAGGTAGAAAAACCTACTCCCAAGGACAATGAAGTACTGATAAGAGTATATGCGACAACAGTAACGGCAATGGACTGGAGAATTCGAGGTTTCGCAGTCCCTCCCCTGTTCTGGCTCCCCACACGAATAGCTTTTGGTCTCATAAGACCAAAAAAAACTATACTAGGGCATGAGCTAGCCGGGGAAATTGAATCAGTAGGCAAAGATGTAAAACTATTTAAGAAAGGGGATAAAGTTTTTGGAATAGCGCTTTCTGGTGCTTATGCCGAGTACATATGTCTGCCTGAAGAAGGGCCGGTGGCAATAAAACCGGCCAACATGACCTATGAAGAAGCCGCCGCCGTCCCTTATGGGGCATTTACCGCATTGTTTTTCCTTAGAGATAAGGGAAATATTCAGAGCGGACAAAAAGTCCTTATCAATGGAGCTTCTGGAGGGGTAGGTACTTTTGCGCTACAGCTTGCCAAGTACTTTGGGGCAGAAGTTGCCGGGGTATGCAGTACCACGAATTTAGAATTGGTGAAATCTCTGGGGGCCGATAAGGTAATTGATTACACTAAAGAGGATTTTACCAAAAGCGGTCAGACCTATGATATTATTTTTGACACGGTAGGCAAGACTTCGTTTTCACGTTGTAAAAGCTCGCTAAAGCAAAAAGGAATATATCTTGCAACTGTCTTTGGGCTGCCACTGCTTGTTCAAAAGCTATGGACTTCAAAGATAGGCAGCAAGAAAGTAATATGTGGGGTAGCAAGCGAAAAGGCTGAAGATTTAATTTTCCTCAAAGAGCTTATTGAGGCGGGAAAGATAAAATCGGTCATAGATAGACGCTATCCGCTGGAGCAGATTGCCGAGGCTCACGGGTATGTCGAAAAAGGACACAAAAAGGGAAATGTAGTAATAACTTTGGAACATAACAACAAAACCTAAGCGCTGCACCCGACCGCTATTCCGCTGCGCTTCATAGCGGCAGGTGAGCTTGGACATCCTAACAACAATATGATTTCGCATCTAAAAAAATACGAACCTAAACGTAATGAGATCTGTACGTGCGGTTCAGGTAGGAAATTTAAAAAATGCTGTATTGGAGCCTATTCTTCAGGTGCACAAGAGAGGGCATTCGAAAAATACAACAAAGGCTTGTATGCAGAGGCCCTAACCGCATGCAGACATCATCTCACATGGTACATTCTGTGTCACAATGCCCACACGGTGCCATTCCTATCTTCGGGAACCAAGAAATCTCAGGATCTACTTACTATAGACATCGAGGCTTTGGCTGATCTTGTCGGCCTTCTCCACCGCTGCTACTTCAAAACGGGTCAAAGCGAAGAATTCCCATCGACTTTAGATCGCTTAGCTAATGCAATTGATGATCCTCGTTGGAGAGATAAAGTGGTCTATTTACGAGCTTTGTGGTGGCTACTTGATAAGAATGATCGCAATTCTTCCTTCAGCGCTGTTTCCGTTGTAGATATTGAGTCCTGTAAAGACCCGGAGATTCTCACGCTTTATATAGATGTTTCCTTTCAAAAGCAGTCATTTAAGATAACGCTTGAAATTCTTGATCGTATTATTGAAAACACACATAAGGAGTCTTACAAACTTCAGTATACTGTCCTCAAGGGAATTGCCTACTGTTTGATCAACGAAGTAGACCAAGGATGTGAAATTATCAAAGAGGCAACGGATAATTACCAAAAATTAAGCGATGAAAACAGAACACCATATGGCGACCACCAATTAGCGCATTCACTGCATATACTCGGAGAATTCCTTGGAGACGGCAATATAGTTCGTGAGACTATTGCACAATACGAGGCGATCCTTCACGATGTTGAGAAACAGGGATATACCGAAGCATATGCGGCCGTGATAAAGAAATCGCTTGGCGACTGCCTGAGCTTTCTCAAAGAATACCATGAGGCTGTTAAGTACTACCAAGAAAGTCTAAGGGACGAGAATGTGGATTTAACTAAAGTGTTTTTATCAAGAGCATATGTAAACCTTTCTGATTCTGAGTCAGGCAGAGGTTTGCTGAAATCGATAGATGCTGCCCAATTCGATGAGAACTCACATTACGACTACGCTATTTCATGGGCAATTCTGGCAACACATTCGCTTTTACCCGAGGACTTGGAGACAGCAAAGTCACAGCTAAAACAGGCGGAGTCTAATTGGCCTTTGTTTATTGGGCAGAGAGACTCCATCCTTATCCAGCTTTTAGAAACGGTACCCAAAAAGCCAAAAAGTGCGATTAAAGATTTAGTCCGTTCTCTCAACCGATATGTTTCTCTTAATCCTAATCTCTTCGGTGTTGGCATCAACTTCAACAAGATCGTGGAAGATATTGATAGAAAACATGCGAGGTGATTGTCCAACAAAGCCTTCGAGGCGACGTCCTAAAGGCCGCGCCTCAAGGCAATCGTTAGCACAAGGGAAATAATGAAAATGTCAAGGGTGCCGAGAATACCAAAGACTTTTACAAAGAAGCTTCGGGACTTAGAAGACCATCTCTTCTTGCTGCACGAGGCGCTTTCTAGGTTGGTCAGCGGACAGACAGCATTCTTCAAATCACTTGCCGCGGAGTTGCGAGTTCTCGTTTGCTTTTCCAGTGGGACTGAGGGTCTTCTTTGGCGACTTGTCGACGAGCTTAATATCCCGGATCCTGTGCATGTTCACATAGCTGGCAACATTAAGCGGGATCACCCTTTAGCGAAGAGGCTGAATTTTGCTTTTGTTCCCGTATTGCGCGCCGGTCTTGGCGATCCAAGATTGCCGCCAGCACTGTATTCTCTGAGGGACATTATAAAGGATTGTGAAGCTTTGTACATTTCCGGCAGGGGTATCACCCATGAAGGCCTAATCAAAGCAGTAGCCCAGCAAATGGGTTCTGCTCACGAAGATGAAGGGGTCGAATCTTATCTGGTGGAACTGAGCGATGTCCTGCTCTCTAATCAACAACCGTTAGTTCAAGTCCTTACTTCGGACGCATCGTTAGTCTTGGAGGTTGGGGACAGTGTCCTTAATCATGCTCAAGGTACACTCAGCTATCAAAGGAAACATACGTTCGAGCTTCCTCCAGCAAATCCGGTGCCCCCGGTGCAAGAAGCTAACGACTTCGAGCATGAGTCCATTAATAAACTACCTAATGAAGGCACTGTCTTTTTCCTCATCGACCATCCACATAGTGATTGGGTGGTAAATAGAGACAAGTATTCGTTTGGTTCGCTCCAAAAAGGGGGGCTGAAAGTGACCCCAACAAAATATCAAGACGGCAGCTTGGAAATCGTCATTGAAGGACTAACCGACGAACCTTTACTTTCCCGAAAAGCAATCCCTCTCTCAAGCCAGCCTGGAGCCTCAATAGCGATCACTTGGAAAAATTCTGAAGTCAATATCTATATTAATGGACAGAATGTTGAAACTATCACGAGGTAAGTTTTGTGCTATCGGGATAGGGACACCCCTCACAGGGCGCCCCTCCCACACCACGCAGCATACGGGTCCGTACTGCGCGATTCGGCTGATCAAAACAGACACAAATGAACATAATGAACATCTGGTCTGCCTGGCCTTGGGGAACGCAACGCTACCAGCATTTTCCCGCCAGCGGCGGGACTGCATAATACCTGTAAGAACACGCTCTTTGACAGCCATGACCATTTACCCACACCATTCGGCTGGGGACCGTTCGGGCCTTCATCGGGGTGAGTTCTCCACGTCTGACTTGATTTCTGTTCGTCACCCCGTGCTCTTGTGTTACTCCGTCTCAGCGGAGCCACTGCCTTTTGAGGCACCGTCACCGGACACCTAAATTGTGATAACACTATGCCCTTCGCCTCCCCCTGGCTGGGCTTGGGACTTGCCTTGACTTCCATAATTGGAAATTGTAGGCTCACCCTTAAGACGTGTGCCGTGCCCGGCACACAACAACTCACTTGAGCTAACGGGAGACGCTGGTTCGCTCTTGGATAATAATTAATCAGAGCTACAGCCCGTCGCCGTAGCTCAGTTCAGGACGTTATGCCTCTGAAAAGGAAGGAAAATATGAAAAGAAGAATTTCAGTAAATCCAAGAATCCATTTTGGCAAACCTTGTATTGCTGGTACTCGAATTACTGTTCAAAATGTTCTTGAATTGAATAGAGACGGTATCCCATTTAATAAAATTATAGATGATTATTATCCTGAAATAAAAGTTGAAGATATTCAGGCATGTATTCAGTATGCAATTGATATCATAATATCAGAAGATATAAAAATTGAGACTGAAGCAGCATGAAATTCCTTACAGATCAAGATGTTTATGCTATGATAGGGTGATTTTAAGTTTGACCTTTGACGGGAAAAAGATAAACGCAGAATGGATTGAAATGAAAAAATATTTGGAATCTAACAAGGCAAATGCCGACTCGTAAACTCGCGGCTGATTTGCGGTGTTATATTTCTTGATGTACCGTTACAATGAACAAAAAGAACAACAAATTCCTCAGCTTCTCCTTTGCGATCAGAGAAATCTTGGACGATTTTAGATCTGATCCTAAACAGTACGATTTGTTTGCAAAGGTATACTCATTCCTTGTCGGAGGAAAAGCCGTGCCAGGCGAAGAGAAATGCCCTCCAATGGGAATAAGGTATGGTGGAATCTGGTATCGACCCGAGAACTTGAAAGAAAGGCGGTTTTATAATTGGCATGAATTTGACGACTTGCTGACCCAAGCCTTTTCATTAAGAAGTCTGAGCGGGGAAGACATTGTCAAACTCTACAAAATGGTTACTGGTGTTAATGCTTCTATTGGTAACGGCCCGGAAGAGAAAGTAGGCATCTGGGTCGAGACAGAAATGGAAAGATTCAAATGTATACAATGTGGGCATTGCTGTTTGAATTTGTATGATGCATATTGTACGACTGCTCATGAAGAAGATCTGATCAAATGGGAGGAGGAAGGTCGCTGGGATATTCTCGGTTATATTAATGGTGGTGATCTCTGGATAAGTCCCAAAACAGGAGAGGACGTAACGCGGTGTCCCTGGTTAAGAAAGCTTCCGAAAACGGAAAAGTACATTTGTCGAATTCACGATACAAAACCGAGGCATTGTAAAGATTACCCAAAGTCAAAGAAACACGCTTTGAGAACCGGATGCAAAGGTTTTGGTTGAGAAACTCAACACCAGATAAGGCAAAATATAACCAAGCCCTTAACTTTTCTACCTCCCTATCCCAATA
>JAJSZT010000058.1 GCA_030272815.1 Deltaproteobacteria bacterium
CTTCGTATCTGAATAGTATTAGCTTTCACCACATAAAATACAAGATATTTTCCAATTATCAGCCATGTAGGGTGCATTTTATGCACCATCTGTACATAAAATACACCCTACATAACTTGTTTCATCCCTGCCTGTGCGTGCCAGCACGCAGACAGGTCTCCCAAATTTCTAATTTCCAATTTCAAGTTTCAAGCCCTGAACGGCTACATATTTTTTAATGACTTTCCATTAATAAGCGTTTACAATATCCATTAAATAAAATATATTTCAAGCTAAAAAAACTTGTTCCTTGAGTGTTAATCAGCCTATAGATTCTCAGATAGTTAATTTTCAAAGTATCTAAGGAGAACCAAATGACGAAGACATTACATGCCTTGTATGATGGCAAAGTGCTGAGGCCGGAAGAACCCTTAAATTTAAAGCCTAATATCCGTGTGCTTATAACGGTTGAGATGGCAGTGGTAGAGAAGCCTAAAAGGCCGTCTTTTCTTCAGACTGCTCGATCTCTCCAATTAGAAGGGCCTTCAGATTGGTCTGCGCGAATTGAAGACTATCTTTACGGAGAAGCAAACCATGCCTGCAAATAAAATTTTTCTTGATACAGCATATGCTATTGCGCTTTCTGCCGTGACTGACCAGTATCACGAAAAGGCTAAAATGCTGGCCAGGCAAATAGAGAACTCAGACACTTCTTTGGTAACTACGAGAGCAGTTGTTCTGGAAATCGGGAATTCTCTGGCGAGGCTCCGTTACCGTAGTGCAGCAATTGAGTTGTTAGATTCGCTTGAACAAGATGAAAATGTTGAGATAGTACCACTTACCGAAGAACTGTACGGCATGGCAATGAAACTTTACCGCGAACGCTCGGATAAGGAATGGGGGATAACCGACTGTATTTCCTTCGTGGTGATGCAAGACCTCGGATTGGTGGAAGCTCTCACTGCGGATGAGCACTTCAAGCAGGCCGGTTTTAGATCTCTGTTGATCGAGTAAAAACGAGACATCTCTGATGGGCATCATTTATTTCCACGGCCATTTAAAACAAAATCTTGTCAATCCTATTAATCCTGTCAAAAAGCCTCGAAATACTCAATGTATTCCTGCATTTAAAATTTTCGCTTTCCCCACCGGGGCGTAGGCCCCTATGGGCCGGAGGCTTGAACTTGAACAAAATTGAACATTTTTCAAAGGTCTCTATGGATAGTACCTTTGCCACCTGGAAATTACGGCTGACATTTGGGTCGATTTTGATAGATGCGACTTTACCCTCATGTTGCATAAACAACACGGCAAGAATGTGATAAAGCCAATGTGGTAAAGTGTTTCATGGATTTATCGAACGCCTCGGACAAATGCACACATGGTAAAGTCCGGAAACGATATGATATTTGCCGAGTTGTTCACCCTGCGGGAAAGCCGATGATACCGCATCTGCTGTGTTGTCAACGGTTCGGCGTAAATTACTACAGCCTCACCCTTGACGCCTTGCATCTGCAGTATCCTCGACTTTTGCAACGTTAGGGTTTACGGTTTATGAAGCGTAAACACATCAGCGTCTCTTTTTATGCTTTTTCTTACTGACAGACAGTCGAACTGTTTGAGTACTCTTGTTGCCATACGGATCGATAAGTTCCAGGCTCCAAGAACTGGTTTTGTTCAGCTCAGTTGCGTCTATTACCACATAAGGCCTTGATTCAAAGGTTTGGCAAACAACTCCTGAATATTTCGTGTTTGATACCGGAATCAGCCTCATTTGTGCTACTTCCGATCTTTCGCTTGAAGAAGAGAGATCTACAAAAACTCCTACTTTGTTTCCGGACTTACTGGGTAATTTTTCCACATAAACTTGATTTTCATTTTTCAATGCCGGAGCGATTCTGTCTCTATCAAAATCTATGGGGAGGTGGAAAAGGGGATCACCCACAAATGTAGTAATCCACTCAAGGTGTATCTGGTTCATAAGAAGGACTTCTCCCAAGGTTTTGCCTTTGAGAAGAAACGGGTAAAGAATCTCATCATCCCACCAGCTCTTGTTGTGAATGTGAGGGGCTCCCTTGTAGACAATGGCATTCAGTTAAGCAAAAAATGGCATTTTAAAGGCTGCATATTGTATAGTGCAATGAAGGCGTGTACAATATATAGATAATTTTATACTTAAAATGCCTTAACTGAATGCCATTGCCCTTGTAGACGCGTGCCACTCCGGCAGTCATTGTTACACCCTGGGAGAAAAAAGTCGATTGCATTCGATTCCATCCGTTATGGGACTCTACAATAGCAGATATTCCTCCAGGCAAATATACCGGAGTTTCGTTGAAGAAACCGGGTTGAGGAGTAAGACGGAAGAGTTGGAGGCGGTGACTGCCTTTATGTTTATAATAAAGGTGCCGATACCCACAATCCCAAAATAGTCTTCCAGCACTACTTTTGTCGATATCCCCAACCCTTTCTTTATTTTGTGTGAGTTTAATATCAGGCAACATGCCCATCTCAGGGCCTCCATACTGTGAGGCATAGACGGATCTATCTATTAAGCCACGTGCCTGCATGGGAGTTGCCCCGTCAATACGCATTACAAAATAGAGGTGCCGTTCTGAAAACTTTTTTCTGTTTCTTGATGTAAATGCAACAGGATCGGCAAGTTGTTTGAGATCGTCCTTTTTCTTTTGATAGACCAGCGGATGAAAAAACGGATTGGCATTGTCTCCAAACAGAGGCCATGCCTGGGGCGCCCGTATATAATATACTGAAAATGCTTCGTTGCCCTCATGCTTATCATGAATAAATTTGTGAGGCCTGGGCGCAATACCTGCCACCGCCTCCACATCGTAGTACATGAGTTGAAGCCTCTGCCCAAAGTCGATGATGGCTCCAAAGTTAGGCAGCAGATCGGTTATCCCGCGGGCAATGCCGTAGGTTGCAACAGTCGTCTTTGGCAGCCCGTAGCAGACAACGATAAAAAGTATATGGTCTTTGAGCAGAATTCCGTCAGGACGGGCATTTGCAGGATTTTCCAAAAATGCCTTTATCGGTTTTTCCACATCTTGCAGATAGTTCTTATCGTCGCGAATTTTGTCAGGGCCGGTTCGACTGAATACATAATCCTGAATATCCCTGTAATCAGCCTCCCAACGATGGGTTTTCTCGTTTGCATCCTTGCAAAATGCCGTTACCGCGAATGAGCCGGAGGAGAAAAAAGTGCCATTGAGACGCACGTTCCACTGACCTTCTTCTTGAACTGCAGCCCCTGAAGGAAACAGACTTTTTCCTTCTTCTACAACAGTGAGCTGTGTGCCCCGTTTATGACCTATCTGGAGTTTTAATGTTTCAAACAGCCATTTGGCATCATTTTTAGGGAGCAGAAACTCCACCAAACGGCTATCATGCATCTTATCTGTAGAAGAGAACTTTCTCTGACCGGTCATTAGCGCTACCCCTGAAGCATTGTCATGACTTTTTTCCTCTAAATGCGCTTTGTTGAGATGCTTTTCCCTGTGAACGCACCGGAGGCCAAGGATATATGGTTTTTCGCCTGTTTCCGGATCGGTATGCATTCGCACGTAATGTTCAGCGATTTCCAGGGAATCTTGTCCGGGATCGGTGAGCAGAGCATCTTCAGTCCAGTCGGCGTTGTATAATACGAGCACTTGCGAAGGGCTAACTGCCGCTTCAACCGAAGTCACAAGTGTAAACAATACAATAAGTATCGGTAGACTAATTCTCATAAAAGCCAGGGCATTTGACGAGACGTTTGCAAAACGCCCCCTTTTGCCCAATTTCGGCGTCAGGCTCAAATTGTAAGCCTCGAAATACTCAATGTATTCCTGCATTTAAAATTTTCGCCTTCCTTGAACTTGAACAAAATTGAACATTTTTCAAAGGTCTCTTGACGTTTTAAACACGCTGCTATTTATGCAGGTTTGATTAAAGTATTGCATTCAA
Organism: Deltaproteobacteria bacterium; assembly: GCA_030272815.1. Taxonomy (GTDB): domain Bacteria; phylum Desulfobacterota; class Desulfobacteria; order Desulfobacterales; family ETH-SRB1; genus B13-G4. Next base: position 3,943 of record JAJSZT010000058.1, read on the forward strand.
CACTGATCCTGTTGGTGTATCCTTCAGCATAATGCCCTTGCTCCTTAAGATATCCCGAATTTCATCAGCACGCACCCAGTCTTTTCGGTTTCTTGCGATGTTTCGTTCCTGAAGAAGAGCAAGTATTTCCGGGGCGAACTCCTGTGACTCAAAATTAAATACATTGAAAACCATATTTATTGTTTTCAGGGTATCAAGAACAGAATTTGCTCCAGACCTATCTAAAGAACTAATTGCAATTAATTTGTTAATTTGTTTTATAAACTTAAAGATAGCGGAAAGCGCTGCCGAGATATTCAGATCGTCATCCATTGCATCGCCGAACTCTTGTTTGAGATTATAGGTTAGCTGATCAATATCTTGGTACGGACGTGCATGCGGGAGATGGTTCAGCCGGTCGACATATTCATCCAGTTTTCGCACGGATCGGCGAGCCTGCTGTAATGCCTCGTCGGAATAGTGAAGCGGTTTTCTATAATGGTTTGAAAGCAACCAGAACCTGATCTCTCTTCCGGCATACCCTTGTCGTAATAACTCTCGTATGGTTACCCTGTCCTCTTCTGAAGAATTTACGTTTTTACTGCTTGTCCGTACTTGATCGCTATGCAGCCAATACCGGGCCAGGGGTTTTCCGGTCAGGGATTCACAGATCGCAATTTCGTTTTCATGGTGGGGAAAAATTAACGCGCGACTGCTGGTGTGGATATCAAAGCTTTCTCCTAAATACTTCATGGCCATTGCAGCACATTCTATATGCCATCCTGGTTGTATGCTCCCCCATTCGGTTTTCGTATAGATGCCTCGCTTGAGTTCTGAAAGCTTAGCTCGTTTCAGCAAGGTGAAATCTCTGGGGTTTTCTTTCTCGTAATCGTCGAGATCGACTGTTGATCCCACCTTTATTTTATTCAAGTCAAGCTTGGACAGCTTGCCATATCCGGAACACCTAGAGATGTCAAAGTATACTGATTTCAATTTTTCGTAGGCCATCCCTTTTTCAAGAAGCCTCCGTGCAAGTTTGACTATATCTTCCACATGGTCGCTTGCTTTTGGATATTCCGTGGCAGGTTTGATGCCGATGGCTTCAATATCTTCAAAAAAAGCTTTAGTATACTTTTCAGTAAACGGCTTCAAATCCATTCCGGCACTTTCTGATCCCTGAATCGTCCGATCATCCAGGTCGGTGATGTTTATCACATGAGTGACTTCGTATCCCTTGTATTCCAGGTATCGTATAAGTAAGTCACCTGCAACAAATCGACGGGCGAGCCCTATGTCTATATAGTCGTCGACAGTCGGCCCACACGAATAGATGGAGACACGTCCTGGTTGCAGAGGAGTGAACGGCTCCTTAGATCTTGTCATGGTATTATAGAAACGCAGAGACGGCACTTCTTTTACGGCAAAAAGGGGTGTGCTCAAATACCGTTCTCCGCTGTCAGGAAAAATAACAACCAGCGTTCCATGTTCCATCTCTTTGGCAACTTGCTGTGCTGCAACCATTGCAGCTCCTGAACTCATCCCCACAAAAAGCCCTTCTTGTCCGGCAAGTTGTCTTGCCATATCAAAGGCCTCATCATCTTCTATGTTGAGCTTTTTATCCAGACGATTCTTTTTATATATCTCCGGGCGATACGCCTCTCGCATATTTTTAAGGCCCTGGATCTTGTGCCCTAAATATGGCTCAACCCCGATAATCTGGATGGTGGAATTATGCTCTTTCAATCGCCTTGAGATTCCCATGATCGTGCCGGTCGTACCGAGTGTTGCTACAACAGCCGTCACTTGTCCACCTGTCTGGCTCCATATTTCCTCTGCCGTACCGTGATAGTGCGCCGACCAATTTGCTGCGCTGTTAAACTGGTCTGTGAGAAAATATTTGTCGGGATTCTCCCTTGCTAACCGGTATGCTTCTTCAATAGCGCCGTCAGTACCGAGATGAACAGGAGTAAGGTAAAGTTCAGCTCCCATTGCCTTCAATATCTTTCGTCGTTCAACGCTAGCGCCCTCTGACATGGTGAGCAAAAGGCTATACCCCTTTATGGCACAGACCATGGCCAAGCCGATCCCGGTATTCCCACTGGTTGCTTCCAGTATAATCTTGTCGGGGGTTAACGTACCATCAGTCTCGCCTGTCTCTATCATGCAAAGAGCAGTTCTATCCTTAATCGAACCACCAGGGTTGAAGTACTCCAACTTTGCCAGAATTTGTACCTCTGGGTTCGGGTTTAGCCGCTTAATTTCGACTAAAGGAGTATTTCCGATTTTATCTAGTAGCGAATACATAGTTGTTTTGGCTTCCCAGCCTCCTATCTTTCCAACGCTTTAGTATAAATTTCTTGATAAACTGCGGCGGTCTTTTTCCATGTATGGTGTTCTCGTACCCAGGCTGGGCCTTTGGCTTCCAGATTTTTACGCAAAGAATCATCGTCTAAAATACGCATAAGTGCTTCTGCTATCACTATTTCATTGCCGGCAGAAAACAGAATGCCTGTTTCGTTATGCTGGATCAATTCCTGATGTCCGCCAACATCACTTGCGACCAGGGCTTTGCCTATGGCCATGGCTTCGAGCGGTTTTAGTGGAGTTACTAATTCTGTAAGACGCATGGAATACCTGGGATATGCCAGGATATCGATTAAAGCATATACTCCGGGAATGCGCTCGTGTGGTATTCTACCGGGCATGATAACCCTGTCCTCAATGTTCAGTCGCCTTATCTGGGTATTTAGCTCATTTTCCATCTCGCCACCACCGACTAAGAGCAACATAAGGCTGGGAAGCTTGGAGGCTTGGAGGCTGGGAGATCAGATGTGAAAAGGCATTGATAAGAAGATCGAGGCCTTCGTAACGGTAAAAGGAACCGATAAAGCCGATGACTTTTTTCCCGGAAAGATTCCATTCTTTTTTCAATCCCTCATCAGGCGGGCAAGGTCTAAAATCATCTGGATTAATGCCATTAAAAACAGGAGTAATTTTTTGTGAAGAAATTTCTCTTTTTGCAAGATCGTTCTTAAGACCATTACAAAGGACCGCAACCTGATCAGATCTTCTGCAAACCCAGGTTTCGACAAATTTTGTCAGTTTATATTTCCAGGAGCCTTCTGAATATGTACCATGATCGACAGCAGCGTCTTCCCAGAAAGCACGAATTTCATAAACAATAGGAATTCCAAGCTTACGCCCCGCCCATAGAGCAGGAATGGCATTAAGAACCGGTGAATGGGCATGAATAATATCAGGTTTTTCACGGTGGGCTACTTCCTGAATGCGCCTGCCCAGGGCTCTCATTAATTGAAGTTCTGTTTTAAAAGGAATACACTTGTTAGAAATAGGTCATGTTCGATAATAACGAAACCCATTGATTTGTTCCTGAGGTTCCCAATTACCTTTCCAGCTTTCCTCATGCTTGGGTGAAGTGACTATTACAGGATTCCAGCCTATATTGCGCTGTGCATTAAAAATATTATGGCTGCGAAAAGTATAACCGCTGTGAAGCGGGAGACTGTGATCGAGGATGTGAAAAATTTTGTAGCTCATAGCCTCCCAGCCTCTGCTTGCCCCATTAGTTCGTCAAATTTTTTCATATTCCCTTGCCAGTTATAATTTGACTTCACAAATTGTCTTGCGTTTGTCCCTAAATAATTTCTTAGAGTATGATTTTCCAACAACATTGAAACCGCTTCAGCAAATTTGTCAAAATTATCTTCAAGAAGCAGGTGTACTCCTGATATGGCTTTAATGCTTTGAACAGCAGTAGATGTAGTTACCACCGCTTTTCCCATTGACATGGCTTCAAGCACTTTATTTTGAATTCCTCTGGCAATCCGAAGCGGTATTACACAAACATCCGCATTATTATAGTACGGTCTTATATCTTCAACAAAACCAGTCACGTTAATACATTTATTACTTCCTAATTTTTGAATTTCCGGATTTGGATTAGACCCCACGATATAAAATTGTACTTTTGGATACCTGTCTTTAACAATTGGAAAAATCTTTTCGCAGAACCATTTAACACCATCTATATTAGCATAATAATCCATTGCGCCTGTGATGATGCCGGCAATGTTTAAAAGCATGTCTGTCAGCGAGCCATATCTACCCGGCACAAAGGTTTGGTGTAATTCGTCTAATATGCCGTAGCCTACTGTTATTGCGATAGTAAAAATGAACGTTTTCGTTTTGGAAAAACCATGACTGGTAAAGGCTCTCAGCCACAGATATGCAAAAAGACCGAACAATGGTATGTGCAAGAGGTTTTGAACGGTAGGCTTAAGTTCCATTAAGAATTTGAGGTGTTCGCTTTGACCGTCCATGGGTATGGAAGATGAAATAAATATCATGTGCCGTGCCCGGCACACAACAAGGCTAATTCAGCCGACGCAAAAAGCCGCGCGGCTGATTAGCGACGTTCGCCGGACTGCTCGATAATCCTGGTACAAAATTAAAAAGTTGACTTTTTGTAAAATTTATCCGAAAATATTAAATTATTATTTTATGCAATTACATTATAAAAAAATATGACCAAACATTTTAAAAATATATTAAGGGGGGGTCGGCAGTGTCATGGATATAGCCCCTTTAACAGACTACAGGCGATTTGTGCCAAAAGAGAATATTCAAGAGAGAATGCACGGTCATTGGGCTCGCACAGGCCGCAACATTCAACTTGCGGTAAAACGTTTCGCTAATGAGCAAAAGAAAATCCAAAAATAGACTTCCCACCAAAACTCCCACTGTTCCAGCAGGACAGAAAGAGCAAACCAAAGTAGCCCATCTCACTCAACAATCCGGGCTCCGGGACGTCCATAAATAAGTAAGTAACTTGACATTAAGTAATATTATTAGGACGTTGGTGTCCATCTTGATTAGCGCATTAGTTGACATTGGTTTACGCAGATGCTATTGAAAAAATATGTCAAGACCATGGAGAATTGAGTTTAAAGGTGGCCTGTATCACATTCTTTCACGGGGGAACGAACAAAGGGTTCGGCCTTAATATAACCACCGAGCAGGAAGGACGATAGTTGCACTGGAGTGCCGCGCATGGGTATCACCACTGACATCATCCTCCTCGTCGTAGCTGCTTTTTTCAGCGGCCTATTGCTGCAGAGACTGGGGCAGCCATTGATTCTGGGCTACATCCTGGCTGGAGTGATCCTGGGCCCCTACACGAGCGGTCTCACGGTTTCGAGTATCCACGAAATTGAGCAGCTTGCAGAGATTGGGGTTGCCCTTCTGCTTTTTGCTCTTGGGCTTGAGTTCTCTCTCCGGAATCTCAAGCCGGTGCAGAAAGTGGCCCTGATCGGCACACCTATTCAAATCATCCTCACCATCGGGCTCGGATTCGGCATCGGACATCTTATGGGATGGGACTGGAAACAATCTATCTGGCTCGGAGCCATCATCTCCCTTTCGAGCACCATGGTGATCCTCAAGACGCTGATGAGTCAAGGTTGGCTCGGCACTCTATCGAGTAAGGTGATGATCGGGATGCTGATCGTTCAGGATCTGGCCGTAGTTCCGTTGATGATCATCCTTCCGCAGATGAACAACCCCTCTCTTGGTCTACCTGCGCTCGGGTACGCGACATTAAAGGCAGCAGTTTTTATCGCTGGGATGATCCTGCTTGGAACCAGGCTGTTGCCACGCTTCATGACGTACATCGCCAAGCTGGGTTCACGAGAGCTGTTCCTGCTCGCCATCACGGCCATCGGGCTCGGAGTCGGATATGTCACATATCTGGTGGGCCTTTCGTTCGCCTTCGGAGCTTTCGTCGCGGGGATGGTGCTGAGCGAATCGGACTACGGCCACCAAGCATTGAGCGACATCATCCCGCTCCGGGATCTCTTCGGGCTCCTGTTCTTCGCGTCGGTCGGGATGCTTTTGGATCCGGTTTTTCTGCTGGACCATCTCGGGCAGGTACTCCTTCTTGTGCTGGCGGTGAGCATCGGCAAAGGATGCATCTTCGCTTTGATATCCCTCGTGTTCAAATATGGGAATGTCATCCCGTTGGCTGTAGGGCTTGGACTATTCCAGATCGGCGAGTTTTCGTTCGTGCTTGCACGAGTGGGCGTCTCGACCAATTCGATTGGGAGCGACGTCTATTCTTTCGTCCTGACAGCCGCTGTGTTGACTATGATACTAACGCCTATTGTTTCAGGCCAGACCGCACGGCTGTATGCTCTAAAAAAGCGTTGGTTCAGGCATGAGCCGCTCGACTCAATAAACCTCCCAGAAGCTGGGCTGCAGAACCACGTGGTGATCGCCGGCGGTGGGCGGATTGGATTTCAGATAGCTCAGGTTCTAAAGCGTTTGGGGCTGCAATTCGTAATCATTGAGTTCGATCAACGTCGGGTTGAACAGGCCAAGGTCGCAGGAATGCCGATCGTGTATGGCGACGCGAGCCATGAGATTGTACTTGAAGCCGCCGAGATTGCTTCAGCGTGCCTGCTTCTCATCACGACACCGGGAATCGTTGTGTCACGAGCCGTAGCGGTTCATGCGAAAGGGCTCAATAGTCAGGTCGACATCGTGGCAAGGGCATCCGGCTTAGAGGTTCTTGGAATTTTCAAGGAACTGAACATTACGGAGGTGGTGTTGCCAGAATTCGAGGCCGGACTCGAGATGACTCGAAAAGCTCTTGTTTATCTGCGTATTCCCGCGCCGGAGATCCAGCAATACACGGAGGCTCTTCGGCAGGAGCTGTTTGCTCCTCTGTTAAGTGTGAGCGGTGACTACAAGACTCTTACCCAACTCAGAACCGCTGAACAGCAATTCGATCTCCAGTGGGTATTGGTCGAGTCAGGAAGTCCACTCATCGACAAATCGATCGGTGAAGCTGAGATACGAAAGGCGACCGGGGCATCTGTTGTCGGAGTTATTCGCGGCGACAAGCTTGAGCCCAACCCTGATACTAGCTTTCGGTTCCAGTTGAACGATCTGGTCGCAATCATCGGGACTGACAAAGCGCGAGCGACCTTTCGAAGGATGTCCCGAGCTGATGAAGATATAAGCTAAAGAGGCCGAAGAAAAAAAGGAGTAGAAGTTATAGGGGGCTATTATCTTGCCTTTTTATTATATGTTGATTAGCATAAGAATATAATTTGGTTTAACTATCAGGGACATCTCGGAAATCGGTAATCTCTACCCCCTCTTCGTCCCTCAAAAGCGCCCTGGCATTCAGAATGGCCTTTTGCATATCCTCTTCCGGGGTGTTTGAAATTCTCCCGTGTCCTGGATAGAGCTCATTTATTTTTCTTGTCTCCAATAGATTGATTGAATTGATATAATCGCCAACACTTCCAGACTCGCCAATATAGGAAAGTGTGCCTCCGGCAAATAGAGTATCCCCTGTAAAAAGGATCTTTCGGGTAAATTCATAAATACAAATTGAACCGGAAGTATGCCCGGGTGTATGCACTACTTCCAGGATGTAGTTCCCGAGGTCAAATCGAAATCTGTTTTCCAGCCAGAGATGAACTTTTAGGGACAGCTCGTTTAGATCGGCCGATTTATACATAGTAACGTATCTATCTTCCACTGCAATCTTGGTAGCAGCAAAGCGATGGGCGGCAATCAGAGAATAATCCTGGAAATAACGATTGGCTCCAATATGGTCAAAGTGTTCGTGGGTATTGATTACTATATCTATATCTCTGATCTTGAGTCCCAGTGTAAGTAAGGATTTTTGCAATTTTGAGAAATTTTTATCCACTCCTGAATCAATGAGAACATTTTTATAATCTCCCCTGATCAGGTAGCTGTGGCTACTGGTATCCTCTCCCTTGAGCCGGAAAATGTTGGGCTGCAATTCTATTATCAGGTCATCTTTTACCATAATTTCTCCATTCACTCTTTTTTGCGCCTTCTTCATCTTTATAAATCTTAAAGAACTGATCCAGACGATTTTCCTTAAAATAGTTTAGTATCTCCAGCTTCAAGGAACATAACTTCAAGCATCCTCCTAAAAGGTCAATCTCCTTTCTCATACCGTTTAAAACCCCCAGAAGGGTGATTGGTTCAAACTTCTCTAACTCTTTGAAATCCATAATTACTCTTATGCCTCTTTCCTTGAGATAAGAGGAAAGGATACTTTTGACCTGAAGGGCCTCATTCTTTTTGGGTTGACCTGAGATTTTTACAATAAAAAAATCGTCATCCTTTACTATATGATATTTCATAACTCGTTTGTCCTCTTTTGTTTGTCTGTAACAGTTCATGGTTGTCGGTTTACAGTTAACAGTTTTATGTTTTGATCAACCGTAAACCGTGAACTGTGAACTGTTACGTTTGTCTTAATATTTAAAATTGAACCTTTATCGTAAATCCTTAGGGCTCGGTCAAAAACAACTTGGCATTTTTGCATCCCAACTTCACCATATCTTTAATCAATCTTCATTCGCAAAAGTCCTCGAAATAGCTCGCTATTCCTGCGGTTTTGCTCAATCAGATCGATGAAATCTACGGCAAATTTGGGCGCAAATTCTACCAACTTATTTTTGACCGAGCCCTTATTAAAGCTTGATTACCAATGAGTTAGAATTTGATTAGTTCGTGCCTGAACGAAAAAGAGGGGTTTTCGTTCAGACACTATGTAGATTATAAACACTGAATATGAGATTCGTGTGAAAGAATTGTTATAATTGTGTAAAAAATATGGTTGCTATCATCTGTTTTAGGGGGCTTTAAGAGATGAGTCTCGTTTTAAATTGCACCCATCTTGGATCTGGATTTTTTGGCAGGGGTAACAGGCTTAAGTAAATCAATAGAAAAACATTTAAAAGTACGCAAGGGCGGATAGGGCTGAGGTCTGCCCCCGCATATCACTCGCAGAACTGCTAAGGCTCCTCGCCCCACACTTCTTGGCGGCAGGTTAACCCTGGCGTTGGCCATTAATAAAATTGACAAACCTGTCAGAAAGCTTCAGCCTTCAGACTTCAGTCTATTCACCTGAGATTTTAGGCAGGTGGATAACAAAATTGCTTCCTTCGCCAGGATTACTCTCAACTGTTACGTATCCCCCGTGAGTCTGTATTATATGTTTAACAATAGCAAGGCCCAGCCCTGTTCCTCCGAGCTTGCGGCTTCTAGCCTTGTCCACTCTGTAGAATCTTTCAAAAAGACGGGGAAGATGTTCTTTTGGAATTCCGATTCCATAATCCTTAAAATTTATACATACCTCAGTATCTGTGGTAATTGCTTCAATCTGAATCAACCCGCCTTCTTCACTATATTTTATTGCATTATCAAGAAGGTTTACTGCAGCCTGTTCAAGAAGTGGAGGATCTATTCTGGCTGAAATATCTTCAGGACATATCAGATTGACTTTTATTTTTTTTGCTTCTGCTTTTGCCTGGCAGACCTGAATAGCTGTTTTAATAACACTCCTGATTTTTCCTTTTTCCAGCTTTATGTCTTCACTTTTATCTTTCTGTTCAATTACTGAAAGGCGCATAAAATCTTCTATTATAGCAACCAGGCGGTTAACATGTTTTTCGATAATATTTAAAAACCGTTTAGCTTCGTCCGGATTGTCCATTGCTCCGTGACTTAAAGTCTCCACAAACCCTTTTATTGCTGTGAGAGGTGTTTTGATTTCATGGGAAACATTGGATACAAATTCTTTCCGCATATTTTCCAGACGTCTTAGCCGGGTCACATCGTTCAATACAATAAGTATGCCTATAAATCTTTCATTTTCGTTTAGAAGAGAAGTGGTCTGGACATTCAAAATGCTTTCTTCATTCTGATAAAGAACGATATCGCCTTCTGTGTGGTCACCGCTTCCAAGAGCGCTTTTTACAATTTTCTGCAGCTCAGGGTTTCTGACCACTTCCTGAATGCTTCGCTGTTCTAAATCAGATGGATTGCTTTTAAACATCCGGGCGGCTGCCTGATTTATACTGATGATTTTCTCATCTCTGTCAATAGCGATTACACCCTCCTCCATACTTGAAAGAACGGCTTCAAGCTCGTTACGCTGTTTTATTGCTGTCTTTATTCGATCATCCAGTTGCGCGGCCATCTGGTTCATTGCTTCAGCTAAACCTCTCATCTCTTCTGTATCAGGAGCAGGCATCCTATAAGCCAAATCACCGCGAGCAAATTGCTCCGCGCCTTTTTTCATTTCCTCTATTGGCCTGCTTATACGTTTAGAAATAAACAAGCTGATTCCGGCAGCAAAAAACGCTATAAGTAAATATCCGAAGCCTATCTGAATCTGCATGGAGTGCAGCTCATCATATATTGAAGTTACCGGTATTGAAGTACGTAAGACAGCAATAACCTCATTATTCTTCTCCAATGGTATCGCAACATACATCATATCTTGTCGAAGTGTACCACTGTATCTAGTAGAGGTTCCAACATTTCCAAGCAAAGCTTCTGCCACCTCAAAACGATTAGCATGGTTGTCCATATTTTCCGGTGCTTCTTCAGAATCACCAACCACTTTCCCTGAAGGAAGTATAACGGTAATGCGGGTAAATGACCGCTCACCGACTGCTTTGCATATAGAATCGACCGACATTTCATCCAGAGGTGCAATGTAGTTTCCCATCTGTTTTTCCAATAGATGTGCTCTTGACTTGAGGTCTGCGGCAGTACGCTCAAGGAAGAACTCTCTAAAGGCACTTGAAGCAAAAAGGCTGACAGCCAGAAGAGAAATAAGTGTAATCAGCAGGTAAGATGGATATAACTGCCATAGCAATCGTTTCTTTTTTTTCATGGATTTTCCCTGAACCTGTACCCTACCCCTCTTACAGTTTCTATGTATCTGCCACAGGAGCCGAGCTTTTTCCGCAGTCCAACAATCTGAACATCAACGGATCTATCCGTAACCGGGTAATAATCTCCACGAACCGCATCAACAATCTGAGTACGCGTAAAGACCCACCCTGGTCTCTTTGCAAGATAATAAAGTATCTGGAACTCAGTAAATGTCAAATCAACAGGCTTCCCATTTGCAAGGATCTCTCGCTTGTGAGGATTAATTACAATATCGTGGACTTGAATAACCAACATATCATCATCAGTTTCCTCCTTCTTTTTCCTGCGAATAACAGCACGTACTCTTGCAATTAAAATTCTGGGGCTGAAAGGCTTGGTTATGTAATCGTCAGCTCCAAGTTCCAAACCAGTAACGATATCCGCCTCCTCTCCTTTTGCCGTTAACATAATGATTGGGACATGCTTTGTCTTTGAATCACTTTTCAAATTTTTTGCAACTTCAAGGCCATCCATACCTGGAAGCATTAGATCCAGCACGATTAAATCAAGCTTCTCTGATCTGGCTTTTTTAAGGCATTTCTCACCGGAAGATGCGCTAATTACTTGATAGCCTTCTCTGGCAAGATTATATCTTACCAGCTCAAGGATATCTTCTTCGTCATCTACAACCAGGATACATTCTTTTGCCATACTTTTTTCCTTTTAAAAATTATAATTATAAATCCATTATTTATATTAACATAATGTTAGTATAATGTTAATTTTTTATTAGGAATGCTGTTTCACTGCGAATGGATTTTACCTTGCCTATGCGGCAAACTCAGTTTGAAAAAACGGGCTAAAATAGAAACAAAAAAAGCAGCGCCGTCTCCGGCACTGCCTGTCTGATTACCATTGCAAACCAGTATAAACCAATTAAAAAACAGATCTTCTCTCTATACCTTCTCTGTGAGCACAACCCTTTCTCCTGTCAACTCCCTTTCTCCTGTCGTTGCCGAACCTTCTTTCAGGGAAATAATTTGTGTATGAAAATTTCCTTCTTTCAATGCCAAAACGTCTGCCGCCATTATCCAATATATATGCATCACTCATAGTTTACCACTCAAGACATTTCATGATCATTTAGATAGCAATTTACTTTTTTCATGCCTTCTATACCTCGAAAGGTTGCAAATTGCGTTTTTTTAGGTAGCTTTATGTTTTATCCAACGGAAGCACCGATTTCACCGCATCCGTCTCGCTATAGCTGGATTGCAGAACGTTTGCGGTAGTTCACAACAGCTTCACGCCTTGCGGCTGCGGGAAGCTCAACACTTGCAGAATTTAGTTGTTATTTAGTTAGTTAATTTAAGTATGCATTATTTATACCAAAAAGAGTGGCTAAAATATATATAAAATATATCAATTAGTTATAAATTCTCAAAAAAAAATAGCACCTAATTTACTGTGTAATTTATTTTACATTATGAAAAGTTTTACATATACTATTATTTCTTTAATTCTATAGGATTAGCAAAACCTGCTTTTCAACCTTTACCATCATGACCTTTTGTGATATTAAATTTATCTCATTGCAATCCCATCGTTTTCCTATCAACAAAGGTACTGTCAAAAGTTTTATGAAAAGTTTTATGAAAAGTTTATGAAAAGTTTTTTCAGATAAGAAAATATTTTTCCCTTCCAAGCCCCCATTGGGCAAGGGTGAGGGGTCGTTGGAAGGGGAAAATTATTCGAGACCACAATTATGATTGAATCAAAATATCTTAAAGATAGTATTCACAATATACAAAAGCTCTTTCTTATTCCGGCTTTGAGAAAATTCGAGACAAAGAATCTGGGCAAAATGCTCAGGCTAAGCAAGGTAAGGCGATACGAAGATGGAGAGATAATTATCAAAGAGAGTGATATAGACCCGTGGTTTTACTTTCTTCTTTCCGGCAAGGTACGAGTAGAAAAAGATGGAGTTACTATCAGTACAATAAGTAAAACCGGTGAAATTTTCGGTGAAATGAGAATTCTGGACAGGTTAAGCAGGTCGGCATCGGTCTATGCGGAGGAGGAAACAATATGTCTTGCCGTTAACACCGCTGCTACCGACAGGCTCCCTTCAGATGATGAAACTGCAAATTTTCTACTCTTATTGTATAAAGTATTTGCGGAATATCTATCAATCCGATTACGATTAACAAACGAAGAACTGGTCGAAACCAAAAAGCAACTGGAAGTACTGACAGAAAAGATTAAATTCTAAAACCTGCATAAAAAATCTTGTAATAAATTATAAATAGTTTCAATATGTTTAATGATATTTGCTCCATAATACCACGTCATCAAAACTCTGAACGCATTTTCTCATACAATATTCAAGGTTGTCTACCCTACTTGCAGGATTTAGGTAAATGAAAAAAACCGTTTCCTTCTCAAAAAATTCCACAAATGTGTTCTTTCATATTCTAACGAAGTGTAATCTCAATTGCCGGCACTGTTATATAAACAGAGAACAACATGGAGAAAACACCCTTCCTTTGTCAACAATAGAGGCATGGCTCGGCGCTTTTGCCGAAAAAAGCAACATTGCCAATGTCATTTTTTTAGGTGGAGAGCCTACCATTCACCCCGACCTTTCACTTGCCATAAAAAAAGCAAAAAATATGGGGTACAACTCCATAACTGTTGACACAAACGGATATCTCTTTAATGACATACTTTCAAAAGTTTCGCCTGATGATGTTGACTATTTCAGTTTCAGCCTCGATGGGGCAACAAGAAAGACAAACAATATGATCAGAGGAGAAGGATCATATGACAAATGCATAAAAGGTATAAGAAAAGCCGTTTCTATGGGGTTTGGCACAAGTCTTATCTATACAGTAAGCAGCGCCAATATACACGAGCTTGAAATGATGGTACCCCTGCTGGATGATCTGAATATAGAACGATTTTTCGTACAGGTTATAGGTATCAGGGGCAAGCCGGCCCAAATAAATCAAGAAAAATTACAGGTTTCCAGATCCGAATGGTTAAGCATAATACCCGACGTTGCTGAAAAAGTCGCAAAGCGCGGCATAACTGTTTCATATCCAAAAGTCTTTTTAAGCAGCGAAGAAACCTTTGAATGCGCGGGTCTTGTGGCAGAAAATTATTTCATCTTCCCCAACGGAAGGGTTTACAGATGCCCTATCTGCGAAGACTTCCCTTTGCACAGCATGATCTTTAAAAACAATAGGCTCGTCAACACAGGCAAAATAAATGAGAACGATCTTTTTAATCTTAATATACCTGAAGGATGTGTTATGAACAAGCTCGTACAGCCTGAAAATCTCAGCTACAAAAGCGATGGCACACCTGAATACAAGGTTGCATGCTGCCTGCTGAAAGAAGAAATAAGGTAATAGTTCAGCTGCTAAGAAAGTGGAAATAAATAAGTCATCGATTTTCTGTTGTGTTTTAAGTTTTCTTATGATATTTTTGTTATATGATATCAAAAGAAAAAATAGATGCAATCAGAATGACTGTATGCCATTTTCCACCAGGTACAAGTAAATGGAATAAGATTGAACATCAAATGTTTTCTCATATTACCAAAAACTGGCGAGGCAGACCCTTGACGAGCCATGAGGTAATTATCAACTTAATCGCTAACACCACCACTGATGCCGGACTAAAAATACAAGCGGCACTCGATTCTAACGGATATCCTATTGGAGTAAAGGTCTCCGATAAAGAAATGAAGACGATTAAAATAGAGAAACATTCTTTTCATGGGGAGTGGAATTATACAATTAGCCCTTCTTGAAACCGAGGGGTTATTTATTTCCAATCCCTAAGGCACAAAGAAAAGATATGGATTTTAAATCGTTATCAAAAAGACCTGTTTGCGTGCGGACACGCGCAGTTGGTGTCTTTGTGGCTAACCTATTATATTACTTTATTTGAATTTTCGGCCTCATTTCAATTGGGCACTGTCTCAAGAAATACTTATCCGTCATACCGGCAATAAAGTCTCTTACAATTTCTTCTTTGCTGTGATTTTCAATATAATCGTATGACATATCTTCTAAAAATCTTGTGAAAATCACTGAAGAATGATTCTCATTTTCAACATCATTGAGATATCTTTCAAAAAGCATTTCAAAAAGTTCTTTTATTCTTTCCAGGTTGGTTTTAATTTTTGAATTCATGTAGATATATTCGAGGTTAAAACCCTTCAGGCTTTTCAGGGCATCAGATATTTCAGGACTAAATGCTGTATATGATTTTTGAAAGCTGTTTTCTATAATATCCGTAACGAGATTATATACAATTGTTCCGTTCGTATTTCCCAGGATTTTTACAATATCCTCCGGGATATCGGAACGTTTAATTACTTTCAATCTTATGGCGTCTTCCAGGTCTCTTCCAACGTAGCTGATGGTATCTGCCATGCGTACAACACAGCCCTCAAGAGTCATGGGAATCAGTTGCATATCCGGCGCAGTTTTTTTTGCTGCAATCTCTTCATCTAATTTTTTAAAGGTTTTATTTCGCTCAGGCTTAAGCATTTCATTATGTATCTCTCCATCATGACAAAGTATTCCATCCAGAGTCTGAAGACATAGATTCCATCCTTTTCCTTTTCGTTCTACTCTGTCTAAAAACTGCACGCCCTGAACGCTGTGTAAAAAATATCCAATGCCGTAAGATTTGCATATCTCAGACAAAAACCTTTCACCATCATGCCCGAAAGGAGTATGCCCAATATCATGCCCAAGAGATATTGCCTCAATAAGATCCTCATTTAATCCAAGAAAACGACCTATTGTTCTGGCTATCTTAGATACTAGCTGAACGTGCAGCACTCTGTGAGTTATGTGGTCGTTCTCAATAAGATAAAATACCTGGGTTTTATCAATATACCTTGTATATGCAAGAGCATGAAGAATTCTATCGACATCCAGAGAAAAGGCCTGACGATATCCATGTTTAAGCTTTTCTTCATGTGAACGACGGAAGCCTTTGGAGTTTAAAACAGCTAAAGGAGATAATGACTCAGCTTCCCGCTGATTTAAAGCCAATCTTATATTATCCAGGAGCATTTTTATTACAGCTCCTCATTTTCAATCATATCTTCCATGAGTTTAATATAATCTATTCCTGCCCTTCGGAAGCCTTCCTTCCCATATTTCATATTTGCTTCAAGAACATAATATTTGTCTTTATACATGCAGATATCAATGCCTACATCATTCCATTTGCAGCTCTGTGCGGTATGAAGTGCAAGATCAAGGGCTTCCTCTGGAACAGGGTCTAAACTAATACTCCCTCCGACTGAGACATTACTTCTGAAATCAGATGGAGGAGCTATCCGCCAGTAAGCATGAACTATTCTATTTCCAATAACAACCACCCTTATATCGCGGTCTGATGGTATGTATTCCTGAATGTAAGCGGGAGTAACAATATTTAAGTAGGCAAAAAGGTCATCTTTATTTTTTATAAGGTAAACCCCTCTCCCCATGGCGGATCCTCTTGGTACTTTGCCAATAAAAGGGAATTTAAAATATTCTGTAATAAAGGGTTTCTGACGCTTTCCGTAAAATACCCGCGTTCTGGGATGAGATATCTCCAGCAGATCAAACAACGCTGTCTGTTTGATCTTGTCCTGAACACACTTGTATGTGTGATAACTTGGGAAAGTACTTTTCCCCATTGCATCAAACAGATCTGCATAGAAAGTTGTCGGGTAATATATTTTTTTTGCGCTTCTAATTAAATCCGCCTCTTGAGGGCTGTAATCAGAAAAATTTGGTCGAACTCCCAAAGTAATTACATTCCTGCAATCTCTAAGACGTGCCTCTATGGCAATAACTTTTTTTGAATCAATCATCTAATCACCTAATCATCTAACTGCGGTGTCAGAACAAACATTGATGGATTAACAGAAACATCTGTCCAGTATTTGTAAACATCAATCTTGAATCCATTGCCATTATCGCTTGATACACTTAGCTTCAAAGGAACATGATATTTATTTATCTTCTGCAGGCTATCAATTACTACAAAATATAATAATTTTTCATTTGCATCAAATAACTCAACCTTTTTGACATCTTTTTTATCTTCATTAAGATAAATTTTTTGAATCACATTTCCACTTCTTTTTTTTAAAACAATTACATATCCTTGCTTTTTATTTCTGATAATATTAGCTGTATGATATTCATAAAGCGGAATACGGCCGGCGAGTAATGATACTATTTCAACAGGTTTTATAGGTATTTGAATTGCTTTTTTCAGGTTAGAATATGAAGAGCGTTTCTTGTAAAAGCTATTATCAGTATGGGATAAAAAATAAAACCATTGCCCGTCATTTGCGATGCTTAATAAAGGTTGGCCTGAAATGTTCAAAATGGCTATTCGTATCATGTCAGGGTCAGACCCAGCCCATGCAATACTTGAAGCAATACTTTTTTTATCTTCTTCCCAAAATGTTATTTTGCCAATGCCTTTAAATGTTTTAAGGTTTCTGTTTTTAAGTCTAATATTTGAAAGAAGATTATTAACTTCAGCTATAGCGGCTGTGTCTAATAATTCAGGAGGCTCCTCAACAATTCTTCCCGTAAAAGAAGAACATGCAGAAAAAAAAACAGCTACAAATAGGATGATTGCCTGTTTCACCTCAGATCCTGAATCTTTTTCCTGATATCCGCCTTATCCTTTTCTCTTTTCAATAGAGAACGTTCGTAAAACATAAGAGCCTTTTTTTTATTAGTCATTTTTAAATAAACATCGCCCAGATGTTCCAGAATAACTGGATCATCAGGAACCAAATCTACCGCCTTTTTCAGAAGCTTAAGCGCATCTTTGTAGCGTCCCTTTCTATAATATACCCATCCCAGGCTGTCAGTGATATAACCATCATCAGGCATGTGCTTTAATGCTTCTTTTATAAAACGTTCGGCTTCATCAAGATTTATCCCAAGCTCTGCATAGATATAACCTATGTAATTCAAAGCATTTGCATTATGAGGCTCAAGGCTTATAACCGTCTTCATCGATTCTATTGCTGCCTCTTTTTTATCCCACTTGTCATAAACAACTCCGAGGCTGAAATGGAGTTCAATATTCTCTGGATCAATTTTGATTGCCTTCTTAAGAACTTTTTCAGCCTTATAGAACTCTTCATTCTCTTCATAAAATGAAGCAAGATAAAGCATTAGTTCTGGTTTGTCAGGAACATTTTCTATTAAATTTTCTAAGAAATTAATGGCTTCCCTTATTTTTCCCAGATCCCGATATAGAAAAGAAATCTGGATTACTGAATTTTGATAAAATTTTGAATCCGGCGGCACCTGTTTAAACTGGGCTATTGCTGTTTCTTTATCATTAATTGCATTATATGCCATTCCTGCGGCATAATGAATGTCTGAACTGCCGGGCAAACTCTTTAACATTCCTTCTATGGCAATAATAGCGTCATTATATTTCTTTTTATCCAAATATATCTGAGCGACTTTTTTTATAACTTCAGAATCAGACAAGCTTTTTGCAGCCAGGTCATTAAATAGTTTATCTGAATCTTTAATCATTCCATTCTTATAATAAAGAAGACCAAGCTCAAGGGCAGCTCTGATGTTATTTGAATTTCTTTTCAGAATTTCTTTGTATATTTCAATAGTCTTTTGTTCTTCACCTATACTTTTATAAAGTTCAATCAACTCAAATCTGGCTTCCTCAAGGTCTGGCTCCAAATCTAATGTTTTTAGAAATTCTTTTTCAGCATCAACTATTTTGCCCTGTTCAGCATAAATCTTTCCAATAAAAAAATACCCTGCATAAAATTCAGGATATTTATCAACTAACTGTTTATATACCTTTAAGGCTTTGCCCAAATCGCCTTCTTCCATATAAATATCACCAAGAATCAAATATATTTTTTCTTGAGCCGGATCATTGGCAATGACCTTTTCATATGCTTCTTTAGCATCATCAATTTGCTTCAGGTTTTGTTTAATTCTACCGTACATAATAAGAGAATCTATATCTCTTGGATTCTTAGCTATAATATTTTTTACGATATTTAGCGCCTTTAAGTTGTTTTTCTGCATAAGGTAAAAAATCGCAAGTTCTCTTTGTAAATATAAATTTTCAGGATCGTCTTTAATGGTTTTAGTCAGGTAGTAGATAGCTTTATCTAAATTATTTTTCTTTATGTGCAGATGAGCTTCTATATAGTTATAATAACGATTTTCAGTTTTTTTAA